>JADZAQ010000259.1 GCA_020852555.1 Burkholderiales bacterium
ACCGCCACGAGCCCGTGCTGGCTCTGGCCGGCGGCGACGACGGTCTCGATGCGGTACGCGTCCTGCTGCGCGAGGCGCCGCGCTTCCTCGCGCACGAGGGCGTGCTCGTCGTCGAAGTCGGGCACAATCGCGCGGCGGTCGAAGCGGCGTTCCCCCGCCTGCCGGCGACGTGGCTGGCGACTGCGGCCAAGGACGATGGCGTGTTCGTGGTCACCCGCGAAGAGTTGGTCGCCGGACGTTAGGCGGCGTCGAAGCGACCCTGGAGACTCGACCTTGCCCATGACCCCGTCCCCATTGCGCACCGGCGGCGAGATCGTCGTCGCCAACCTCCTTGCGCAAGGCGTCGACCTCGCGTTCGGCGTCCCCGGCGAGAGCTACCTCGCCGTGCTCGATGCGCTGGCCGATACGGCGGGTCGCCTGCGCTTCATCGTCTGCCGGCAGGAGGGCGGCGCCGCGTACATGGCCGAAGCGTACGGCAAGCTCACCGGCCGCCCCGGCATCGCCTTCGTCACTCGCGGCCCCGGCGCCACCAACGCCGGCATCGGCGTCCACACCGCGCTGCAGGACTCGACGCCGATGCTCCTCTTCGTGGGGCAGGTCGGCGGCGACATGGTCGACCGCGAGGCCTTCCAGGAGGTCGACTACCGGCGGATGTACGGCAGCGTGGCGAAGTGGGTGGCGCAGATCGATCGCGCCGTGCGCATCCCCGAGTACATCGCGCATGCGTTTCGTGTCGCGATGTCGGGTCGCCCGGGGCCCGTCGTCCTCGCCCTGCCCGAGGACATGCTGACGTCGCGCGCGGTGACGAGCGACGCGCCGTGCGTGGATCCTGTCGATAGCGCTCCGCCGCCCGCGGCGATCGCCGCCGCCCATGCCATGCTGGCCGCCGCCACCCGCCCGCTGGTGATCGTCGGCGGCAGCCGCTGGAGTACCGAGGCGCGTGCGGCGCTCGCCGACTTCGCGCGCGCAAATCGGCTCCCGGTCGCCTGTGCTTTCCGCCGCCAGGAGCTCTTCGATCATCGCGATCCGCACTACGCGGGCGATGTCGGCATCGCCGTCGATCCCAGCCTCGCCGCGCGCGTGCGCGAGGCGGACGTGCTCCTCGTGCTGGGCGAGCGACTGGGCGAGATGACGACGGGCGGCTACACGCTCCTCGACGTCCCGGTGCCACGGCAACGGCTGATCCACGTGCATCCGTCGCCCGACGAACTCGGCCGCGTCTACCAGCCCGCCCTGCCCATCGCGGCCACCCCGCTCACCTTCCTCGCCGCCATGGCCGCGCTGCCCCCGCTCGCCGTGCCGGCGTGGCAGGCGCAGCTCGAGTCTATCGGCGCCGCGCGTGCCGCCTGGCGTGCGCCGCGTCCGGTACCCGGCGACGTCGACCTGTGGCGGATCGTGTTGTGGCTCGACGAGCGCCTGCCCGCCAACGCGATCGTCACCAACGGCGCCGGCAACTACACGACGTGGCTGCACCGGCTGTATCGCTACCGCAGCCTCGGCTCGCAACTCGCGCCCTACTCGGGAGCGATGGGCTACGGCGTGCCTTCGGCGGTAGCGGCCAAGCTCGTGCATCCGCAACGGCCCGTCGTGTCCTGGAACGGAGATGGCTGCTTTCTCATGAACGGACAGGAGCTCGCCACCGCGGTGCAGTACGACCTCGGGATCGTCTTCGTCGTGATCGACAACGGCATGTACGGGACGATCCGCATGCACCAGGAGCGGCGGCATCCCGGTCGCGTCTCCGGGACGTCGCTGCGCAATCCCGACTTCGCAGCGCTCGCCCGCGCCTACGGTGTACTCGGCGAGACCGTCGAGAGCACCGCCCAGTTCGTCCCCGCCTTCGAACGCGCGCTCGCCTCCGCCGATGCCGGCATACCGGCGCTCCTGCACGTGAAGGCGGACCCGCAGGCGCTCACCATGGGGGCGAGCCTCGCCGCGCTGCGCGCGCAGGGCGAGGCGGCGCGTTCCCTCCGCGATCCCCCCAGCTGACGCTGCGCTGTGCCGGCGGCCGCGCCACCGCTCAGGTGCGCAGCGCGCGGCCGAGCACGATGCGCCAGATCCCGCCGTACATGAGCGTAATGCCGACCAGGATGCCGACGAAGGTGAACGAGCTGTCGGGCCAGCGATTGGCGATGAGCAGCGCGATGACCACCGACAGGATGCCGTCGAAGAACACCCAGCCCCAGCCGGGGCGCGGCTTGATCCGCCACGCGAGGAGGATCGCCGAGATGCCGTGCATGAAGACGAAGGCGCCGATGGCGAGCGCGATCGACGCCACGCCGACGACCGGCCGCACCAGCAGGAAGACGCCGAGCAGCAGCGTCAGGATGCCGAGCAGGACCTTGAGGCGAAAGCCCTCCTTGGCGCGATCCTGGATCGCGTAGATGATCTCCACGATCCCGGCGAGCACCAGGAGCCAGGCGAACAGCAGGTTGAAGGCGACGGCAGCGATCACCGGCTGCGTGACGGCGAGGATGCCAGCGAGGATCAGCAGCACGCCCCACACGATGGCGCCGTTACCGGCGCGGCGCATTGCGGATGCAGCGGGATCAGCCATGGCGACACTCCCCTTTTTTCGATGACGGTCGGAAAGCGCGCATCCTAGTCGCCTTCGCCGGGACTCGCAACGCGATCCACGGCCGCATCGTGTCCGGTCGCGAGATCCTTGACGCGCTGGCAGCGGGCGACGATGGTGACCAGAACGCTGCCCGACCAGCCGAAGGTGAAGAGCCCCGACATCGCGATGATCGGCGCCACCATCTCCCACCCCTGCGGCAGGACGAAAGCGCCGTAACCCACCGTCGTATACGTGTTGCCGGCGAAGAAGCCCGCGGCACGCCAGTCGGTGACGAGCCCGCCGTAGACGAGCGAACTCGCCCACACCATCGTCTCGACGAGGTGGAGGACGAGCAGCAGGACCACCGACAGCGACATCACGGCGTCGGCCTGCCACACGCGCGGGTGCGCCATGATCACGCGCATGCGCTTGGCCACGATGTCGGTCACCACGCGCACGCCGGTGGCGTGGATGAGGATGATGATGATGAGCATCGCGCCGCCGAAGGCGATGTCCGCGACGGGAAGCGCCTGCGCGAGGTGCTGCAGGAAGGGCAGCGCCGCGATGTCGGCGGGCACGTTGCCGAGCGCTGCCGCGGCGCCGTCGAGATGAGTCGTGGACGGCGGCACGGCCGGCGGTGGCGCCTGCGCGACACGGGTGATCGCGTCGATCATGAAGGGGTTCCTCGGACGATGGTCGCTGATCGCATGGCGGAACGCTGGCGAATTGCGGTGTCGTCGAGCGCCGGGCCGCGCCAGGTCGCCGACGTTCGTTCAGCTCACTCGGGCAGTGCACGGCCGATGATCTGCCGCGCCGCCGGAATCACCGACGCGCCGAACACGGCACCGGCGTAGGCGGGTGCAAGTCGCGTGGCGCAAAACGCCGCGGCGATCGGCGGCGGCGCATGGCGAACCAGCAACGCCGCCTGGACGGCCACCGCAATGCGCTGGGTGATGCCGCGCCCGCCCGCTTCGTCACCGGTACCACGCGCGAGATCGCGCAGCAAAGCGTCGGCGAAGGCGTCAAGCGTGGCGTCGCCGCCGCGCGCCGCGGCCAATTCATCGGCGAGCGCTTCCACGCAGGCGGGCTCGCGGGCGATCGCGCGCAGCACGTCGAGGCAGACGATGTTGCCCGAGCCTTCCCAGATCGAGTTGACCGGCAGCTGCCGGTACATCCGGGCCAGCGGCGCCTCCTCGACGTAGCCGTTGCCGCCCAGGACTTCCATCGCCTCGGCGGCAACTTGCGGGCCGCGCTTGCAGATCCAGAACTTGGCCGTGGGCGTCAGGAGTCGTCGCAAGCTGCGGGCCGCGGCATCGTCGGCGTCGAAGGCACGCGCGAGCCGCAAGGCGAGCACGGTCGCCGCCTCCGACTCGAGGGCGAGATCGGCGAGCACCGTCTGCATGAGCGGATGCGCATCGAGCGTGCGACCGAACGCGTGCCGGTGGCGCGCATGGTGCAGCGCCTCGACGGCGACGCCGCGCACGAGACCGGCGGTACCGAGCACGCAATCGAGGCGACACAGATGGCCCATGGCGAGGATCGTCGCGATGCCGCGCCCCTCCTCCCCGACGAGCTCGGCGTGGGCCCGCTCGAACTCGACCTCCGCGCTCGCATTCGAGCGATCGCCGAGCTTGTCCTTCAGGCGCAGCAGGCGGATGGCGTTGACGCTGTCGTCGGGCCGGAAGCGCGGCAGCAGGAAGCAGGAGAGCCCACCCGGCGCCTGGGCGAGGACGAGGAATGCATCGGACATCGGTGCCGAGAGAAACCATTTGTGACCGGTGATCACGTAGTCGCGCCCGCCGGCCGGCGCGGCGCGCGTCGTGTTCGCCCGCACGTCGGAGCCGCCCTGCTTCTCGGTCATGCCCATCCCCAGCGTGACGCCGGCCTTGTCGCGCGCCGGGACGAAGCGCGGGTCGTAACGCGCGGCGAACACGCGCGGCAGCCACCTTCCGGCGAGGTCGGCATCGAAGCGCAGCGCGGGTACCGCGGCAAAGGTCATCGTCGTCGGGCACAGCGCGCCGCCCTCGACTTGCGCCATCAGCATGAAGAGCGCCGCCCGCGCGACGTGCGCACCCGGCCCGGGTCGCGCCCAGGGCGCCGCCGAGACGCCGTGGCGCGCGAGATAATCCATGAGCTCGTGGTACGCCGGATGGAACTCGACGGCGTCGAGCCGGCGCCCGTTGCCGTCGAACGGCACGAAGCGTGGCGGATAGCGGTTGGCGAGCTCGGCGCGCAGGCGCATCGCGCGCGAGCCGACCTCCGCACCCCGCGCGTGCAGGAACTCGCGCGCCTGCCCGGCGCCCTCGCGAACGACCGCCTCCTGCAAGGCGAGGTCGGCCGCGAACGGATTGTCGTCGGCGAGCGGGGTCACCTGATTGAACGGGTCGGGTGCAAGAACCGACGGCACGGATGACGGGGACATGGACCCTCCACGGTCGAGGCGAGCAGCGCCGAGGCAGGCGCCGATGCAAGTCTAGGCCCTTTCGCAGCCCTTGCCGGCGCCTCGCTTCTGGCATACTCCGCGGTCATCGTGCGCGGCCCTCATCGCCACGCACCGAGGCCGCCATGAACGACACGTCCGCGATGGAACGCCTGGGCCGCTACCAGATCCGCGAGATCATCGGCGAAGGCGCGATGGCTTGCGTGTACCGGGCCTTCGACCCCGAGATCAACCGCCCGCTCGCGATCAAGCTATTGAAGGCGCAACTGCGCCTCGACGGCGAGTACCGCAACCGCTTCCTGCGCGAGGCCAAGGGCGCGGGCGTGCTCTCGCATCCGAACATCGTCACCGTCTTCGACGTCGGCGAGGACCAGGGGCATCCGTACATCGCGATGGAGCTCGTCGAGGGTGGAACGCTCGGCGACGAGATCAAGAACCGCAAGGCGCTCACCACTCGCGACATCGTCGAGGTCGGCATCCAGCTCACGCGCGCCCTCGACTACGCGCACAAGAAGGGCATCATCCACCGCGACGTGAAGCCCGGCAACATCATGCGGGTGGCGGACGGCAACACGATCAAGGTCGCCGACTTCGGGATCTGCCGCATCGACGGCAGCGAAGCCGCCGACACCACGCAGCAGACGCAGATCGGCAACGTGCTCGGCACACCGCACTACATGTCCCCCGAGCAGGTGATCGGCGAAAAGGTCGATTCGCGCTCCGATCTCTTCTCGGCCGGCGTCGTCCTGTATCAACTGCTCACCGGCCACCTGCCGTTCGAGGGCGACACCCTGATCAGCGTCGCCTACAAGATCACCAAGACCGATCCGCCGTCGCTCGACAAGGTGCGCGCCGACCTGCCGCTGTCGTTGCGGCGGGTGATCGAGCGGGCGCTGAAGAAGCAGCCGGACAAGCGCTTCCAGACCGGCGAGGAATTTGCGCAGGCGCTGGTCGGCGTGCAACACGAGCTCGCCGAGGAGGAGGCGCGCAAGGGCAAGACCCGCGGCGGCATTCCGCTGGCGCTGCGCTGGGCGCTGACCATGGCCGCCGTGGTGGCGATCACCATGACGGTCACCGCGACGATCCTCTACAAGAAGCAGTACGCGGCGATGATGGACCAGGTGAAGGACTACGGCGGGTCGCTCGCCAAGTTCACCGCCACGCAGGACGCGGTGCCACTCCTCTCGGAGGACTGGGCGGCGATGGACGTCTTCATCCAGGAAACGCTCGGCCGGCAGCAGAATTTCTCGTACATGAACGTGGTCGATTACCAGGGCATCGTGCGCGCGTCGAACGTCGCCGCCGAGGTCAACCAGAAGTACGTCGCGCCGCAGGCCACGCCGATCCCCTCCAACGATCCGCAGGTGACGGTGCAAAGCCACGCGATGACCGACGGTCGCGAAGTGCTCGATTTCTCGGCGCCGGTGCTCTTCCAGGGCAAGACGATCGGCAACGTCCACCTCGGCATCTACGCGGCGCCGCTCACCGCCGTGGCCAATCTCATGCTGGTGCTCCTCGCCATCCTGACCGCGGTCACCGTCGCGGCGGTCACCGGTGGCACGTACCTGCTCGCGCAGCGCCTGGCACAACCGATCCGGGTGCTCAAGAATTCGTTGGCCGAGCTCGCCAACGGTCGCCTCGACTACCGCATCGGCGAATCACGCAAGGACGAATTCGGCGAGCTCTTCAGCGCCTTCGACGAAACCGCCGCGGCGCTCGAAAGGCGCTACGACGCCGCCACGCTCGCCCCCGGCGCGCGCACGGCGGGTATCCATGTCACCGATTCACACTGACTTGCGTACGTCGCCCGGTTGGCGTTCGGCCGCCGGCGGCGCGATAGCGCGGCGCTGGGTGGCGTCGCTTGCCGTGCTGGCGCTCGCCGCCGGCTGCGCGACCCCGCCGCCGGCGCCGTCACTCCCGCCATCCGCGCCGCCGGCCGCGCCGGCTCCGCCCAGCGCGGTCGTCGCTCGCAGCGACAATTTCGTGATCGTCACCGCCGACAACGGCGATTCGCTCGACACGCTCGCCCGCCGCTATCTGGGCGACGCGGGCAAGGCCTGGTGGATCGCGCAGTTCAACGCGGTGACGACGGTGCGCGCCGGTGAAACCCTCGTCATTCCCTTGCACCCGCGCAATCCGCTCGGCGTGGTCGCGACCGGCTACCAGACGGTCCCGATCCTGTGCTATCACCGCTTCGGCAGTCGTCCCGGCAAGTTGAGCGTCACGCCGCAGGCCTTCGCGCAGCAGATGGATTTCCTCGCGCGCAACGGCTACACGGTGATCACCCTCGAGCGCCTGCACGGCTTTCTCGCCGGAAAGGAGGCGCTCCCGCCGAAATCGGTGGTAGTCACCATCGACGATGGGTATCGCTCGACGTTCGAAATCGCGTATCCGGTCCTCAAGAAGCACCGCTTCCCGGCGACGGTGTTCCTCTACACCGATTTCGTCGGTGCCTCCGATGCGCTCACCTGGGCGCAGATGAAGGAGATGGTCGACTCCGGCCTGGTGACGATCCAGCCGCACTCGAAGACGCACGCGAACCTCGCCCAACGCTTGCCGGGCGAGGCCGACGCGCGCTACCGCGAGCGCATCCGCCGCGAGATCACGGTGCCGATCGGAGTGATCAAGGAACGCCTCGGTGAATCCTCCTTCACCTACGCGTACCCATACGGCGACGTCAACGAGTACGTGGTCGACGTCCTCGTCAAGGACGACGTCGCGCAGGGAGTCACCGTGACCGCCGGCGGCAATGCCTTCTATGCGTACCCGTACATGCTCCGGCGCAGCATGATCTTCGGCAACGAGGATCTGGATGCGTTCAAGTCCAGACTCGCCACCTTCGCACGCATGCCGCGTCCGTGAAGCTTTCGCCTTGCCGTACGCTCGGTGCGATTCTCGGCGGCGCCCTCGTTCTGGGGGGCTGCGCGCCGGCACCGGTCGTCGAGGCGCCGCCCGCGCCGCCGCCGCGCCCGACCGTCGCCACCGTACCGCCTCCCAATGCACGGGTCACCGCGATGCTCACGCAGCAGCGGCGCCTCGCCGACGCCGCGCGCCAGGCGGGGGACCTCGCCAGCGTGCAGACGCATCTCGAGATCCTCGCCACGCTCGCGCCGGACGATCCGGCGATCGCGCGCGAACTCACCGACGTCGGCACGACGATCGATAACGAGGTACGCGAACAGTATCGGCTGGGGCGAACGGCACTCGCTGCCGGTGAACTCGAGCGCGCGCAGGCGGCGATGCTGCGGGTGCTGGCGCTCGATCCGCGCGAGCCCAACGCCCCGACCGCACTGCGCGAGATCGAGCGGCGGCGGCTCACCCGGATCCAGGCCGATCGGGTGGCGAAGTTGCCGCCCCCCGAGGAGCCCGTGACGAAGAGCCGCGCACCGGCCGGCCCTGCCCCCATGCCGGCGCCCGAAGGCGGCAACGACGCCTTCGCGGTCGATCAGGCGCTCGAGCTCCTGCGCGCCGGCGATACGGCGAGCGGGTTGCGCGACCTCAAGGGCTACGTCGCGGCCAATCCCGGCAACCACGCCGCCCGCCAACGCATCGGCGCCGCGGTTGCCGAGCGCGCGCAGGACCTCGAAGGACAGGGGCAGCGCGAGGAAGCGCTGCGCCTCTACGAGCAGGCAAGCGCCTTGCGTGGTGACGCCGGCGGGCCGTGGGCCGCGCGCCTGGAACCGCTGCGCAAGAAAATCTCGCAGGACTACTTCGCCAAGGGCACGCGCGCCTTCCGCACCAATCTCCCGCAAGCGATCCGCGATCTGGAAGCGAGCGTGCGCTTCGATCCCGGCAATGCGCAGGCCGCGATCAAGCTCCAGGAAGCCAGAACGGCTCGCGAGAAGCTCGACCGGATCAAGTGACGCGGCGGCGGTCCGCCGCCGGCCGGCCGCGAAGCGGGGCCCCTGCCCCGCGCGGTACGACGACTACTTGGCGCCGAATTTCTCGGCGAGCTTCTTGCGCAGATCGAGCGCGCGCTCGCGCTCGAGCTTCGCCTTCTGGTTGTTCGGCTCGAGTGCCAGCACCCGGTCCCAGTTGGCGATCGCATCGTCGAGATTCTGGCGCTGGAAGGCGAGCGCCGCCTGGCGCTCGTAGCGGCGGGCCAGCGTATTGCGCGTGCTGTCGCGCTGCACGGCAGCGTCGCGATTGGCGGGATCGCGTGCCGCCGCCTCGCGATACGCCTCGTACGCGCCTTCGAGGTTTCCCGCCTTCTGGTAGGCGGCCCCTTGTTGCATCAACGCGACCGAGGCGCTGCGCGGCGTGCTCGTCTCGGGCGTCGCCGCCTTGGCCG
The DNA here is from genome assembly GCA_020852555.1 of Burkholderiales bacterium. GTDB lineage: Bacteria > Pseudomonadota > Gammaproteobacteria > Burkholderiales > Casimicrobiaceae > VBCG01. Next base: position 9,289 of record JADZAQ010000259.1, read on the forward strand.
CCTCGTCGTCGACCGGTTCCGGCGCCGTGGCGGCAGGCGGACGCGCCGCCGCGGTCGGCTGGCGGCCGGGGATCTTGATCACCTGGCCCGCCGCGAGCTTGCTCGGATTGGCGATGTCGTTGTATTTCGCCAGGATGTGGAAGCGGTAGCGATCGCCCAGGTACTGCTGCGCGAGCTTCGACAGCGAGTCGTCGCGCTGCACCGTGTAGCGGAAGAAGACCGTACCAAGCTCCTTCTGCGGATCGGCCTTGATCTGATCCGTGAGCTTCTTCGCGAGATCGTTGGCGGGATCGAGCTTAAATGCATCCTCGAGCGTCTTCTGCGCCGCCGGCTCGTCTCCATTCTGGAGCTGCGTGATCGCCTCGATCGTGAGCTTGTGCGCTTGTGCCTTGGCCTGCGCGGGCGTCAGCTCCGGGACGGGCGGCGGCGCCGGTTTGGGCGCTTCGACGACCGGCGGCGGGGGCGGAGCGACCGGTTGCGGTGCCGGCGCCGGCGCCGGTTCCGGCGGTGGCGTGGCACAGCCCGCGGCGAGCAGGACGACCGCCGCGACGAGCACGAGCACGCGGCTGTGGATCCGCTGGCGCGGGGCGCCCGACGCAACGTGCCGTTCGGGATCGATCGAAAGCAAGCGTGACCTCATGCGACCTGGGTCAGCGGTGGCGGAAAGGCGAATATTGCACGCGATCGACCCGTAAACACAACTCTCTATCGGACCCGGGTCGGTGCAATCGCCGGGGGCGGGCCTCGGCGAGTCCCCTGGCGCCTCCCGCGCGGCCGCCGCTCACGTCGGCGCGCGACAGAGCACCGCGAGCGCGGAGTAGTTGTCCTGCTCGCGCCCACCGCAGCGCACGACGTCGGCGACCATCGCATCGAGCCAGGCCGCCGGACTCGCGCTGCGCGCAAGGGTATCCACCATCGCGGTCTCGTCGACGTATTCCCAGAAGCCGTCGGTGCAGAGGAGGAATGCATCGCCGACGCGCAGCGGAAAACTCGTCTCGTGCACCGAGACCGGTAACGCGGACTCGTGGCCGAGCGCCGCGAAAAGCTTGCCGCGCGCGAGCGACTGGCGCAGCGCGCTCGGCGGGAGATAGCCGGCGTCGACGAGCTGCTGCACGACGCTGTGGTCCTTGGTCTGCGCCACGATGGACCCGGCGCGAAGGCAGTACAGGCGCGTGTCGCCCACGTGCGCCCACACCGCGGTGTCGTGCGCGGTATCGATGGCGAGCACCGTTGCCGTCGCGCGCATCGTGGCGAGCTCATCGCGCGCTGCCTGCTGCGCGAGCAGCGCGCGGTGCGCCGCGTGCAACGCCGCGTCGAGCGCACCGGCCGAGCAACTGGCCGCCTCCTGCAGGCTCTGCAGCACGACGCGCACCGCGAGACGTGACGCGACGTCGCCGGCGGCGTGGCCGCCGGCGCCATCGCTCACCACGGCCAGGCAACACCCGCTACCGGTCCAGAATCCATACGCGTCCTCGTTGCGCTCCCGGCCGCCGGGAGCGCAGACCACCGAGATCTCGAGCTGCATGGCCGCGTCGTCGCGTCGGCGACGTCGACTAGGCGACGTCCGAATCCACCGGCGCGGGCCTGGCCCGCGCCTGGTAGGCGGCGAGGAATTCCTCGCCGAAGAGGAAATGGAAGTCGGTCTGCGCGTCGCCGGAGATCGCTGCGTACAACGCCTCGTACTGACTCCACAGGCGAGCTTTCTGGTTGAGCGCCAGGAACGACGCCGGAGCCGTTTCCTGCAAGCGCGCTTCGAGTGCCGCGGGGTCGAAGCGCTGCAGAACCGCCTGCAGCGCCGCGCGCATGCCGGCGACGAAGCCCTCGTGGTGCAGGCAGAGGCTCGCGCGCGCGTCGGCGAGGCTGCGCTGCGCGCCCATGAAGCCGGGCGCCGGCGGTGCGAAGAGATGGGCGACCGCGGTATCGATGTCAGGGGCGAACTTGAGCGGATTGTTGTCCTGCGCGACGATCACCGTGGCGTCGGCGCGTACCTCGCGCTTGGCGTTCGCGCGCGCGGACAGGAGGTCGAGCAATCCCCGCATGGTCTCGCGCATCAGCGCTCCCAGGTCCTCCATGAAGCGCGGCGTGAGCCCCCCCACGACGTCGAGTTCGGGTACGCCGGCGCCGCGCAGCAGCGCCGCGAGTAGCGCGTCGTCCGCCGCGGGCGCCGACGCGGCGACATTCGCCGGCGCTGCGGACAGCGCGGGCGCTGGGGCTCCTGCGGCGCGCGCTGCGGGCACGTCCGACGCGGCCGTGGCCACCGGCTGGACGCCCGCCGGCGCGGGCACGATGACCGAGGCGATGCGGCTGGCTGGCTCGGGCCGGTCACCTTCGGACCACGACAGCAGGGTACCCTCGCGCAGGATCGTCGTGCTGTCCTCGTCGGCGACGCGCGCGGTGGCGGCATCCTCGACCACGAGCGCGTAGCCGGCGATGCGCAGCTCGTCGCCGGTGGCGAGTGTGCGCTCGCGACCCTTGCCGAGCGGCGTACCGTTGACGAACACCGCCACCGTGCTGCCTTGATCGCGCAACGAGAAGCGCCCGCCCACCTGCGTCACCACCGCGTGCGTGCGCGAGACGACGCGGTCCGGATCGGGCAACACCAACGTGCACTCGGGCGAGCGGCCGATGCTGCCGCCGTCGTCACCAAACTGCGCGCCGATCCCCGCTTCCACCGCGGTGCCCTTGTAGGTGATGACCCTGATCGTCAGCATTGCGTTCCCCGTGTTCCGACGGTGCAGAATGGCGCGCCCGGCGCGCACTCGTCAAGCCCGGTCTGGCAGAATGCGCGTCTTTGCCCACCGGGCACGCCGCTTCCGACGCCTCCATGGAGCAACCCCACGCGGCGAGCGCGCCGCAGCGCACCGTCGGCGACTTCGCCCGCGAAGTGGGTCAAGGCATTTCCTCGGCGTTCGTGCTGGTGGCGATGATGCTGCCGCTCGGGCTCATCGCCTTCGCTCCGCTCGGCGGGTACGCGGTGGAAGCCGGCCTGCGTGCCGCCTTCGCGGCGGCGATCTTCGGCACGCTGACCGCCTTCGTCCTGAGCGGCGCGCTGCTTCCCAACGAGGTGCCCCGGGCGTCGTCGGTCTTCCTGTTCGCCGCCTTCGTGCTGCGCCTCGCCGCCGACAGTGAGCTGCGCGCGTCGCCTTCGCAAGGGGTCGTCGAGATCCTCTTCCTCGCCGCGCTGTGCCTCGCACTCACCGGCGTGATCCAGATCGCCTTCGGATTCCTGCGCCTCGGCAACATCGCCCGCTTCGTCCCCTATCCGGTCGTCGCCGGACTCATGACGGGGCTCGCGATTTCGCTCGTGCTCTACGAGTTGCCGGAGGTCCTCGGCACGCACGGCGGCGGCGGCGAGGGCGGCGGCGAAGGGGGCGGGCACGCGGTCGTCAACGGCTGGGCGATCCTGGTCGCGGTCGTCACCATCGTGACCTTCGTTCTCGTTCGCCGCCGCTGGCCGCGCTCGCCGTCGAAGCTCATCGGGCTCGCCGCGGGCACCGCGGTGGCCACGGTCATCGCGGTGCTCGGGCACGGCGACGTCGGTCCCCGCGTGCCCTCGCTCGGCAAGCTGCCGCTGCCGGATGCGCTGTCGCCGCTCATCAGCGGCGACGGCGTCGCACTCGCCCTGGCGTTCGGCACCGATCTCCTCGTCACCGCGCTGGCGATCGCCGTGGTGGGCTCGCTCGACAGCCTGCTCGCCGCAGTCGGCGAAGCCGACGGGCCGCTCGACACGGCGCACCACCCCAATCGCCTGCTGGTGGCGCTCGGCTGCGGCAACCTCGTGTCGTCGCTGTTCGGCGGCGTGCCGGTCGCGTACTCGTCGCACCACGCGATCACCACCCACCACGCCGGCGGCTTCAAGCTCGTCTCGAGCATCGCGACGACGGTGACGATGGTCCTGCTGCTGCGCTACGGCGGACCGCTGCTGCACCTCATCCCGATCGCCGCGCTGTCGGCGATGATGCTGGTCATCGCCGTCGGCCTCATCGATCGCTGGGCAGGCACGACGATCGACCGGTTGCGACGCGGCCAGTACGACAGCGAGCTCCTCGTCAACATCGCGCTGGTGCTGCTGGTGGCGCTCGTGACCATCGCTTTCGGGCTGGTCGCCGCGGTGGTGACCGGCCTCATCCTGTCGATGGGGCTCTTCCTCGCCGTCATGAACCGCTCGCTCATCCGCTCGGTGCAAACCGGCGCCACCCGCGGATCGCGGCGCGTCTACCCCCCGGAACAGGCGAGCTACCTGCGGGTCGAAGGCCAGCGCATCACCGTCCTCGAGCTCGACGGCGCCATCTTCTTCGGCACCGCCGACCGCCTCGCCTTCGAGGCGCTGCGCGCTGCGCACGGCACCGAGTACCTCATCGTCGACTTGCGCCGGGTGACCATGATCGACGCCTCCGGTGCGCTCATGCTGAACAAGTTGCAGCGCCTGCTGCGCGAGCAGAACGTCACGATGCTGCTCGCCTACGTGTCGCCGACGAGCCGCCTCGGGCGCGCCCTGCAGGGTGCGGGCGTGTTCGTGCAGCGGCACCACCCCGAGTGGTTCGAGGACACCGACCGCGCGCTCGAATACGCCGAGCGCAGGATCCTCACCGCGGCGCACATCGCCAGCGACGAGAAGGAACTCGCCATCGAGGACTTCGCGCTCTTCAAGCGCCTCACGCCCGACGAACTGCGCTTCATGAAGCCGTTCCTCGATCGCCAGCTCTTCGCCGCCCACGCGGCGCTCTACCACGATGGGCAGCAGGGCGAACGTCTCTACCTCCTCGCCCGCGGCGCGGTAAGCATCGTCGCCGAAGATCCGCAGGCACGCGGCAAGCCGCGTCGCGTCGTCACGCTCGCCCCCGGGGTGATCTTCGGCGAGTCGGCGATGATCGAAGGCGGCACGCGCTCGGCCACCGCCGTCGCCGACACCGAGGTCGTGACGTACAGCCTCTCGCGCGCCAACCTGGAGGCGATTCACCAGCGCAATCCGGAGCTCGCGCGCCGGCTCCTGCTCAACATGCTGGGCCACCTGTCGGGGCTGCTGCGCATGACGACGTCGCTGGTGCGCGACGCGAGCGAAGCGGTGGATTGACATCAACCACCCGCGCACTCGCTTCGCTCGCCGCCCCCGGGGGGCGCAGCCTCACCGCCGGTCAGCGCGAGCCGCCGGCCTCGGGTCGCTCGCCGACGGCGTAGGCGCGCCGGAACTCGCGCTCGAACACCGCCCAGAAGTCGCCCTGCGCCTCACGCGCGGTGTCCTCGTAGGTCTCGAGCAGCAGGTCCCACTGGCGCGCCTTGCGGTTGGCGGGGAGAAAGCGATCGAAGGCGCCGCTGCCCAGCCGCTCGTCGAAAGCGCCCGGAGAAAACCGCGCGAGCAGTTGCTGCAGTGCGGCGTGGATCCCCGCGGCGAGGCCACGATCATGCGCGCGCAGGTCGTCATACGCGTCGGCGACCGCGTGCACCGGCGCCATCAAGTCGGCCCGCTCGGGAGCGAGCAGGTGGCGCAAGGCGACGTCGACATCCCACGCCGCCTTCAGCGGATTGACCGCCCGTGGACCGATGATCGTCATGTCGGCGTGGATGTGGCTCTTCGCCTGTGCGCGGAGCCGCAGCATGTCGACCGTGCTGGCCATCATCTCCCGCAGCAGGCGTCCGACCTCCTCCATCGTCTCGGCATCCAGACCGCCGGCGAGCGTCGTATCGGGAATCCCCAAGCCGCGCCGGAACGCCGACACCAACTCGCGCTGGCGCGCGGCGCCGCCCGCAGCAGCGGACGCCGCCGGAGTCGCAGGGGTCGATTCGTTGGCACTCATCGTAAGTCGTGCGCAGATGCCCGATCCGGGATCCGCATGATCGCTTCGCGCGGGTAGCGGCGTCCGCGGGTGCGCCGCGCAGTGTACTCCGAAAGACGCGGCCGGCCGCGCTCGGCGCCTCGCTGCGGGTTGCATGCCCGGCATCGCGCGCGCCGGTGCTGCCGGTTGCCGCGCACCGCGAGTTATCATTGCAACGCGTCGGCGCTCCGCCCAACCCTCACCTGCACCGCTCATGACCTTCACCGATACGGCATTTTGGATTGCACTCCTGCAAATCATCGGCGTCAACCTCGTGCTCTCCGGCGACAATGCGGTGGTGATCGCGCTGGCCGCGCGGTCGCTGCCCGTGAAGCAACAGAAGCAGGCCGTCATCTGGGGCAGTGGCGCGGCGGTGGTGATGCGGATCATCCTCACCATCGTCGCCGTCGAATTGCTGCGGCTGCCGTACCTGAAGCTCGTCGGCGCTGCGTTGCTGCTGTGGATCGGCATCCAGCTGCTGCTGCCCGACGATGACGATCACGAGGGCAAGGCGACGGCCAATTCGGGCCTCGTCGCGGCGATCCGCACGATCCTCATCGCCGACCTCGTGATGAGCCTCGACAACGTGATCGCGGTCGCCGCGGCAGCGAAGGACAATCTCACGCTGCTCATCATCGGGCTCCTCATCAGCATCCCGATCGTCGTCTTCGGCAGCACGCTGCTCATGAAGTTCATGGAGCGGTGGCCGATCATCATCGTCATCGGCGGCGGCCTGCTCGGCTGGGTCGCCGGCGAAATGGCGGTGAGCGACCCGGCGATCAAGGCCTGGATCGATGCCAACGCCGGATGGCTGCACTACGCCGCCCCGGCGCTCGGCGCGATCGCCGTGATCGTCGTCGGCAAGTGGCTCGCGGCGCGTGCCGAGGCGGCGGCGCAAGCCGCCCGTGTCGACCTTGCGCGCCAATCCGGGAAACCGGGCGGCTAGATCATGAGCTTCTTCAGCGTCTCGGGGTTCTTGACGATCGCCTTCTGGCGTTGCGTCGGCGCGTCGTAGAGTGCGGCCGGCGGATTGGTCTCCAGGCGCGCGAGCACGGCCGGGTCGTCGCACTTCGCCTCGAAGGTCACACCGACCTCGTCACCCGCCACCGCCCCCACCGAGAAGCACGGCTGGCCCAACTTCGTTGCGAGCGGCTTCAAGATCCCGGCGGCCACCAGATCGCCCGCCGGACCGCTCCCGGCGACCTGCAGGTCGAAGGTGTGCACGCCCGCCATGCTCGCGGTCAGCACCGATGGCATGCCGACGATCTCCCGCCGCAACGTCTCGTCGGCAACTGCCGCCGGCAGGCCGGCCACCTTCAGGACGATGCGTCGCCCTTTGGGCTGCACGTGCGACAGGAAGAAGTCACGCGAGAATTCGTTGGCGATGCGGGTGCCGATCGCCTGCAGCGCCAGTTCCTCGCTCGCCCAGCTCCCCTGCCCGGTCGGCAGCTTGGTGTTGTAGTAGATCTCTTCGCCCGTCGCGCGATCGATCGCCTTCACCGTCCAGCCGTTGAGCGCGTACTTGGTCACGGTGAGGCCGGACGCCTCGAGCTTCATCGACAGGCGCTTGATCGTCGCCTCGCCCTCGACGATGAAATCAGGCCCGGCGGCGGGGTCGCCGCTGCGCGCGCCATCCTCCGACCAGGTGCGAAAGCCGAACGACTTGATGCGCTCCTTCAGGATGTTCTCCGCGGCCGGTGACGATCGCGACGGCGCGGCCGGCTGATCGGCATCGCGCGTGGTCACCCGCACGGCAACGCGTGGATCGCCGCTCGCCCGGATGAAGTCGATGCGCTCGCTGCGCGACATCTCGTTCAACGACTTCTGCACCGCCTTGACGTTGACCACAGCCTCCGTGGTGAGCGAGGCGAGGCCATCCTTGCCCGTCTCGGGGGCGCTCTCGCGCACGACCGTCGTGACGTAATCGGCGCTCCGGGTGAGGAGCTTGTCGCGCAGGAGGTCGTAGTTCTTCGCCACCGATCCCTGGTCGACCAGGAGATTGACCGCCTTCGCCACCAGCTGGCTGCGCGCGTCGGCGCGCAGATCGGCCTGCAGCAGCGCCCGGTCGGACTGGTAGCGCGCGTCGGCCGGGTCGGCGAAGCCGACCGCCGAAATCACGAGCGCCCCGGGATCGAGCTTGGGTGGCGGCAACGCGACCGGAGCCGCGGCACCGGTAGCGACCGCATTCACCGCTCCAGCGTCGCCGGGCGGCGTCCCCATCGTCGAAGGAGGCACCGGCGCCGCGGTGAGCGCTGCCGACACGGGCGGTGCGGTCGCCCCGTCGCGGCTGCGATACGCCATCCATGCCGATGCGGCAACCGCGATGACGACGATGGCTCCGACCACCGCTACCGCCGGCAGCTGGGATTTTTTCGGCGTACCGGCGGGCGTGACGATCGCGCGTGGGGCCGCCGCCGCCGAGGCACCGACCGCGACCGGTGCCGGCACGACGGTCGTCTCGCCGCTGCCGGTACCGACCGGCGCGGTCGCCGCCGCGGCGTGCAGTGCCGCGGCGAAGGCTTCGGCGTCGGCGAAGCGGTCATCGGGCTTCTTGGCCAGCGCGGTGCGCACCACGGCATCGAGCGCCCCCGGAATCTGCGTATTGAAGCGCGACGGCGGCAACGGATCCTCCTCGAGGACCTTGCGCATGGTGATCGTCGCATTGCCCGAGAAGGGGCGCTCACCAGTGAGGAACTGATAGAGCATGACGCCGACCGAAAAGAGGTCGGAGCGGCCGTCGACCGGGGTGCCGAGGATCTGCTCGGGCGACATGTACGCTGGCGTCCCGAGCACCGTGCCCACTTGCGTCAACTCCGAGGATTCGACGTGCGCGATGCCGAAGTCGGCAACCTTGACGCTGCCGTCGGGCTGGATGAAGACGTTCGCGGGTTTGATGTCGCGATGGACGACGCCGAGCCGGTGCGAATAGCCGAGTGCCGCCAGGATCTGACTCACGATGCGCACGACGTCGCGCAGCGCGAAGCGCTGATTCTCCTCGAAGTAGCTCTTGAGCTCGCGCCCCTTCACGAGTTCCATCGCGATGTACGACACGCCACCGTCTTCGCCAAAGTCGTAGATCGCGACAATGTTGGGGTGCGTGAGCCTGCCGGCCGCCTGCGCCTCGCGCCGGAAGCGGGCGATGATCTCGGTCGCGTGCGCGCCCTGGAGTGCCTCGCGACGGATCGTCTTCAACGCGACCGCCCGCTCGATCAGCGGGTCGTACGCCTCGTAGACGACACCCATCGCGCCGCGGCCCAGTTCACCGCGGATCTCGTACTTGCCAAGCTTGGTCGATTCCGCCATGAGGCGCTACGCTGGGTTGTCGAGAAGGCGAGGGGGCGAGGTGATCGCGGGCCGTGATCGAACCGCCGCCGGTCACGGGTGCGTCACTTGTACTTGCTGTCGATCTCCCACACCGATTTCTGCACGAGACGCTGCACCATGGTGTCGAGCCCCGCGCCGCCCTGCTGCGACTCGCGCGCGCCGAGCGCGCCGCTCGACGTGGCGCCGACCTCCATCTTCTCCTCGGTATAGCCCTGCGCGAGTTGCTCGGTGGTCTCGGCATTGATGATCTTGTAGCGCATGCCGATCACCCACACGCTCGTCGCCTCTCCGCTGTGCACCGAGCCCAGCGCGGTGCCACCCACGGCCCCCGCCGCAGCCCCGCCGCGCGAGCCCGAGAACGCACCGAGGAGCCCTGCCATCTGGCCCAGCGTGCCGCCGTCGAAACTCTTCTGCGCCGAGGCCACCTGTTCGGTCTTCAGGATGTCGAACTTGACGACGTACTTGGTCGTCTTGACCTTGCCCATGCCGAGGTACTTGCGGGCGGCCTGCGGATCACCCAGGTTGTAGGCGAGCTCGAATTCGCGCAGGACGGGCCCGAGGTTGCTGCGCTCGAGAACCTTGAAATTGGCATTGGACAATTCAAGTTCACCGTAATCGGCGATGTTGTTCGCGGTGAATTTCTGCAGGAAGGTCGCGTTGTTGCTCTTGATCTCGCCGGGGATCACGATGACCTGCACCCCCGGCTTGTTGCGATTGGTGTATTCGATCGCCTGGTACAGCGTCTTGTCGGCGGTCTGGTTTGCCTGCTGCGACGTGGTGCCGCCGGCGGTCGGTGAAGCACTCTGGAACGTGGGTTGCGCGAGCGTGAGCGAGGCGGCCACCGCGAGCGAGGCGGCGACGGTGCCATGCGCAAGGCGAAGTGGAATGCGGTGCATGGGTTTCTCCTGCGGACGATAGGGCCCGGCGATGATCGCCAGGAATGGCTGAACGATCACTTCCGCCTCGCCGCGGGCGGCGGCCCGGCGTTGCGGCAATAGTCCCCGTACAGGCGAGCGACGATCTCGTCGGCCTGCTCGTTGACGAGGGTGAGCGCCATCTGCGCCACGTTGGCACCCGCGTACGAGGCGGCGTCGGCGCCGACGTCGGAGATGACCTTGCCATCGCTGTGCGCGAGCGTGAAGCCCATCGTCACCGTCACCTGGTTGACGGCGATGATGTTGTTCATGCGAGCGTCGGCGGTGATGAGGCCGCGCAGGATGAAACTCGCCCCCATGCGCCGCGCCGCCGAGAGCGCGGCATCAGGGTCGTTCCGGAAGTACGCGTCGATCTCGGCCTGCTTGATCTGCGCGCGAATCTCCTCCGGCGTGAACGTGCGCAACCCGAGGTCGCGCAGCCGCCCATTGATCGCCTGGAAGTGCGGTCCGTAATTCTGTTGCTGCGCCAGGACATAACCGTTCGACTGCTGCTCGCCGATGATCACCACGATCTTCTTGCCCTTGAGCTCGCTGCGGCAGGGTGTGGACAATTCGTAGGCGATGCGGTCCTCGCGCGCCGCCTGCGCCGCGCGCTGCGTCTCCTGTGCCGGATCGGGCTGCGAGAACTTGAAGCCCTGCGCACCCGCGGTGGCGACGGCAACACCCAGCAAGATGCAGGACGACACGACGGCAGCGAACATAGGCTCGATCAGCTCCGTAAGGCGATGCCGGCGCCGCGGCGCCGACGAGGGACGAAGAGTATGCCACGGCGTCCCGAAAATCCACCATCGCGGCGTGGGCATGCGCCGCGGTGGTGATCGCCCGCCGCGACGCAGGTGCGAGGCGAGCGTTTTGGCGAACCGCCAGCGACGGTCGCGGCGCCTGTCCGCGGTGTGACCGGGACGATGCGCTTGCAGCACGACCGCCGTTCACGGCTGTGCTAACCTCACCTGCGCATGAACGAGGCCACCGCCGTCCCTGCCGCCCGTCGCGCACCCACCGCTGGCGGTGCGCTCGCCCGCTACTTGGGAACCCTCGCCGGTCGCTCGCGTATTCCGTTCCGCGTCGTCTTCAGCGACGGCGCGGAGTTTCGCAGCGGCGATCTGGAGCCGGCGTTCACGCTGCGCTTTCGCACCCGGCGCGCGCAGCTCGCGCCGGCGCTCTTCGGCCACCTGGCGCTGCTCGAGGCGTACTTCGACGGCGAGCTCGACGTCGACGGCGATTTCGCGCTGGTCTTTCGCGCCGGCATGGATGCTTCCTCCGACGCGAGCGATCTGCCGCTCGTGCGCCTGCGCAACTGGTGGCACGAGGCGCGCCACTCCAACGCGTCGATCGCGCGGGCGAAGGCGAATGCCGAGTACCACTACGATCTGCCCTACGACTTCTATCGCCGGTGGCTCGACCGCGAGGCGATGATGTACACCTGCGGCTACTGGTGCGAAGGCACGACCACGGTCGAGGAGGCGCAAGTCGCGAAGATCGATCACGTCTGTCGCAAGGTGAACCTCAAGCCGGGCGAGACCTTCGTCGACGTCGGCTGCGGCTTCGGCGGCCTGCTCTTCCGCGGTCTCGAGCGCTTCGGCGCCTTCGGCACCGGCATCAACACCGCCTCGCGACAGGTCGCGGGCCTCCGTCGCGAGGTGGAGCGCCGCGGTCTTGCCGACCGCATCAAGGTCGTCGAGTGCGACTTCCGGCAGATTCCCGGGCAGTACGACAAGCTGCTGTCGATCGGCAGCGTCGAGCACGCGGGGCGCGACCAGCTCTCCGCCGTGATCAAGGGGCACGCCGACGCGATGAAGCCTGGGGCGCTCGGGCTCATCCACTTCATCGGCCACGTCGGCCGCTTCCCCACCGAGTTCTACATCCGCAAGCACATCTTCCCGGGCGGGTGGATCCCGAGCCTCGCCGAGGCGATCGAGGCGATGGAGCAGCACGGCCTCGAGGTCGTCGACGTCGAGAACCTGCGCCGGCACTACGCGCTTACGCTCGACGCCTGGGCGACGCGCTTCGATGCGAACTGGGAAGCGATCCACGCGCAGGATCCGGTGCGCTTCGACGAGCACTTCCGGCGCAAGTGGCGCGCCTACCTGTGGTCGTGCGCCGAGATGTTCCGCTCGCCGAAGGGGACCACCCACCTCTTCCAGGTCCTCGTCGCCAAGGGCAACATCGGCAGCCGCTATCCGATGAGTCGCGCCTTCCTGTACCGGACCGACGCACCGGCGCCGACGTGACGGCGCACGCCGAAAAGCGTGCCGCCCTCGTCGCGACGCTCGCGGCCGGCGCGACCGGCATCGGCCTCGCCAAGTCCACGTCCAATCTCTTCCGCGACCGCGCGGTGCGTCGACTGCCGCGTATCGACCTGTCGCACTTCAACGAGGTCATCGCGGTGGATGCGCAAGGTGAAACCGTCGAGGCCGAAGGCATGACGACGTTCCTCGATCTCGCCGATGCCACGCTGGCGCAGGGGGCCATGCCCGCGGTGGTGCCGCAGTTGAAGTCGATCACGCTGGGGGGCGCGGTGGCGGGCGTGGGGATCGAGGCGACATCGTTTCGCCACGGCCTCGTCCACGAGAACGTCACCAGCATGGACGTGCTCACCGGTGACGGCCGGATCCTCACCTGCACGCCCGACAACGAGCACCGCGACCTCTTTCGCGGCTTTCCCAATTCGTACGGAACGCTGGGCTACGCGCTGCGCCTCACGTTGCGCACGCGGCCGGTCGCGCGCTACGTCCACGTGCAGCACCGCCGGTTCGCGCGACCCGATGCATTCTTCGCGGCGATCGCCGATGCGTTCGCCGACGGCACGATCGACTTTCTGGACGGCGTGGTGTTCGACCGCGCCACGCACGTCCTTTCGGTGGGTCGTCGCATCGACACGGCACCGTACGCAAGCGACTACACCTTCGAGCGCATCTATTACCGCTCGCTTCGTGAGCGCGCCGACGATTTCCTCACCATTCGCGACTATCTGTGGCGCTGGGACACCGACTGGTTCTGGTGCTCGCGCAACCTCGGTGCGCAAAACCCGGTCCTCCGCCGGCTGCTGGGGCGGCGCCGGCTCAACTCGATCTTCTACCAGAAGGTGATGCGCTGGAACACGCGCTGGCGGGTGGGCGCCACCGTCGAGCGGCTGCGCGGACAGCACGCTGAATCGGTGATCCAGGACGTGGACGTCCCGCTCGCGCGAGCGGCGGAGTACCTCGCGTTCATGCACGACGAGATCGGCGTGCTGCCGATCTGGATCTGCCCGATCGCACCGGCACGGCCCGGGGTACGCCACCCGCTCTATCCGCTGCGCGAAGGCACGGCGTACGTCAATTTCGGCTTCTGGGACCGCGTGCTCTCGCGCGAGGCGCGGCCGCCGGGCGAGCTCAACCGGCGGATCGAGCGCAAGGTGTCGGCGCTCGGGGGCATCAAGTCACTGTATTCCGATTCGTATTTCACCGAGGACGAGTTCTGGCGGATCTACGATCGTCCCGCCTACCACGAGCTCAAGGCGACCTACGATCCGGCGGGCAACCTCCCCGACCTCTACGCGAAATGCGTCCTGCGCCACTGACCGCCGGCGGCTATCGCCGACTGATCCGGCGCGAGATGCCCAGCGACACCCCGGTCCTCGCGCGCTGGCTCATCGGCAAGACGCTGGTACGCGAGACGGCGCAGGGTCGCACCGCGGGCACCATCGTGGAAACCGAGGCGTACGTGCCGGGGGACGCCGCGGCGCACGCCTTCATCGGCCGCACCGCGCGCAACAATTCGCTGTTCCTGCCGCGCGGGCACGCCTACGTCTATTTCATCTACGGGATGCACTTCTCGCTCAACGTCGCCGGCGAGCGAGCCGGCGTCGGCGGCGGCGCGCTGATCCGGGCGCTCGAGCCCGTGGAGGGGATCGCCCTCATGCAAGCCCGTCGTGGCACGCAGCGACTCACCGACCTCGCGCGCGGACCCGGGCGCGTCGCGGAGGCGATGGCCATCGATCGCGCTCTCGACGGCGTCGACCTGTGCGTGCGGGCGAGCGGGCTGTGGCTCGCCGACGCCGTGCGGCCGGTGGGCGACGTCGGCACGTCGGTGCGCATCGGCATCAGCAAGGAGGCCGAGCGCCTGCTGCGCTTCTACGAACGAGGCAACCCGCACGTGAGCGGCACGCGCCGGCTGCGCATGTGACCGCCGCGTGGCGCGACCTACGCTGCGGCGAAGGCTTCGTCGAGCGCATCGAGCCAGCGCCGCTTGACGCCGGGCTCGGCGAAGCTCGCGGTGAAGCCGTTACGGGCGAGCGCGTAGGCATCGCGCGGCCCGAGCGGCAGCGCCGCGAAGGTCTCGGCGTAGTTGGCGCCGATGTACCCGCCGAAATACGCCGGATCGTCGGAGTTGACCGTGGCGCGGATGCCGGCAGCGAGCAGCGCCCCGAGCGGATGCCGGTGGAGCGCCGGGACCACGCCCAGCCTGACGTTGGACAGCGGGCAGACGGTCAGCGGGACCTGGATGCGGGCGAGATCGGTGACGAGCGCCGGATCCTCGAGGCAGCGCACGCCGTGATCGATGCGCTCGGCGTGCAGGACGTCGAGAGCAGCCCGAATGTACGCCGGCGGTCCTTCCTCGCCGGCGTGGGCGACGCGGCGCAACCCGAGCTCGCCGCAACGCGCGAAGACGCGGGCGAACTTCTCCGGCGGGTTGCCGCGCTCGCCGCTATCGAGCCCGACGCCGATGAACTGGTCGCGCAACGGCAGCGCCGCCTCGAGCGTGGCGAAGGCATCGTCCTCGGAGAGGTGGCGCAGAAAGCACAGGATGAGCGAGGCGTCGATGCCATGGATGCGTCGCGCGTCCTGACCCGCCCGCGCGAGACCGTGGACGACGGTTGCCATCGGCACGCCGCGCGAGGTGTGCGTCTGCGGATCGAAGAAGATCTCGGCATGCACGACGTGGTCCGCGACCGCGCGGGCGAAATAAGCCATCGCCATGGCGTGGAAATCTTCCTCGGTGCGCAGCACGCTGGCGCCGGCGTAGTAAATGTCGAGAAAGCTCTGCAGGTCGGTGAAGGCGTACGCCGCCCGCAGCGCGTCCACGCTGGGGTACGGCAGCGCGACGCCATTACGGTCGGCGAGCGCGAAGATGAGTTCGGGCTCGAGCGTGCCTTCGATGTGCACGTGGAGCTCGGCCTTGGGCATCGCGCGCAGGAGCGCGCGCAACCGCTCCCCGGTGATGGCGTCGAGGTTCGCTGGCGGCCCCGAGCGCACCGCGTCAGTCTCCCGCCCCCGCCGGCGGCGCCGTCCCCGCGACATCCGCCACTGCCCCGGCCCCGAAGACGAGCGCGTTCAGGCGCCGGACGAAGGCCGCCGGATCGGGCAACTGGGCGCCTTCGGCGAGGAGCGCCTCGTCGAACAACACGCTCGCCCAGTCCGCCACCCGCTCGTCGGGCTCGCCGTCGATGCGCTTGACGAGCGCATGGCGCGGATTGATCTCGAGGATCGGCACCACGGTGGGCGCTTTCTGGCCCGCCGCCTTGAGCAGTCGCTCGAGATTGCCCGACACCTCGCCCTCGCCGACCACGAGGCAGGCCGGTGAATCGGTGAGGCGGTGCGTGACGCGCACCTCCTTCACGCGCTCGCCCAGCGCGCGCGCGAGGCGCTCGGTCAGCGGCTTCAAGGCGGTGGCTTCCTGCTCCTGCGCCGCCTTCTCCTCGGTATCGGCGAGCGCCGACAGGTCGAGCGCACCCTTGGCCACCGAGCGCAGCGGCTTGCCGTCGAATTCGGTCAGCGTGCCGGCGACCCATTCGTCGATGCGATCGGCGAGGATCAGCACCTCGATGCCCTTCTTGCGGAAGAACTCGAGGTGCGGGCTGCCCGCCGCCGCCGCGTAGCTCTCGCCGGTCACGAAGTAGATCGCCTCCTGCCGGTCCTTCATGCGCGCCACGTAATCGGCGAGGCCGACGTCCTGCACCGCCGTGCCCGTCTGCGTCGACGCGAAGCGCACCAGCTTCGCGAGCCGGTCGTGATTGCCGTGATCGTCGACGAAGCCTTCCTTGAGCACCTGGCCGAAAGTGGACCAGAACGTCGCGTACTTCTCCTTCTCGTCGTTGGCAAGCGATTCGAGCAGGTCGAGCACGCGCCGGGTGAGCCCGCTCCGGATCGTCTCGACGTCGCGCGATTCCTGCAGGATCTCGCGCGACACGTTGAGCGGCAGATCGTTGCTGTCGACCACCCCACGCACGAAGCGCAGGTACGGCGGCACGAGCTCGCCCGCGTCGTCCATGATGAACACGCGGCGGACGTAGAGCTTCACGCCGTGCCGATGCTCGCGATCCCACAGGTCGAACGGTGCCGCCGCCGGCACGTAGAGCAGCAGCGTGTACTCGGAGCGACCCTCGATGCGCGCGTGCAGGTACGCAAGCGGCGCCGCGCCGTCGTGGGCGACGTGGCGATAGAACTCCTCGTACTGCTCGGCGGTGATGTCCTGCTTGGGCCGGGCCCACAGCGCACTCGCCTGGTTGACGGTCTCGTCGTCGGCCGTGGCCTTGTAGCCCTTCGCCTCCTCGTCCCAGACCTCCTTCTTCATCACGATCGGCACCGCGACGTGGTCGGAGTACTTGCGAATCAGCGCGGCCAGGCGATGGCGCGAGAGGAAATCGTCGTGACCCTCGCGCAGGTGCAGCGTGATCTCGGTGCCGCGCTCGGCGCGCTCGACGCGCTCGATGCTGTACTCCCCTTCGCCGGTCGACTCCCAGCGCACGCCCTCGCTCCCCGGCTGGCCCGCGCGGCGAGTGACGAGCACCACGCGGTCGGCGACGATGAACGACGAGTAGAACCCCACGCCGAATTGGCCGATGAGGCGCGCGTCCTTGGCCTCGTCGCCGGAGAGCTGCGCGAAGAATTCGCGGGTGCCCGACTTGGCGATGGTGCCGATGTTGGCGACCACCTCGTCGAAGGACATGCCGATGCCGTTGTCGCGGACGGTGATCGTGCGGGCCTCGCGGTCGTAGCCGACGACGATGCGCAGGTCGGGCTCGCGCTCGTAGAACTCGGGGTGCCGCAAGGCTTCGAACTTGAGCTTGTCGACCGCATCGGCGGCGTTGCTCACGAGCTCGCGCAGGAAGATCTCCGGATGGCTGTACAGCGAGTGGATCATGAGGTGGAGCAGCTGCTTCACCTCGGCCTGGAAGCCGCGCGTCTCGGGAGCGGGAGTGGCGGCGGTGTCAGCGGTCGGGTCGGTCATGGCGGAATCGTCGTCCAAGGGAAGGTGGAGCGCCGGCAAGCGCGAGGCTGCGGATTATGCCCAGAATTGGGGTCGGCGGCGGCGACCTCAACCCGCCCCCTTGTGGTTTACAACACCGGCGCGCCGCGCCGTCGCGAGCGGGCACGTATTTCCACGACGGGGGAACGGTGATACCGTCGCATTCATGAACGGCGCGAGGATAACGCGCCGCCCGCGACGCGGTACCGAGCGGCGCGCTGCCACACTCATCCGGAGGGAGCCCCGCGCGGGACCGCGACATGACCTTTCAAGCCATCGTCAACGGGGTGCGTGCCGGCGCCCGCTTCTGCCAGCGCACCATTGGCTGGAATCGCCTGGCACTCGCCCTGTCGCTTTGCATCATCGGCATCGCCATCGTGGTCCTGCACCGGATGCTGCAGGGCATCGACATCGACGATGTCTTCTACGCCATCCGCACCACGCCCTGGCCGGACATCGCACTCGCGGCACTCTTCGTGGCCGCCGCCTACGGCACCCTCACCTTCTACGATTTCTTCGCCCTGCGCCAGATCGGGCGGAAGAACGTACCGTACCGGATAGCGGCACTCGGCGGCTTCACGAGCTACTCGGTCGGGCACAACGTCGGCGCCACGGTCTTCACCGGCGGCGCGGTGCGCTACCGCATCTACTCCGCGCACGGCCTCGACGCCGTCGACGTCGCCAAGATCTGCTTCCTCGCCGGCCTCACCTTCTGGCTCGGCAACGCGACGGTGCTGGGCCTTGGCATCCTCATCGATCCCGAGGCCGCGAGCCTCATCGACCGGCTGCCGCCTGCCGTCAATCGCATTATCGCGATCGTCGTGCTCGTGGTCCTCGCCGCGTACGTCGCGTGGGTCGCCACCGGTGCGCGGGCGATGGGTCGCGGCGGCTGGCGCGTGCGCCTGCCCAACGGGCGCTCGACGCTCGTCCAGATCGGCATTGGCATCGTCGACCTCACCTGCTGCGCGCTCGCCATGTATGCGCTGATGCCGGCCACTCCCGAGATCGGCTTCCTGACGCTCGCGGTGATCTTCGTCTCGGCGACGCTGCTCGGTTTCGCGAGCCATGCTCCCGGCGGCATCGGCGTCTTCGATGCGGCGATGCTCCTGGCGCTGACCGCCTTCGATCGCGAGGAGCTCCTCGCCTCGCTGCTGCTCTTCCGTCTCCTGTACTACATCGTGCCGTTCACGCTGGCGCTCCTCGTCCTCGGCGTGCGCGAGCTCGCCGGCGCCGTCGGCAATCGCCGCTTCGCGGTGCTGCCGACCATCGACGCGGCGGGTCCGTTGAAATCCGAGATCGACCGCAGGCGGCGCGGCTGACGACGAGCACGCGCCGTGTCACGGCGCGACCCGCATTGGGCCGCGGCCCTTACCGTTCCTTGCCCGGATCCTTGACCCGCTCGATCCGGTCGAACTCGACGTTCCACAGTTCGTTGCCTTTCTTCTCGACCCGGCGCACGTAGATGTCCTGGACGATGTCGCGGGTGTCCGGATCGATCGCGATCGGGCCGCGCGGACTCATCGTCTTGAAGGTCTTGAGAACCGTCATCGCGGCGTCGGCGTCGATGGCGCCGGGCGCTGATCGACGGATCGATTCGTAGATCGCCGCCATGCCGTCGTAGGCGCCCACCGCCATGAAATTTGGCCGGCCCGAGCGCGGCGCGACCTCCGCAACCGCCTGCAGGAACGCCCGATTCCCCGGCGAATCGTGCGCCGCCGAATAGTGTCCGGTGGTGATCATGCCGAGTGCCGTCTCGCCCACGGCCGCGAGCACGTGGTCGTCGGTGACGTCGCCGGTGCCGATCGCCTTGATCCCCGCCTGCGCGAGGGCACGCTCGCCGTATGCCTTCATGACCGCGATGCTCTGCTCGCCGGAGGGGACGAAGATGAACACGGCGTCCGGCTTCGCATCCTTGACGCGTTGCACGTAGGGACCGAAATCAGGGTTCTGCAACGGCGTGCGCAGCGCCTCGATGACCTGCCCGCCGCCCGCCGCGAACGTCTTCTTGAAGGCAGCCTCGGCATCCGCACCGGGGCCGTAGTCGGCGACGAGCGTGACGACCCGCTTGATGCCGTTGCGTGCCGCCCAGGTGCCGAGCGGCGCGCTCACCTGCGGTAGCGTCATCGACGTGCGCACGATGTACGGCGACTTCGTGGTGATGACGGACGTCGCCGCGTTGAAGATCACCATCGGCTTCTTCGCCTGCGTGGCCACGTCGGCCACGGCGAGCGCCTCGGGGGTGAGCCCAAAGCCCGCCAGGACATCGACGTTGCCGCGAACGACGAGCTCCTGCGCGAGCCGCTTGGCCACCTCCGGCAGCGGCCCACCGGTGTCGCGCCTGATGATCTCCACCTTGCGACCCGCCACACTGTCGCCGTGGATCTTCTGGAACGCCTTGATGCCGACGTCGAACTGCTGACCGTAATCCGCGAACGGACCCGAGAACGGCGCGATGACACCGATCCGGACGGGCTGCGCGAGAACGACGGCGGGCAGCAACGCCGCGCACAGCGCGAGTGCCGACCATCGATTGCTGGACCCCCGCCACGCGTTGGGCGTGGCCGAACGCGCGCTACGCATCGGCGTGAACGCCGGTCACGGTGTAGAGAAACCCGCGCGCCGCCGCCTGCCGCAGCGCGATGAGCGGCGCGTACTCGGGCGAGTGGTACCAGCGCTCGAGGGCCGCCATCGTCGGAAACTCGACGACCACCGGCCGGTGCACGACCCCGTCACCTTCCAGGATCTCGACCGGGCCGCCGGCGACCAGGAACTTCCCGCCGTACCGTTCGATCGTCTCCTTCACCTGTCGGCGATACGCGTCGTAACGGACCGGGTCGTGGACCTCGATGTCGGCAATGAGATAGGCAGTCATGTGTCGGGTCCTCGTCGTCGAGCCTCAATCGAGGCGGGTCAGTTCGGCCAGGTACAACGCGCGCCGCTGGCTGTAGGTCTCCGCCGATTGGCGCAGCAGCACGACGGTGGCCGCATCGAGTTCGCGCACCACCTTGGCCGGCGCGCCCAAGATGAGCGAGCGTGCCGGAAAGATCTTGCCTTCGGTGACGATCGCGCCGGCGGCCACGAGCGACTCCGCGCCGATCACCGCGCCGTTGAGGACCACCGCCTGGATGCCGATGAGCGAGCCATCGCCGATCGTGCAGCCGTGCAGCATGACCTGATGCCCGACCGTCACCTGCCGCCCGACGTGCAGCGGCACCCCCGGGTCCACGTGCAGGACCGCGTTGTCCTGAATGTTGCTGCCGTCGCCGACGACGATCGGCTCGGAGTCGGCGCGAATCACCGCCCCCGGCCACACGCTCGTATCCACGCCCAAGCGGACGCGGCCGATGATCGTCGCCGTATCGGCGACGTAGGCCGAGGGCGGGATGTGCGGGGCATCACCGCGCAGCGCATAGCGAGGCATGGGCTTCTGCTGAAACGGGCGAAGGCGTGATTCTCGCACGATGCTCCTCGCACCGCCGCGCATGGCGCTGCCGCCCGCAGCAGTGCCGCCTCGACGCAACCGGGGCCGATGGCTCAGCCGTGTCACAATGCCCGGATGAACATCCAACGTTTCGACACCACGCCGCCGCCGGCGCCGCGCAAACCGACGCACCAGGAAGCGCTCGACGCCGTGCGCACGCTCATCCGCTGGGCGGGCGACGATCCCGACCGCGAGGGGCTCGTGGAGACACCCGACCGGGTGACGCGCGCCTACGGCGAGTTCTTCTCGGGCTACACGCAGGATCCGCGCGACATCCTCGCCAAGACCTTCTCGGAGGTCGACGGCTACGACGACATGATCGTGATGAACGACATTCGCTTCGAGAGTCACTGCGAGCATCACCTGGCGCCGATCATCGGCAAGGCGCACGTCGGCTATCTTCCCGACAAGCGCGTGATCGGCATCAGCAAGCTCGCCCGGCTCGTGGACATGTATGCGCGGCGCTTGCAGATCCAGGAGAAGATGACGGTGCAGATCGCCGATACGCTGCAGGAGGTTCTGCAACCGAGGGGCGTCGCGGTGGTGATCGAGGCGGCGCACCAGTGCATGACCACGCGCGGCGTGCACAAGCCTGGCGCCGCGCTCGTCACCAGCCGCATGCTGGGCGCCTTCCGCGACGATCCGACGACGCGCCGCGAGTTCCTCGCGATCGTCGGGCGCAACGGCCATAGCCCGCTGCCGAATACGTAGACGCTCAGGCGCTGGCGGTGTCGAGCGCCTGCAGCGCTTCCGCCGGCAACGCCAGCGTGAGCGCGCGCATGAGATCGGCGAGTTGCTCGATCGAGGTGGCGCTGGCGATCGGCGCCACCACCGCCGGGCGCGTCATGAGCCAGGCGAGCGCGATCTGCGCCGGCGTGGCGCGCAGGCGCGCCGCCCATGCGTCGAGCGCCGCGAGGATGGTGTGGCCGCGCGCGTCGAGGAGCTTCTTCATCGCGCCACCGCGCGTGCTCTTGCCGAGATCGGCCTCCGAGCGGTATTTGCCGGTGAGGAAGCCGGCCGCGAGCGAGAAGTACGGAATGACGCCGATGCCCTCGCGCACGCACAGCTCCTGCAGCGGCCCCTCGAAGATGGACCGCTCGATCAGGTTGTAGTGCGGCTGCAGGGTGGCGTAGCGCGGCAGGCCCGCCGCATCGCTCGCCGCGAGCGCCTGCGCGAGCCGCGGCGCGGTGAGGTTCGAGGCTCCGATGGCCTTCACCTTGCCTTGGCGCAGGAGTTGGTCGTACGCGGCGAGCGTCTCCTCGAATGGCGTTCCTTCGTCGTCCCAGTGCGACTGATAGAGGTCGATCGCCTCGACGTGCAGGCGGCGCAGCGAATCCTCGACGCGGCGCAAGATGTAGTCCTTGCGCAGGATCTTGTGACCTTCCCCCATGTCGGAGCCGACTTTGGTCGCGATGACCACGTCGCGATGGTGCCCGCGGCGCGCGATCCAGCGGCCGATGATCGTCTCCGACTCGCCACCGACGTGCCCGCTCACCCAGCGCGAATACGAGTCCGCGGTATCGATGAGGTTGCCGCCGCCGGCGACAAACGCGTCGAGCAGGCGAAACGACGTCGCCTCGTCGACGGTCCAGCCGAAGATGTTGCCCCCGAAGGCGAGCGGCGTGACCGCGAATGGCGCTGTACCGAGCTTGCGTCGTTCCATGGAAAGGCACTCGAGCGAAGGTGCGCGCCGCACCACAGATGCGATTGTGCCACTGTCACGTGCCGCGGTCGCGTTATCATCGTTGGTCCGCGCGCATCCGGGGCGCGGCGCCGCCCAACGCCGATGCGCTCACCTGCTCCACAGCCCATGCCACAAGACCTCGCCACCGCGGTGGCGGCGAGCACGCTCGATTCGGCGATGGATGCGATCATCACCGTCGACGATGCGCAGCGCATCGTGCTCTTCAATGCCACCGCGGAGTCGATGTTCGGCTGGGCGCGTGCGGAGGCCATCGGCGCTCCCCTCACCACGCTCATCCCGGCACGCTTCCACGGCTCGCACGCGATGGCGCTCGACCAATTTGGTGGCGAGGCTTCGCCTCGCCGGCGCATGGCCGAGGATCGCATCGTGACCGGGCGCCGGCGCTCGGGCGAGGAATTTCCAATCGACGCGTCGATCTCGTATCTCACGCACGACGATCGCCGGTACTTCACCGTCATCCTGCGCGACGTGACGCTGCGGCTGCGCGCGATCGACGATCTCACTCGCTCGCGCGCGGAGACCAAGGCACTCGCCGCGGCCGCGCAGGATGCGCTCGAGCACGAGAAGCGGCGCATCGCCCGTGAGCTCCACGACGAGCTAGGCCAGTCGCTCACCATGCTCACCATGGACGTCGCCTGGTGCCGAACGCACATTCCGTCCACCGATGGCGCCGTGGCCGCGCACTTCACGCGAATGGAGGAACTCCTCAAGGCGACCGTTGCCGCGACCCGACGGATCGCCTCCGACCTGCGGCCGCTCATGCTCGACGACTTGGGCCTCGCACCCGCGCTCGAGTGGCTCGTGCAGACCATGGCACAGCGGTCGGGAATCGCCTGCACGCTCGCCATGGACGAGGCCGCGCTCGAACTGCCGCAGTTGCACTCGACGGCGCTCTTCCGCGTCGTGCAGGAGGCGCTGACCAACATCGCCAAGCACGCGCGCGCCACCGAAGCCGCGGTGGAGATCGTCCGCGATGCCGATCGCCTGCGCGTCGTCGTGCGCGACAACGGCATCGGCTTCGACGCCGGAGAGCCGCGCAAGCCCGCATCGTTCGGGCTCCTCGGCCTGCGCGAGCGCGTGTCGCTGCTGCAAGGCGAGGTGCGCATCGACAGCACCGTGCAGGGGACGCGCATCACCATCGACTTGCCGGTGCCGGGCGAGGACGAGCCGCCGGGCGCGGCGGCGGTCACCACCGGCGGTGACGCTCGTGGCCCGGCCCGCGGGGAGCCATCGTGATCCGGGTGGCGATCGCCGACGATCACACGATCCTGCGCGAAGGATTGCGGCAGCTGCTGTCGGGCGCCACCGACGTCGCGGTGGTGGCCGAGGCCGCCGACGGCGATGCGGCGCTGGCGCTCGTGCGCGGCGGCGGCTTCGACGTGCTGCTGCTCGACCTGTCGATGCCCGGCAAGAGCGGCATCGAGCTCATCAAGCACATCAAGGCGGAGCGCCCGCGCCTGCACGTCCTCGTGCTGACCATGCACGAAGAGTCGCAGTACGCGGTACGGGCGATCAAGGCGGGCGCCGCAGGCTACGTGACCAAGGACCGCGCCGCCACCGAACTCGTCGACGCGCTGCGCGCGGTAGCCGGCGGTGGCGCGCACGTGAGCGCCAACGTCGCCCAGGCGCTGGCGCTCGCGGCGATGCCCGGGGCCAATCACCTCCCCCACGAGCGCCTGTCCGACCGCGAGTTCCAGGTGTTCGATCTCCTCGTGCGCGGTGTCAGCGTCACCGACATCGCGGACCGACTCCACCTGTCCAGCAAGACGGTGAGCACGCACAAGGCGCGGCTCATGGAGAAACTCGACATCGACAATCCGGCCGAGCTCGTGCGCTATGCGCTGCGCCACGGCCTCGGCGAAGCGTCGGGGTAGCCGCCCGGCGGCGCCGCGCGCCGCACCACCCAGGCCACCGCCGCACCCTGCTCGCCCGCGCGGCCGGCGGTCAGGCGACCCCTACCCCACAATCAGGCGATCCCGACCCGGTTCTCGGCGACGCCCGATGGCGCCGGCGTGGGCCGCGTCGCACAATGCCGGCATGCCGTCCACCGCCGTGTACATCGTCGACGACCTGCCCAGCATGCGCGAGCGCCTGCGCGAGATCGTCACCGGCGTCGCCGGCGCGCACGTCGTCGGTGATGCCGGCACGCCGGCCACCGCGATCCAGGGGATCCTCGCCCTGCGCCCCGCTTGCGTGCTGCTCGACTACCGCCTCGAAGACGGAACCGGACTCGACGTTCTCCGCGCCGTGGCTGGGCGCGCGCCGGAAACGACGTTCGTCGTGCTCACCAATCACCCCGACCCGCAATACCGCCGCGCGTGTCTCGCCGCCGGTGCACATCACTTTCTCGACAAGAGCACCGAGTTTCACTGCATCGGCGACGTGATCCGCACCTTGCAGGTCACCGCACACTAGCAGCCATCAATCCTCGTTCTCCCGAAGACCTTGCCATGCCCAGTGCGCTTCGCCGCTCCACCCCTACGCTACACGTCGTCGCCACGACCCCGCCGCCCGAACCCGACCGGGTGGCTCGCTGCACCCAGTGCGCAATGCACGCCTTCTGCGTCAGCAACAGCGCCGCGCTCCCCGCGGACGGCGTGCTCGCCGTGTCGCGGGTGCGGCTGCGCAAGGGCGAAACACTGGTCCGTGCCGGTGAGGCGTTCGCCGCGCTCTATGCGGTGCGCAGCGGTACCTGCAAGTCGGTGCTGGTCACCCCCGACGGCCAGGAACAGATCGTCGATTGCCACATTGCCGGCGACATCGTCGGCACCGACGGTATCGCCACCGGCGAGCACGACTGCGCGATCGCCGCGCTCGAGGACAGCGAGCTTTGCGTGTTGCCCTTCGACCATCTCGAGGCGCTTGCCCGTGCCAGCAACGAGTTCCAGCGCAATTTGCACGCGCTGCTGTCGCGCGAGATTCGCCGCGAGCGCAAGACGATGCTGATCCTGGGCACGATGCGTGCCGAACAGCGGCTGGCCGCCTTCCTCCTCGATCTCGCCGATCGCTACGCGGCGCGCGGCTATTCGGCGACCGAAGTCGTGCTGCGCATGACCCGCGAGGACATCGGGCGACACCTCGGCATGAAGCTCGAAACGGTGAGCCGCCTTTTCTCGCGCTTCGACCAGGAGGGCTTGATCCGGGTCCACGGTCGCGAGGTCAAGCTCGTCGATCGGGACGCCCTGCACCAGTTGGTGCAGTCGGCGACTCAGTAACCCCGTCACGCGGCCGCGCCGCGCTGCGGCGGCCACGGCGTCTGGTGCCGTGGCCGATCGTCTTCACTTCGCCGTTGCGTCGCCAGCGAGCTTCGCCTCGTCGGCGGCAATCGCGTGCTGCTGTCCGTGAACGGCTTGCCGATCCTGGTACACCCGCTCCGCATCGGATGACATGGCCGCCATGCGACCGTGCGCCGCATCCTGCCGCAACGTCGTCTCGTCGGCCACCAGCGTCTGCCGCTCAGCCTTGAGGTCGCGGCGATCCGCGGCGGCTTGCAACGAGCCGCTGCGATCGGCTGCGAGATCCTTCTTCATGCCGCGGATGTCCTCTTGGCCGTGGTAGACCCGCAGCGCGTCGGGTGATTCGGCGGACATCCGGCCCTCGGCACGATCGCGCCGAAGCACCACTTCGTCCGTGGCGACCTGCGCCTTCTCGCGGACCAGCTCCGTCTGGTCGGCCGTGAGTTGGGCGCCATCCTCCTGCGCCGCCGTGACCTGAGCCCAGTTCGGGCCGCTGGCGACAAGCAGACCGGCGGCAATTGCGATCATCGTGGCTTGGCTATGCACTCTCATGATGTGCTCCTCATGTCGTGCGGCGTCGATCCGCTGCCCGCACCGCGCCCGCGGTGCCCAGCCCCTCGCGTGCCTCGAACCGCTTATATCGCGTTGCGATTAATCGATCGCCGCCAGCGTTGGAGCGAGCCGACCGCCGCCGAGTTCCACCGAACTTGCCGTGCATCGTGCGGCGCCGCTTCACCACCTGGCGCGGCCGAAGGTCAGACCGCGAGCGACTTGACTTGCGCGAGAACCGCGCGGAAACGCGGGTGGTCGTTCGTGCGCAGCCACTCGAAGAACACCATCTCGAGGGTGACGAGCGTCGCGCCGGCCGCCGCCATGCGGGTCAACGCGAGGGAACGGTCGGCGGGCCGCCGCGACCCGCACCCCGCCTCCGCCACGAACACGCGCCGGCCTTCCCGCAGAAGGCCGAGCACCGTCTGCAGGAGGCAAACGTGCGTCTCGCAACCGGCAATCACGACCTGCCCGCGCGCGCCGGAGGCATCGAGGAGATCGCCGAGGCCGTCGGCACACGCATCGAAGTGCCGCTTCGTGAGGATCGTGTCGCAGCGCTGCGCGACCGCGTCGACGTTGGGTCCGAGGCCGGACGGATTCTGTTCGGTGCCGATGACCGGCACGCCGATGAGACGGGCGACATCGGCGAGCGCGCAGGCGGCGCGCACCGCACGCTCGCCGTCGCCGATCGCCGGCAACAGGCGTGCCTGGTAGTCGACGAGCACCACCGAGCAATGCGCGGCATCGATCACGAGGCGGCCGGCCGCAACATCGCCATCGAGGCGTCGAGCCTGGCATATGCGACGATGGACAACAGGACGATGGGCACGGCAGGCTCCCTGAGACGTCGGAACTCGCCGTGCGCCAGCAGGGTCGCGAACGCCACCAGCATGAACGGCAGGAGCGCGAAGGCGGCCAGTCCGGACCAGTCCGGAATGAGCAGGTGGAAGGTCCCGAGAATCCAGACGACGATCAGAAAGAACGTGACCTTGTCGGGAAACGGATATCCCCACCGCGCGAACTCGGCGGTGACCCGTTGAAAGCCGGTGGTCTTCCTGTAGGCCGAGACAAGGAAAATCTTGGCCGCGTACAGCTGGCATAACCAGACCGCCACCATGAGGACTTTTTCCATACCGCTTCTTCAGATCAGCTGACCCATGCTGCAACCATCCCGTACCGACATTCCGACGCTTGAGATTGCGCCATGGCGGATGATAGCCGGCGAAATGCGCTGCGTCGCGGTGACGGCGAGCGTCAGATCCCGCCCATCAGGATGTACTTGAGCTCGACGTACTCGTCGATGCCGTGCGCCGATCCCTCACGGCCGATGCCCGACTCCTTGATCCCGCCGAACGGCGCGAGGGCCGTGGAGATGAGGCCCGTATTTACGCCCACGATGCCGTACTCCAGGGCCTCGGCGACACGCCAGACGCGACCGATGTCCCGGCTGAAGAAATACGCGGCGAGGCCGTACTGCGTCGCATTGGCAAGCTCGATGACTTCCCGATCGTCCCGGAAACGGTAGATCGGCGCCACCGGACCGAAGGTCTCCTCTCCGGTGATCAGCATCTGCGTCGTCACGTTCCTGAGCACGGTCGGTTCGAAGAACGTGCCGCCGAGCGACGCCCTGGGGCCGCCGATCAGGACCTGCGCGCCCTTGCGCACGGCATCGGCGATGTGCTCCTCGACCTTCTCGACGGCCGCCATGTTGATCAGCGGTCCCTGCGTGACGCCCTGTGTCGCCTCCCTCGTCCCGAGGAAGACACCTTCGGCGTTGATCGAGAACACTCGCCTCCACTCGTCCAGGGAGACGTCCTCGAAATCCAGCGGCGCCGGCGAGGTGATGCCCGCATTGTTGACGAGGATGTCGAGCTGCCCGTGCCGCGCGAGTACTTCCTTCAACGCCTCCTTCCAACTCGCTTCCGAGGCGACGTCGAGCCGCACCGCGCCCGGCATGGAGGGGTCCTCCTTGATGTCGCCCGCGATCAGGCGTGCTCCCTCGTCGGCGAGCCGCGGACCTATCGCCTGCCCCAAGGCACCGATCCTTCCCGTGACGAAGGCCACCTTTCCTTCCAGCCGCTTGATCATCGTTCGTTCACTCCCTGCGCACGTGTTGACGCGACCTCGATCTCTGCGTCACGCATCATCGGGGTCCACTTCTCCATTTCGGTATTCATGAGTGCATTGAAATTGCCACCACAACGGGCAGATCTCGCCATGACCGAGTACCAGGAGCGTCGAGAGATCCGGAAACACAGGCGTGCGCTACCTGGCGTCAACGGCGGTGACACCGCTCACGCTG
>JADZAQ010000260.1 GCA_020852555.1 Burkholderiales bacterium
AAGATGTTGCCGAGCATGAGGTACGAGCGGCGCGACGAGCCGACCGAGAAGAGCGCATTGCGCCGGCCGTGCGCGAACGCGACCGGCATGTGGAGGTGACGCTGGATATTGCCCTCGGTGACGTAGATGTTGAGGCCATCGGCGTCGACCAGGCGCTCCTGCTCCACGCAGTGGCGCGCGTGGAGGAAGACCCCGAGGTTGGCGGTGCCGAGGAGCAGCGGCAGGCGGTCGTGCGTCGCCCGCGACAGCTGCCGGTGCGCGAAGAGCGGCGCCTCGATGCCGCTCATCCGGCGGCACGAGGCGTGAACCTGCGTCGCGGCCCGCCCCTGGTACTCGTCCCAGCAATGCTCGTCCGCGTCGCGCGGCAAGGTGGCGAGGAAGCGGTCGAGGAGCGTGGTGAGTGGGTCCGTGATCGAGTTTTCGCGAGCGTCGTCGCCATCGTTCGCATCGGCCGCCGCGCACGGGACGTCGGCGGGGGCGTCGAAGCGGACGGTGGCACGATGCGTCGCGTCGCGCAGCAGCGGCGGGAGGAACGTGCGGAACTGCGCGCCGGCGTCGCCGATCACGTAAGGCGTGAACTGCGAGAGCACGACCCCGGCGAGGAGCGAGCGGTGGCGCGACTGGTATCCGACGTGCTCGGGCAGAGCGGCGGTCGGCGCGTGCACGCCGCCCGCCGCGAGCTCGCCGCCCAGGATCGACATCGCGAGCGACGCCGCTCCGACGCACTGCGCCACCGCGAACATCTGCAGCGGACGCCCGCTCGCTTCGGGGTGCTCCCGCTCGATCTCGCGCAGACAGCGGCGCAGCGCCATCGGCAGGTCGAAGCGCGCGATCTCGTCCATGTTGCACTGCTGCGCCGCCGACGGCAGTCCGCTGCTGATCCGGTGCTCGACGAGCCACACGTCCCACCCGCGGCGGTGCAGGAACTCGGCGAGGTTGACGTCCTGGGTCGGCTCGGCGAACGAGACGGCCGATTGTCCGAAGGCGTGGACGAGGAGGATCGATCGGGCCTGGCGCATCCCGTCGCGGGTGTCGCGGAACTCGACCTTGTTGCGATATCGCCAGAGCACGAGTTCGACCTGCTCGCTGCTCCCGGCGCGTCGCGGGACGTCGAGCGCGTGACACTCGGGGATGAGCGTGGGCATTCCCTGCTCGTCGCGAAGGAGCGGTAGGCGCTGGGCGAAATGCACGCGGGACGCCGCACCGTCGCCGCTCGCCCGGGCGTAGGGAAAGTCCGGCAGCGGCCGGTAATCGGGCAGACGGAAGTCGAAGAGTCGGCATTTGAGCAGGTAGCGCGCGAAGAGCGCACCGTACCCGGCGACACCGAGGAGACCGGCGGTCGTTTCACCGTGGATCTGCGGCGGCCGCTCGTCACGGACTTCGAGCGGCGCCATGGCGAGCGTTCCCGAGGCGAAGATCCTGGCGCGGTGGATGCTCGGCTCGGCGAGACGAATGCGCAGTTCGGTCATCGTCCGCCAGACATTGCGGCGGACGAGTCGGGGTCGTGCCGGTTCGCCGATGCGCTCGCGCAGCGCCGGGACGAGTTGGGCGAATGCGTACAGCAACCGCCAGGGGAGGGCGACGAGCCAGCGTCGTGCGTAGGTGGCGAGTGCCGACCAGTCGGCTGCGTAGCGGATGTCCTTGCGACCGGAGAGCAAGACTTCCCGGGGCCCCCGGCGCGTGCGGGCCGCATCGCCATCCGGTGCGGCGCCGGCGTCGGGGGCGAGGCGAAACGCGAACTCGTAACGCATCTGCCGCCGATCCGCCGCGTGCCAGGCCAGGCGCAGCACGAGGATGAGGAGCCGGATGGGACCCGGTGTACGCGCCGCCGGGGTGCGCTCCGGCCGCCGGACGACGTCCGCCGTGCGCTGGCCCCGCAACACGCGCGCCAGCGCCAGCAGGCAGTCGGCGAGCTTGCGGGCGATCCTTTGGCGCACCTCGTCGGCGGCGCGCTCGATGACCAGCGTGGCGAGGACCTGGAGCGTGTCGAGTACGCGCAGCGGCAGCGCCCGCGCGACGGGCTCCATGATGGTGACGAGTCCTTGCGCCTCCTCGTAATGCCAGGTGCTCTGCAGCCGCGGGCGCGGCCCGATCGGGCTCAATTGCAGGCGGGCCCGCGCGGCTTCGAGACGATGGTGCGGATCGGCGAGGAACGCCGCCACGTCGGTCGTCGGCAGCGCCACGTCGAGCCGGGCGGCGAGCGGATATGCCTGCCCGTCCTCGGCGCCGGTGAGCTCGCCGCGCAGCACCTCGTGGAACGTCAGCGACGTCGCGGTGCGGGGGCATACCGCAAGTGCGGGGATCGGCAGCACGACCGCCGGTGGCTGCGGCCCGCGTCCGGCTTGCCGATCGCCCCGGCAGGACTGCACGTACTTGATCACCGCCGGCATCGCCCGCTCGGCCAGAACGGCGATGGTGAGGAAGGGATTGGTGCCGAGCGAGGTGGGGACGATGGCGCCGTCGAGGACGTACAGGCCCGGGTGGGTGCGCGTCGTCCCCGACGCGAGAAAGACACCGCCCTTGTCGTCGACGACGCCCACGGCGCCGTCGTCACCCATCGGGCAGCCACCGAGCGGGTGGACGGTCACGCCGTGGCCCCCCGAGCGGACCCCGGCGAGCGCCCATTCCAGCGAACGCGGGACCGGCGTGCCCAACGGATTGGGGATATAGGTTGCCCCGAGTGCGGTCACCGCCGAGAGCGTGTCGTCGTAGCGCCGGGCCGGGGTGTCGGCGTCGAGCGTGGGCCAGTGGACCCGGATGCGTCCGTGCGTGCCGTAGCGCAGTTCGCCGCGCGAGCCGTCGTGCCCCATGGTGAGGAAGGTCTGCGTGTGCTGCGCGCCTGGCTCGGTCAGGGCGAGGGGATCGGCGCCCTTGAACGACCAGCCGTCGAGTTGATGCAGGATCGACGCGTTGGTCACGATCTCGTGGAAGATCCCCGCCAGCACACCCGGAATCGCGGCATCCTCGACGACGAAATGGCGGTTCACATCGATGCCATCGCCGGCGTGCACCGCGCGGGTGATGGTCGGACCCACGACCTGCGGTCCGGGCGTGTCCTGGTTGCCGTTACTCCCCCAACCGACGGCGTGCACCGGGTCGCGCTGCCAATAACCGAAGGACAGCGAGTCGCCGTTGCCGGAGAAACGCGTGCCCAGCGTCCGCGACACGCCGAGCCCCGCCTCGCGCGAACGCTGGAGGATCTCGGTGGAGCCGAGGGCACCCGCCGCGAGGATCACGACCCGGGCCGTGATGCGCAGCGTGAGGCTGTCCTGCAATTCCCGCAACGCGGCGCGCTCGGCGGGATTCGTTGCCGTCGCCTCGCGCGCCAGCGCGCGCTGGTACGAGCGCTGGTCGGTGGTGCGCGTGAGCGCCACCTGCCATCCCTGCGCATGGGGCGCGACCTGCAGCACGCAGGCATTGGTGAACAGCCTTGCCCCTGCGTCGTGCGCGGCGGCGAGATAGGTCATGCCGAGCGTGGCCTTCGCGCCGTAGTTGCAGCCGGCAACGCAGTCCCCGCAGCCGATGCACGGCTGCAGCGCTCCACCGGGGAGCGGAATGGGGCGCGGCGAGGTGTTGACCGTGATCGGGACCGGCCGCGCTTCGTTCCGGGCGCAGCGTGCAAACGCTTCGAAGGCGAGCGTCTTGGCGGGTACCGCGCCGGTCGCGTCGTGGGCATACGGCATCGCCGCAAGCTCGGCCCGGATCGGCGCGTAGCGGGCGAGGAGGTCGTCGATGTTGTCGCGGATCGCCGTCGGCCACCTCGCCTGCGCGAACACACCGCGCTCGGGGGCGAGCGCGACACCGGCGTTGACGAGGCTGCCGCCGCCGAGTCCGCTGCCGGCGACGACGACCATCTCGGGGCCGACGTGGACGTCGTAGAGTGCGTCGTCGTAGCCCAGCGTGGTGTCGCCACCGACGTCGATGCGGAAGTGCGCGGGCGCGGCGGCAGTCTCGCGGGGAAACTCGCCGGGGAGATACTCCTTGCCGCGTTCGAGCACGACGACCGATAGCCCCGCTTCCGCGCAGCGCCGTGCCGCCACCGCACCGCCGTAGCCGGAGCCGACGACGGCGACGTCGAAGGGGCCCGCCAGCGCGGCTTCGAGCAGCCGATCGACCGGCTCGGCGATCCGTCGCATGCTGTCGCTCCGTCGCTACGAACGGCGGGGGCGCCCGGCGAGCTGTCCGGTGATGTGGGCGCGCAGCGTCGCGTACGGGACCGGCTTCCTCAGGACGTCGAGTCCGTACATTTCCAGCAATTCGACGTCGCCGTCGCCGGTCATCAGGAGCGCCGGCACGTTGCGATACGCCGCGCGAAAGGCGGCGATCACGTCGGTTCCGCGCTCCCCGTCGGCGAGGTGGTAGTCCGCGATGACGATGTCGGGCGGGCGCCCCGCGGCGGCGACGCGGGCCAGCGCCTCGCCACCGTCACGGGCGACGATGGCGAGCGCACCCCAGCGATCGATCGCGAGACCGAACGCGCTGCGGACGTCGTCGTCGTTGTCGATGACCGCGATGGTGCGGCCGGCGAGGTCCATTTCCCGGGCCACACCCTGCGCCGGCGCCAACGGTGGCTCGGCGGCGATCATCGTGGCGGGGAGCGCGATCGAGAACGAAGCGCCGAGGCCCACGTCGGAGTGGATGGCGATGGTGATGCCAAGCGCGTGCACCAACCGGCGCACGATGGCGAGTCCGAGTCCGAGGCCAGAGTGGCGCGATCGCGAGGCGTGGTGGTCCAATTGGTGGAAGTCGCCGAAGATCCGCTCGTGCTCGGCGGGTGCGATGCCGGGTCCGGTGTCGCTCACCACGAGCGCGACCCCGGCCGCGCATTGCTGGACGCTGAGGCGGACGCGCCCCCGGTCGGTGTACTTGAGCGCGTTGTCGAGGAGGTTGCGCAGGATCCGCTCGAGGTGAACGCGATCGGTGACGATCCAGAGCGGACGGGCGGTGATGACGAATTCCACGCCCCGGGCCGCAAAGCGCGGCCTGAACTCATGCTCGAGCTCGGCGAAGAGCTCGCTGAGTTCGAAGGTCGTCGGTTGGATCTCCACGGCACCGGCCTCGAGCTTGGACAGGTCGAGGATGGCGGTGAAGAGCGATTCCAGCGCCGTCAAACCCCGCACGATCTGCTGCGCGAGGGTGCGGGTCCTCGCTTCCACGTTCGACTCGGCGAGCGTCCCGGCGAGCAGCGACAGCGCCGTGACTGGCTGGCGCAGGTCGTGGCTCGCGGCGGCGAGGAAGCGCGACTTGTAGCGATTGGCCTCCTGCGCCTGGCTGCGGGCGGCCTCGAGTTCGCCGATGAGGGTGTCCTTGTCGGCGAGCAGCGCATCCTTGTCGGCGAGCAACGTGTCCTTCTCGTGCGCGAGCGTGACCGTCGTCGCGATCATGCGTCCGACCTGCAGCGACAGCAAACCGATCGTCGTGGCGAACAGCACCATGAGTGCGCTGACCGCGTGCAACCCCGGCTCGTAGATCCACCACGCCGAGCACAGTACGGTGAAGTAGAGGATCAGATAGACGATGAAGCTCCTGGGGTGCACGCCCAGGACCCCGAGGCCGCCCGCGGGCCAGGCGCAGAGGATGAGCGTGATGAGCGCGCGCGTCGGGAAGTCGGCGATGGGGTAATAGACGTATGCGCCGCTCGCCACGCACAGACCGAGGAGGCCCGTCGTCACCATGATGATGCGCTCGGCCTGCTGCACCGGATTGGCTGCCGTCTGCCGATGAAAGAGGTAGGCCAGCGCTGCTGTGCGCAGCGTCAGGGCACCGATGATCGCGCCCGCCCATAAGAGGAATCGGGGCCAGCCTCCGAGCGGCACGAAGAGCGTTGCGATGAGCGCGAGCCCGATGGTGACGACGATGAAGCTCCGTTTCGTCAACGGCACCATGATGGCGACCTGCCGTGCGAGCAGGTTGCCCGCCGCCGCGTCGCGCAGCATCGCCGCTGCCGTCATCATGGCAGCGGCGCGCCGATCGGGGCGGCGGGCGCGCCGCGAGGTGCGGTGCGTACGACCCGATCCCTGCGCCGTCGGCCCGTCGCAGGGCACATCGCGACTCGATCGGAAGACCCGTTCGGCATCACCGCGCTCCCGGAGCTCGGAGTCGGGCGATTATGTCACCGGCATCGCAAGGCCGGTGCCGTGCGCGGGTCACCCATTTTGGCGATGTCGCGGTGGCGGCGATCGTGCGCCGGCCGCGCCGGAGTGCGGCCGGGGCCGCCCGGCGGCAGCGCTACGGGCATCCGAGCCCCCGCCTGCCGAGCACCGCGTCGGCCCCTCGGCCGATGCTCGAATCGTGATGCAAGTGCCTGTCCCGGCGCGGTTTTCCGTCATGCCTCGGCGGCCGGTCAGGGTGCGCGCCGGCATTGACCGCAGCCGCCAACCCGCATTACAATCGCGCGTTTCCGCGGTCGAAAACTGCGGGAGGGGTTCCCGAGCGGTCAAAGGGAACAGACTGTAAATCTGTCGGCTCTGCCTTCGAAGGTTCGAATCCTTCCCCCTCCACCATTTCGCGCCGCGCGGGTGTAGCTCAATGGT
>JADZAQ010000261.1 GCA_020852555.1 Burkholderiales bacterium
CGCGCGGATGGCGCGGTCGTCGCCCAGCGCCATCTGTACGCCCAGCGCCTCGTCGATGTCGCGCACGTGGCCCATGCGCATGGCGAGCAGCGGAGTCGACGCGAGGTCGAGCACGACGACGTCGGCTTCCATGCCGGGAGCGAGCGTGCCGATGCGGTCGTCGAGGTGCAGCGCCCGCGCGCCGCCGCGCGTGGCGAGGTAGAACGCGCACGACGGCGCGAGCGGCGCGCCGGTGAGCTGTGCGACCTCGCAGGCCGCCTGCATCGTCCGCAGCATCGACAGGCTGGTGCCCCCGCCCACGTCGGTGGCGAGCGCCACGCGCACCGGTCGCTCGCGCCGCGTGGCGTCGGCAAGACGGAAGAGCCCGCTGCCCAGGAAGCTGTTCGACGTCGGACAGTGCGCGAGCGCGGTGCCGGTCTCGTGCAGGAAGGCGAAGTCGGCGGTGGTGAGGTGCACGCCGTGGCCGTAGATCGTACGCGGCCCGACCAGGCCGTGCCGCGCGTAGACGTCGAGATACGACGCCGCCTCCGGATGCAGCGCCGCGACGAGCGCGACCTCGGCGGCATTTTCGGATACGTGCGACTGCACATGCACGCCGGCGTGCTCGCGCACCAGCGCGCCGGCCGCGTCGAGCTGCGCGGGTGTGGAGGTGACGGCGAAGCGCGGCGTGACCGCGTAGCCCAGCCGCCCCCTGCCGTGCCAGCGTCCGATCAGCGCCTTCGATTCGTCGTAGCCACGCTGCGCGGTGTCGAGCAACGCGGGCGGCGCGTGGCGATCCATGAGCAGCTTGCCGGCGATGAGCCGCAGGTCGAGTTCCGCCGCTTCCGCGAAGAGCGCGTCGACCGACGCCGGATGCACCGTGCAGAACACCGCCGCGGTGGTGATGCCGTTGCGCAGGCTCTCGCGCAGGTAGCCGCGCGCGACGCCCCGCGCGTAATCGGCATCGGCACAGCGCTCCTCCGCCGGGAAGGCGCAATCCGCGAGCCAGTCGAGCAGCGGCTTGCCGCCGGCGCCGATGATCGGAAGCTGCGGATAGTGGACGTGCGCATCGACGAATCCGGGGCTGATGAGCGCGTCCTGGTAATGCGTCACCGGGGTGCCGGGCGGCAGCGCCGGCAGCACCGCGGCGGCGGGGCCGAACGCGGCGATGCGCCCGTCCGCCATCGCGAGCACCG
This sequence comes from Burkholderiales bacterium, assembly GCA_020852555.1. Lineage (GTDB taxonomy): Bacteria > Pseudomonadota > Gammaproteobacteria > Burkholderiales > Casimicrobiaceae > VBCG01. Next base: position 1,176 of record JADZAQ010000261.1, read on the forward strand.
CATCGGAGATGTGGCGGCGCGTCGCGTCGACGCCATCGGCGAAGGGATCGCCGGTGAAGGTGAGCGCCGCACCGCGCAGGGCGAGCATCGCCGCCGGCCCCGCCGCTACTGGCGGGGAGTGCGCACGTTCGCCGGCACCGGGACGCCGGCGTTGGTGCGGAACGGGTTGATGTCGAGCCCGCCACGGCGCGTGAAGCGCGCCTCGATCGTGAGCTCGCGACATTGGCAGCGCTCGACGAGATCGGTGAAGATGCGCTCGACGCAGTGCTCGTGGAACCCGGCGTGCAGGCGATACGAGACGACGTAGCGCAGCAGGCCGGCACGATCGATGCGCGGCCCGGCGTAGCCGATCGAAAGCGACGCGTAGTCGGGCTGCCCGGTCACCGGGCACAGCGAACGGAAGAGATCGGTGCGCAACGTCTCGCGCACCTCGTCGCCGCTGGCGCGCAGGAACGCGGGCGCGACGTCGTAACGGTCGATGGTCGCCTCGATCCGGTCGATGCTCTCGCCCGCCGGTTGCGCGATGCGCGCCTCGCGGAACGCGCGCTGCGGGACGAGCGCCACCGCCACGGGCGCACCGGTGGCGGCGGACAGGTCGCGCTCGACACGGGCGGCGACGTCCCCGCCATCGGCGAAGGACGATTGCGCGAACGAGCCGAGATAGAGCTTGACCGACTTCGACTCGACGATCGCCGGTGAGGTCGCCGGCACCGTCAGCGAGAGCATCGCCACGACCGGCTTGCCGGTGAGATCGAGCCAGGTGTGCTCGTACGCGGTCCACACGTCGGCGCCGTCGAACGGCAGCTCGGCGCCGATGCCCAGTTCCGCGCGCTGCGGTGCGCGCGGCAACGGAAACAGGAGCGCGGCGTCGTAAGTGTCGGGATATGCCGTCGCGTGACCCAACGGTGCGGCGGCGAGCTTCTCCCCGAGGGTGGTCATGGCTTCCCCGGGCGGCGGTGGGTGGCGCGCATCGTGAACGTGGGGTGCGGCGGCGAGTCGTCAGCGCACGCGCGTGACGCGCGCGGACAGCCCGGAGAGCTTCTCTTCCATGCGCTCGTAGCCGCGGTCGAGGTGGTAGATGCGGTCGATCACCGTCTCGCCCTCGGCGACGAGGCCGGCGATGACGAGACAGGCGGAGGCGCGCAGGTCGGTCGCCATCACGTGGGCGCCGGTGAGCTTCGCCACGCCCCTGACGAGCGCGGTGCCGCCCTCGACCTCGATGTCGGCGCCGAGCCGCACGAGCTCCTGCACGTGCATCATGCGGTTCTCGAAGATCGTCTCGGTGATGACCGCGGTGCCCTCGGCGCGTGCCGCGAGCGCCATGAACTGCGCCTGCATGTCGGTGGGAAAGCCCGGGTGCGGCGCGGTGCGCACGCTGACGCCGCGCAGCGCCCCCTGGCGCGCGACGACGATCGCGTCGCCGTCGATGGCGACCGTCGCGCCGGCCTCGGCGAGCTTGGTCAGCACGCTGTCGAGCGAGGTCACGTCGGCGCCGCGCACCGTGGCCTTGCCGCCGCTCGCCGCGATGGCGACGAGGTAGGTGCCCGTCTCGATGCGGTCGGGCATGATCGAGTGTGCGGCGCCGTGCAGTTCGGGCACGCCTTCGATGGAGATGCGATCGGTGCCCGCTCCGGTGATGCGAGCGCCCATCGCGGTCAGGCAACGGGCGAGGTCGACGATCTCGGGCTCGCGCGCCGCATTCTCCAGCACCGTGGTGCCTCGGGCCAGCGTCGCCGCCATCAGGAGGTTCTCGGTGCCGGTGACGGTGACCATGTCGAACACGAATTTGGTCCCGGTCAGGCGACCCTTCGCATTGATGTAGCCGTGCTCGAGATCGATCTCCGCGCCCATCGCGGTCAACCCCTTCACGTGCTGGTCGACGGGGCGCAGGCCGATCGCACAGCCTCCGGGCAGCGACACCCGCGCCTCGCCGCAGCGCGCGAGCAGCGGGCCGAGCGCCAGGATCGACGCCCGCATCGTCTTCACGAGCTCGTACGGCGCGAGCGGCCAGTCGATGCGCGCCGCGCCGAGCGCGACGCGATCGCCGCTCACCTCGACCACGACGCCCATTTGCGCCAGCAGCGAACGCATGGTGGCCACGTCGTTCAGCCGGGGCACGTTGCGGAGCGTCAGCGGCTCGGCGGTCAGGAGTCCCGCGCACAGCAGCGGCAGCGCGGCGTTCTTGGCGCCGGAGATGCGCACCTCGCCGTGCAGCGGCGTGCCGCCCTCGATACGCAGCTTATCCACGACCGCGCGCGGCCCATTGCTCGGGGGTCAGCGTCTGCATGGAGAGCGCGTGGACTTCCGCACGCATGCGATCGCCGAGGGCGGCGTAGACGAGTTGATGGCGCTTGACCGGCGAGAGGCCGGCGAAAGCGGCGGACACGACGATCGCCTCGAAGTGGGCACCGTCGCCGCGCACCTCGACGTGCGTGCAGGCGAGGCCCTTCTCGATGGAAGCGCCGATGGATTCTGGAGTGACCATGATCGTAATCGCGAAATGGGTTAGTTGCGCAGCTTGAAGCCGCGGTGCAGGAGCGCGATGGCGAGCGCCGCACAGGCGATCGCCGCGACACCCACGACCGCGAGGCTCGCTGCCGGCGCCACGTCGGAGACGCCGAAGAAGCCGTAGCGGAAGCCGTCGATCATATAAAAGAACGGGTTGAAGCGCGACAGCGTCTGCCAGAACGGCGGCAGCGAATGGATCGAGTAGAACACACCCGACAGGAAGGTGAGCGGGAGGATGATGAAATTCTGGAACGCGGCGAGCTCGTCGAACTTGTCCGCCCACATTCCGGCGATGAGTCCCAGCGTGGCGAGGATCGCGCTGCCCATGAGCGCCAGGCCCAGCACCCATACCGGATGCGGCATGGCCACCAGTGTCGGCTCGAAGAACAGCGTGACGGCGAACACCCCGCAGCCGACCGCGATGCCGCGCACGATCGCCGCCAGCACGTAGGCAGCGAAGAGGTCGAGCGCGGACAGCGGCGGCAGGAGGACGAAGATGAGGTTGCCGGTGATCTTCGACTGGATGAGCGACGACGACGCGTTGGCGAAGGCGTTCTGCAGCACCGACATCATGACGAGACCGGGGATGAGGAACGCGGTGTAGCCGACCCGCCCGCCGAAGACCGCCACCCGCCCTTCCAGCACGTGCGAAAAGATGAGCAGGTACAGGAGCGAGGTGAGGATCGGCGCGGCGATCGTCTGGAACGCCACCTTCCAGAAGCGCAGGATCTCCTTGCGAAACAGCGTGAGCCAGCCGGGCCGCGTCGGCACCGGCGAGTCGAGCTTGCCCGGCGCCGCGGCTTCGCGCAGCGGAACGTTCATGTCGGCGCTCCCGGATCGGCGTCGTCGGGCGCCCTCGCGTAGCCCGGCATCACGTCGCCCGCCGTCCGCTGCCGGTCAGCTCGAGGAAGACCTGCTCGAGATCGGCAGCCTCGATGGCGAGGTCGCGCACCGTGATCCCGTCCTCGCGCAGCGCCGCCAATAGCGTCTCCAGCTCACCGTAGGACTCGAGTCCGATGCGGTACGCGCCGTGCTCGTCGCGCTGCCCGCGCGCCCGCCACGCCGAAGGCAGGCGCTCGACGCTCACCCGACAGGCGATGCCGCCGACGCGGGCGAGGAGGTTCGCGGTCGAATCGAGCCGCACGACCTTTCCCGCCTTCAGCATGGCGATGCGGTGGCACAGCGCCTCCGCCTCCTCCAGGTAGTGCGTGGTGAGGATGATCGTGTGGCCGTCACGGTTGAGCTTGCGGATGAACTGCCACAGGCTCTGCCGCAACTCGACGTCCACGCCCGCGGTCGGCTCGTCGAGGACGATCACCGGCGGCTTGTGCACGAGCGCCTGGCCGACGAGCACGCGTCGCTTCATGCCGCCGGACAGCGCACGCATGTTGGCGTCGGCCTTCGACGTGAGGTCGAGGTGGTGGAGGATCTCGTCGATCCACGCGGTGGGCCGAGCGAGACCGAAGTAGCCGGCCTGGAATTCCAGCGTCTCGCGCACGGTGAAGAACGGGTCGAAGACGAGCTCCTGCGGAACCACGCCCAGGCTGCGCCGGGCCGCGCGGAAGTCGGTGACGACGTCGTGGCCGAGCACGCGAACCGCGCCGCGCGTGGCGCGCGTGAGGCCGGCAATGATCGAGATGAGCGTCGTCTTGCCCGCGCCGTTGGGACCGAGGAGTCCGAAGAACTCGCCCTGCTCCACGCGCAGGTCCACGCCGGCGAGTGCCACCACCGACCCGAAGGTGCGCGCCACGTCGACGACCTCGACCGCGGGAAGCATGGAATGTGCAGCCGGCCGCAGCCGTGACCGTCGTCGCCGCCCCGCTCAGCCGGCGAGGAAGCTGTCGACGCCGTAGGCGCGAGCGAGGGCGAGGAGCGCCACCGGAGCGCCGGGAAACGACAATGGCCGATGGCCCTCGGCCTGCGCGCGCCGGTGCAGCGCGAAGAGCACGGCGAGCGCCGACGAATCGCCGCGCGCAAGGCCGGCGAGCTCGACCACGCCCGACTCCGGCAGCGGCAGGTTGGCCGCCGCCGCGAGTACCGGCATGGCGTCGTCGAAAGTGAGGTCCCCGGTGTAGCGCCAACGATCGCCGACCGCGGCGAACGCACCGGCCGCAGTTCGATCGGCGCGCCGGCGACCGGCCATCACTTGCCGCCCTGGTTCTTGGCGACGAGCGACTTGATGAGCCCTTCCACGCCACCGGCACGAACCTGCTCGTTGAATTCGTCGCGGTAGTTGGTGACGAGCGATACGCCGCCGACGATGACGTCGTATGCCTTCCAGGTGTTGCCCACCTTGACCATCGAGTAGTCGATCGGCACCGGCGCCTGTCCCGGGCGGACCACCTCGGTGCGCACCGTCACTTCGCTGGCCGCGGGGTCCGCGCGCAGCGGCTTGTAATCCATCGTCTGGTCGCGGTACTGCGCGAGCGCCCCCGAGTAGGTGCGCACCAGCAGCGCGCGAAACTGGTCGACGAGCTGCTTTTGCTGCTCGGGCGAGGCCTGCCGCCAGTTGCGTCCCATGGCGAGCGCGGTGATACGTTCGAAATCGAAATACGGCAGGAGCTTCGTCTCCACCACTTCGCGGATGCGCGCCTGGTCGCCCGCCTGGACCTTGGGGTCGGATTTGATGATGCCGAGCACCTCGGTCGAGACTTTCTTGACGAGTGCGTCGGGCGCCTCCTGCGCCATCGCGACGAGCGCGAAGCAGGCGAGGCCGAGGGCGAGGGCGCCGTGGCGGAGGGTCGTGAGGAAGTTCATCAATCGTCGTCCTTGGGCGGTGGCGGCTTGCCGTCGTACACGAGATACTCGCGACGTTGCAGGTACGAGCGCCGCACGAAAGTATAGGGGTCGATCGCGGCCTGCTCGATGAGCGAGGTCGCCTCCAGCGCATTGGCGCGCGCGTTGACCGCCGCGAAACCGTAGATCGTGTTGCGCACGGCAACGTTCGGGATCTCGTTGGTGGGCGACCACACGAGGCGCAGCAGTTCGCCGGTGCCGTCGCGCACGGTGGTGGGTCCCCACAGCGGAATGAAGAGGTACGGGCCCTGCGGGAATCCCCAGTAGCCGAACGTCTGCCCGAAGTCCTCCATGCCGCGCGGGATGTCGCCGCTCGAGGCGATGTCGATCAGCCCACCCAAGCCGAAAGCGGTATTGATGATGACGCGCCCCATGTCGTTGCCGGCCTTGTCCCACTTGCCCTGCAGGAGTCCGTTCACCACCGAGAAGAGGTCGTCGATGTTGTTGACGTAGTTGGTCACCGCCTGCCGAAAGAAACCGGGAAAGATCTGCACGTAGGCCTCGGCGAGGGGCCGCGCGACGTACTTGTCGAGCGGCTCGTTCACCGCGTACATGGTGCGGTTCCACGACTCGAACGGATCGTCGATGCCGCCCTGCTTGGGCGCGGTCGCGCAGCCGCCGAAGAGGAGCGTGGCGGCGAGCAGACCAACGAGCGTGGCGCGATCGAGGCGAGGCATCATTTGGGCGCTCCCGGCGGCGCTGTCGGACCGCTCGCCGCCTTGTCGAAGAGGAACTGGCCGATGAGCTTCTCCAGGACGATCGCCGATTGCGTCTTGCCGATGCGCCCGCCATCGGCGAGCATCGTCGGGGCGCCGCCGGCGTCGAGGCCGATGTAGACCTCGCCCAGGAGTCCGGAGGTGAGGATCGAGGCGATGGTGTCCTTGGAGAACTCGTAGCCCTTGTCGATGCGCATGGTCACCACCGCCTCGTAGTTCTTGGGATCGAGGCGAATCGTCTCCACCCGCCCGACGATCACGCCCGCGGCCTTCACCGGCGCGCGTAGCTTCAAACCGCCGATGTTGTCGAATTCGGCGTCGAGGCGATAGCTGGGGCGGGTCTCGAGGCTCGCGAGGTTGCCGACCTTGAGCGCCAGGAAGACGATGGCGGCGAAGCCGATCGTCACGAAGATGCCGACCCAAAGGTCGATGGTGGTGCGTTTCATGTGACGTCCTAGGTGTGGCCAAGCCCGCGGAACATGAAGACGGTGAGCACGAAATCGAGGGCGAGGATCGCGAGCGACCCACCGACGACGGTGCGGGTGGTCGCGGCGGAGACGCCTTCCGCGGTCGGGTGCGCATCGTAGCCTTCGAAGACGGCGATGAGACTCACCGCCATGCCGAAGACGATGCTCTTGACGATGCCGTTGGTGACGTCCGGCCAGAAATCGATGGAGGCCTGCATGTTGCCCCAGAACGTGCCGTCGTCGACGCCGATGAGACGCACGCCGACGATGTAGGCGCCGAACACCCCCATCGCCGAGAAGAGCGCGGCCAGCAACGGCATCGAGATGACGCCGCCCCAGAAGCGCGGTGCGACGATGCGCGCGAGCGGATCGACCGCCATCATTTCCATCGCGGAGAGCTGCTCGGTGGTCTTCATGAGGCCGATCTCGGCGGTGATCGCGCTGCCGGCGCGACTCGCGAACAGGAGACCGGCCACGACCGGCCCCAGTTCCCGGACCAGCGACAAGCCGACGAAGATGCCGAGCGAGTCGCCGGCGCCGTATTTCACAAGCACGTCGTAGCCCTGGAGACCCAGCACCATGCCGACGAACAGCCCCGACACCATGATCACCACGAGCGAGAGCACGCCGGAAAAATAGACCTCGCGCGCGGTGAGCTGGATGCGGCGCAGCGCCGCCGGCGTGTGCAACAGCACCGCGACGAAGAAACGTGCCGCGAAGCCCACGCGCGAGATTGCGCGCAGCGTGCCGCCGCCGATGCGGCGCAGGCCGGTAGCCAGGCTCGTCATGGCGTGGCGAGTCCGAACTCGTCGGCGTAGGGACGCGCCGGGTAGTGGAAGGCCACCGGGCCGTCGGGCGCGCCGTCGACGAACTGCCGCACGAACGGGTCGGCGGAGGCGCGGACCTCGTCGGCGGTCCCTTGCGCGATGATCCGGCCTTCGGAGACGAAATAGAGGTAATCGACGATCTTGAGCGATTCGTACACGTCGTGCGTGACGATGACCGACGTGATGCCCAGCGCGTCGTTCAGCCGGCGGATGAGCTGGCC
>JADZAQ010000262.1 GCA_020852555.1 Burkholderiales bacterium
ATGGCGGGAAGGATGTCGTGACCCGATCTTCGCACAGGTCGACATGCGCGGGCGCGCGCGATCGCCGCACCGCGCCGGCGGCGGCCACCCGCCGCACCCAGTTGACGCGAGACGACCGCTTCTCTAGTGAGTGTGGTCACGCTCTTTGATGGCGCGATGTTCACGATCGATGATGGTTCGACGGCGAGCAGTCTGAACCGGCAGCGGCTGGGGCCGGCGGGTTGATGCTGAAGTTGAGGGCTGCGTTGGATCAGAACGGGAGGTCGTCGTCAGGCAAGCCCAGCTTCAGCTCGTATTGGGCGCGGTTGCGCCGGTCGCGCTCGTCATAGAAGCGGCGCATTTGCAAGCCATAGCGGGACTCGAATCGATTCATCAAGTCTTCAAGGAAATGGTGGATCTCGACGACGGCATCGTCGTCGAGATCGGGCGCGCGCAGTCTGATGTTGCTGGGGGGTTTTCGTGGCATGTTGCGGATTCTCATCAAGTCGACGCCGCGCGCCGCGGCTTCGAGGGCGGGGTCGGGTTGAAGACCTCGAGGTAGAGTTTCTCGTCGAGCGTGGGCAGGTCGCGTTGCGCGGCGACGGCGAGCAGTTCGGCGGCCATGGTCGTGAGGATGCGGTAGTTGCCGGCGGCGTGATCGGCGAGCGTGTTCTTCAATGCCTTGGTCATCAGGCTCGCGTTGCCGGCGCCGTCGAGCAGGTGGTTCAGGCCTTCGAGGAGTTCGTCGCGGCTGGCGTGTTCGGTGGCGAAGCGGGTTCGGATGCGCGATCCGAGCGGAACGAGCTCCTCGCGGCGCAGTTTCTCGGTGAGGCGGGCATCGCCGGCGAGCACGACACAGAGCAACGGCTGGGAGTCGAAGTGGGCGCTGGCGAGCACGCGCAGCTCCGAGAGGACAGCCGGGCGCATCTCCTGGGCCTCGTCGACCAGCAGCACGGCGCGCCGGCGGGTATTGGCCAGGTGCGCGAACCAGACCTCGCGCAGCGCCTTGAAGCCGCCCCAGCGGTTGTGCGGGCGAAGCGGCACGGCAAAGATGTCGCCCATCTCGCGGTAGAAGTCGGCGAGGTTGCTCTGCGGATGCGCGATGACCCCGACCGTGACGTCGCTGATGCGGGCGAGCCGATCAGCAAGTAGTCGCAGCGCGATGCTCTTGCCGGTTCCGGGGTCGCCATGGATCATCGCGAAGCCGCCTTCGCGGATCTGGGCGTTCTCGATGCGCCAGCAGAAGTTCTCCATGCGCGGGGGTACGTAGATCGCTTCGGTGGGAAGCTCTGGTGAGAACGGGTTCCACTTCAACCCATAGAGGGCAAGCAGGTTCGGGTTCATGCAGGATCCTGATGGGGTGTCGCGGGGCTCGTCGGCAGGTAGGCCGGTGGCAGTCCGGTGGCGGCGTAGTCGGCAAGCAACTGGCGCAACAGCGGCGCGATCCCGGTGGGGGGGGTCACCGACAGGTCGATGGCCGCCGACGCCAGGCGCCGACGCTGGCCATCGGCGTTGGCGGACTTGTCCAGCGGTCGTACCGGGCAGAGAATCGTGGCGGTGCGCGGATCGACGAGGTGGACACGCGCGAGATCCCACCGGGCGTAGCGCAGATGCACGACGACGAGGTGCCGGTATTGCGAGGGAACCTCGAAGCGCGTGCCCTCGAGGCTCACGGTGCCGTCGGAGCGGCGCTGGCGACGCGCAACCTCAACGCGAAACGCCGCGGCCAGTTCGCTCGCACCCGGGCAGTCGCGCCGAACCGTCGGTCCCTCGAGGTAACGGGCCAGAGGTGTCGCACCAATCTCCGAGTGCACCGTCCGGTGGTACTCCTGCTCGACCCAAGCCTGGGTCGCCTGGTTGAGCAGCTCGAGGGTGAGCGATACTTCGCCCTCGAGCATCGCCATCAAGCGCGTTTCAACGCGCGCCCAGAAGGACTCCTGCTTGGCGTTCTGATAGGGGCTGTAGGGCAACGTCGTCTGGTGCACGATGCCCAGACGTGCAAGGCCGGCAACCGTTTCGTCGGCAAGCATGGCCGCGCCGTTGTCGGTCATCAGCGCGCGCGGCAGCCCTCGCTTCATGAACGCCTGCGACAGGCCGTGCACGAGGCTTTCCGCGGTCTCGTCCAGATACCATTGCAGATGACAGATGAGGCGCGATCGATCGTCGATCACGCCCAGCAGCATCGGCTTGATCAGGCCGCCGTCCGGCGTCACCACGGCGCGCGAGCCATGATGGAAGTCGAGGTGCCAGAGCCCGGCGACGTGGTCGACTTCGAAGCTTCGCACCTCCAGGCGATCGAGCCGATCGCGGGCCATCAGCGCGCCCTCGGTCGCGCGTTTCGGTCGTGCCTGGCGGAACAGGCCGTTGGCCTTGAAGAAGCGACGCACTGTCGGGTACGAGGGTAGCGTCTGGCTGCCGGCGAGCGCGACGAGAAGGTTGTCGTAGTGCAACTGGATCGTCCAGCCCGGGTGCTCGCGGTACTGCGCGATCAACGCCTCGGCCGTGACCGGCGACAGACTCGGGAAGCGCCCGATGTTCGCGCGCACTCGGTTGCGCAGCGCCGCCACCGGATCGGCGGCGGTGCGTGCGCCGTAGTACCAGCGCTCGAGCGTCGAGACGGCGAATTGAACGTCCAGTCCCGAGACCGGGTGGCGCCAGGTCTTGGCGGCCAGTGCGCTGAGCGCCGACACCAGCTCGCCCGGCGCGGGCGGCGCCGCCAGCAAGGGACCGACGATGGCAAAGCGCAAGCGCGCCCAGCGATCACGGTGCGGGGAATCGGCGCGTGGTCTCAACAAGGGCTCCCAGAAGGCCGACGCCAACGGCATCGGCATGCGGAGCCAACGGTACGGGGCTTTGC
>JADZAQ010000263.1 GCA_020852555.1 Burkholderiales bacterium
CGGCGAGTAGAATGCGCGCGTCCCGGCCACCGGCCAGCATCGCTCCCCCATGAAACGAATCCTCATCCTCGGCGTCAACGGCTTCATCGGCCACCATCTGTCGCAGGCGATCGTCCGCGATACCGATTGGGAGATCTACGGCATGGACATGCAGGCGGATCGGCTCGCCGACCTCCTGCCCGAGCGCCGCTTCCACTTCTTCGAGGGCGACATCACGATCAACCGCGAGTGGATCGAGTACCACGTCAAGAAATGCGACGTGGTGCTGCCGCTGGTGGCGATCGCCACCCCCGCGCTGTACGTGCGCGACCCGCTGCGCGTCTTCGAGCTCGACTTCGAGGCCAACCTGCCGATCGTGCGCGCCTGCGTGCGCTACGGCAAGCGCATCGTGTTCCCGTCGACGTCCGAGGTGTACGGCATGTCGCGCGATGCCGAGTTCGATCCGGAGGCGTCGGACCTGGTGCTGGGTCCGATCAACAAGCCCCGCTGGATCTACGCCTGCGCGAAGCAGCTCATGGATCGCGTGATCCACGCTTATGGCATGCAGCACGGACTCGATTACACGCTGTTCCGGCCCTTCAACTGGATCGGCTCGGGTCTCGACTCGATCGACACGCCGAAGGAAGGCAGCTCGCGCGTCATCACCCAGTTCCTGGGGCATATCGTGCGCGGCGAGCCGATCAAGCTCGTCGACGGCGGGACGCAGAAGCGCGCCTTCACCTACATCGACGACGGCATCGCCGCTCTGCTCAAGATCATCGCCAACGCCAACGGGGTCGCCTCGGGCAACATCTACAACATCGGCAATCCGGCCAACAACTGGTCGGTGCGCGAGCTCGCGCAGAAGATGCTCGAGATCGCGCGGCGCTATCCCGAGTACGCGACGAATGCGGCGCGCGTCACGCTGGTCGAGACCACCGCCGACGCCTACTACGGCCGCGGTTACCAGGATGTGCAGAACCGCGTGCCGAAGATCGACAACACGATGCGCGACCTCGACTGGCGGCCGGTGGTGACCATGGAGGATGCGCTGGTGCGCATCTTCGAGGCGTATCGCAGCCAGGTCGCGGAGGCGCGCCGCCTCCTCGGGCCGGGCGAGGACGGACGCGAAGCCCGACGGTAACTCGCTCGCCCGCGCACCGCGTAGCCCGCCGATGCACCTCGCCCTCAAGATCGACGTCGACACCCTGCGCGGAACCCGCGACGGCGTGCCGCGGCTCGTCGACATCCTCGGCCGGCACGGCGTCAGCGCGACGTTCCTCTTCTCGCTCGGTCCCGATCACACCGGTCGCGCGATCAAGCGCGTGTTCCGTCCGGGATTCGTCGGCAAGGTGCGGCGCACGTCGGTCGTGCGTCACTACGGCGTGCGCACGCTCCTCTACGGCACCGTGCTCCCGGGCCCGGACATCGGACGGCGCAGCGCCGCGCTCATGCGCTCGGTACGCGATGCAGGTCACGAGACGGGAATCCACTGCTGGGACCACATCCGCTGGCAGGACGGCGTGGCGCACGCCGACGCGGCGTGGACCCGCGCGGAAATGGAGCGCGCCTGCGACCGCTACGCGGAGATCTTCGGCGAGGCGCCACGCACGCACGGCGCCGCGGGATGGCAGATGAACGTGCACGCGCTGCGCTTGACCCAGCGCCTGGGCTTCGACTATTGCTCGGATGGGCGCGGGACGCATCCGCATCTGCCGGTGTACAACGCGGAGCCGATTCGCTGCCCGCAGTTTCCCACCACGCTGCCCACGCTCGACGAGATGATCGGTCTCGACGGCGTGACCGAGGACAACGTAGCCGCCCACCTGCTCGAGCGCACCCGCGACCTGACGACGGCGCAGGTGTATACCCTCCACGCCGAACTCGAAGGCATGCGGCTCGCACCGGCATTCGAGCAACTCGTGCTGGGCTGGAAGGCGCAGGGCTGGACGCTCGGTCCCGTGCGCACCCTCTACGAAGCGACGGAACCGATGGCGCTGCCCCGCTGCACGGTGCGCGCGGGAAGCATTCCGGGACGCAGCGGCACGCTGCTCGTGCAGGACGAGGAATTCCTGCACGACGTCGACCTTGCCATGGCGGCGTAAGATCGTCGCCGCCCCCCTCCCGTTCACCCACGCACCGGAGCCCCGATGACCGGAAAGAAAGTCGCCGACTTCACCGCGGACGCCACCGGCGGCCCGTTCCAGCTCTCGGCACAGAAGGGCAGGACCGTCGTCCTCTACTTCTATCCCAAGGACAACACGCCGGGCTGCACCACCGAAGGCGCGCAATTCCGCGATGCGCACGACGCCTTTCGCGAGGCCAACGCCGTCGTGGTCGGCGTCTCGCGCGACTCGCTCGCCTCGCACGAGAAATTCAAGGCGAAGATGGGATTTCCCTTCGAGCTCATCGCCGACTCCGACGAGACGCTGTGCCATGCGTTCGGCGTGATCAGGATGAAGAACATGTACGGCAAGCAGGTCCGCGGGATCGAGCGGAGCACATTCGTGATCGACGGCGCGGGCAAGCTCGCGCGCGAATGGCGCGGCGTCAAGGTCCCGGGACACGTCGCCGAGGTGCTCGCCTTCGTCGAGTCGCTGTAGCCTGGCGCAACCGCTGCCGCCGGATGGCGGCGCGCCCGCCACCACGATAGGTGCGATCCGGTCGGGGGCCGAACCACAACCCCTTGTGCCCACAGCCAAAACCTGTACCATCGTTTCGCCGGGTCGCCCGCGGTGGGCGACCGCATGCAACGCGCCAAGGAGGCCCATGGTCGAACGCAAGCTGCGCCCCGCTCCGTCCACACTCCACCTCCTGCCCGCGCGCAAGTCCCAACGAACGACGGCAAGCGCCGCCAGCAAGCTCTTCGTCCTCGACACCAACGTGCTGCTGCACGATCCGACGAGCCTCTTCCGGTTCGAGGAGCACGACATCTACCTGCCGCTCCTGACACTCGAGGAACTCGACGCCAACAAGAAGGGCGTTTCCGAAGTGGCGCGCAATGCTCGCCAGGTGAGCCGTTTCCTGGACGACCTCGTCACCGCGCACGGCGAAACCGGCGAGAGCATCACGCGCGGCATCCCGCTCGCCGAGCGCTCGGGCGGCGCGGCCGCGGGCCGCCTGTTCCTGCAGACCGAGTCGATCGCGACGACGCTGCCGTCCACGCTCGCCAGCGGCAAGGCCGACAACCAGATCCTCGCCGTGGTGATGCACCAGCAGCAGAACCATCCGAAGCGTGCGGTGATCCTGGTGTCGAAGGACATCAACATGCGTATCAAGGCGCGCGCGCTCGGGCTCGCCGCCGAGGACTACTTCAACGACAAGGTCCTCGAGGACACCGACCTCCTCTACACCGGGGCGCGCGAGCTGCCAGACGATTTCTGGGATCGCCACGGCAAGGCGATGGAGTCGTGGCAGCAAGGCGGCCACACCTACTACCGTCTGGGCGGACCGCTCATCGCGTCGCTCCTCGTCAACGAGTTCGTGTACCAGGAGAAGCCCGACGAGGCGCCGTTCCACGCGATCGTCAAGGAAATCACCGGCAAGACGGCGCTGCTGTCGACCCTCAAGGATTACTCGCACCAGAAGAACAACGTGTGGGGGATCACCGCGCGCAACCGCGAGCAGAATTTCGCGCTCAACCTCCTCATGAACCCGGAGATCGACTTCGTGACGCTGCTCGGCCAGGCGGGCACCGGCAAGACGCTGCTGACGCTCGCCGCGGGACTGATGCTCACGCTCGAGTTCAAGGTCTACACCGAGATCATCATGACCCGCGTCACGGTGCCGGTCGGCGAGGACATCGGCTTCCTCCCCGGCACCGAGGAAGAGAAGATGAATCCGTGGATGGGCGCGCTCGAGGACAACCTCGACGTGCTCAACAAAACCGACGACGAGGCCGGGGAATGGGGCCGCGCCGCGACCCGCGACTTGATCCGCTCGCGCATCAAGGTCAAGAGCCTGAACTTCATGCGCGGGCGCACCTTCATCAACAAGTTCCTGGTGATCGACGAGGCGCAGAACCTCACGCCCAAGCAGATGAAGACGCTCGTCACCCGCGCCGGCCCCGGCACCAAGGTCGTGTGCCTCGGCAACATCGCACAGATCGACACGCCGTACCTCACCGAGGGAAGCTCGGGGTTGACCTACGTCGTCGACCGCTTCAAGGGCTGGACCCACTCCGGCCACGTGACGCTGCAGCGCGGGGAACGCTCGCGGCTCGCCGATCACGCGGCGGAAGTGCTGTAGCCGACCGCCCGACGTCAGCCGCCCGCGGCCGCGAGCATGTCGGCCAGCGTGTCGTCGAGGGCGACGCTGCGCAGCGCGCCGATGGCGGCCACGAGGCGCGCATGCGAGCCGACGATGCGCTGCGGCTCGCCCGCGCGGACGAACCGCGGATTGATGCGGATCTCGATGCGGTGCCCGGTGAGCACCTCGAGACGCCGCACGATATCGCGCACGGTGCGCCCCGTGCCGCTGCACAGGTTGAAGGTGCCGCCGTGCGCCAGCGGTGCATCGAGCAGCCGCAGGTACGCGTCGACCACCACACGCACGTCGAGGAAGTCGCGTTCGACGTCGATGTTGCCGAGCTCGATGAACGGCGCACGCTCGGCGAAGTGGCGCACGATCTTCGGCACCAGGTACGGCTCGCGCTGCCCCGGGCCCGTGTAGTTGAAGGAGCGCACGACCACCACCGGCAGCGATCGTGCGAAGAGTCGCGCCATGTGCTCCATGGCGAGCTTGCTCACCGCGTAGTGCGACGCCGGCGCCAGCGGGGAATCCTCGGTGAGCGCCGCGCCGGCGGCACTCGCGTAGACGGTGGCCGTGCTCGGCAGCAGCACGCCGCCCTGGCCGAAGCCGCCCGCCGCGAGCGCTTCGAGGAGCGCCAGCGTACCGCCGACGTTGACGCGATAGATCGCGGCGGTGTCGGCGTGCGCGGGGAAGGCGATCGCCGCGAGGTGCACGACGGCATCGGGTGCCGCCGCGCGCACCGCCGCGCCGACCGCGCTGGCGTCGACGAGGTCGGCGACGACCTCGTCGGCGGCGCCGGTGGCGTGCTCGACCAGGCGCAGCAGCGCATGGCCGCGCGCCGCGAGCAGCGCGCACAGATGCCGCCCGGTGAAGCCGGCCGCGCCGGTGACGAGGATCCTAGAACGAGACGCCACGATCGACACGCCCGAGGTCCGCCTCGACCATCGACCGGCACAGCTCGTCGAGCGGTACCATCGCCTGCCAGCCGAGCTTCGCGCGCGCCTTGGCGGAATCACCGAGGAGCACGTCGACCTCCGCCGGCCGGTAGAACGCCGGGTTGACGCGCACGCGCACGGCGCCCGATTTCGCATCCACGCCGGTCTCGTCGATGCCGCTGCCACGCCAGGCGAGCTCGATCCCGGCGGCCGTGAAGGCGAGCTCGACGAACCGGCGCACGCTCTGCGTGCGCCCCGAGGCGAGCACGAAGGTCTCCGGCTCGTCGTGCTGCAGCATCCGCCACATGCCGTCGACGTACTCGCGCGCGTGGCCCCAGTCGCGCCGCGCGTCGAGGTTGCCGAGCTCGAGCACCTCCTGCCTACCGTGCACGATGCGCGCGACACCATCGGTGATCTTGCGTGTCACGAATTCGCGTCCGCGCAGCGGCGACTCGTGGTTGAAGAGGATGCCCGAGGCGCCGAAGATGCCGTACGACTCGCGGTAGTTCACCGTCATCCAGTGCGCGTAGAGCTTGGCCACCCCGTACGGGCTGCGCGGATAGAAGGGCGTCGACTCGTTCTGCGGCATCGCCTGCACCCGTCCGAACATCTCCGAGGTGCTCGCCTGGTAGAAGCGGATGCCACGGTCGAAGCTGCGCACCGCCTCCAGGAGGTGCACCGCGCCCAGACCGGTGGTGAGGCCGGTGGTGACCGGCTGGTCGAAGGACACCGCGACGAAGCTCTGCGCGGCGAGGTTGTAGATCTCGTGCGGCTCGGTGCGCTCGAGCAGGCGCAGCGCCGAGCCCGAATCGGTGAGATCGAACTCGACCGTGGTGAGTGCCGGATGCGCGGCGATGCCGAGCTCCTCGATGCGCCAGAAATTGACCGAGCTGCCGCGGCGAAACGTCCCGAACACGCGATACCCGCGAGCCAGCAGGAACTGCGCGAGGTAGGCCCCGTCCTGGCCGGTGATGCCGGTGACGACGGCGGTCTTCGTGGTCGTGGAAGTCATCGCTCTTTCGCGTCGACGCAGGCCGCGCCGATCAGTAGGATCCGGCGCGGGCCGCGTTCTCGAAGCGCGTGTGCTCGCCCAGGAAGGTGAGGCGCACCGTCCCGGTGGGGCCGTTGCGCTGCTTGCCGATGATGATCTCGGCGGTGCCCTTGTCGGGCGAGTCCTCGTTGTAGACCTCGTCGCGATAGATGAAGAGGATGACGTCTGCATCCTGTTCGATCGCGCCCGAGTTGTGAGCCACGATGCCGTCGGCGAGCCAGCTCGCCGGACCCGGCACCGTCAGGTCGAAGGTCGCCTGCTCGGCCTCCGGTTCGATGCGCAGCACCCGGTCCCAGAAGAGCTCGTCGCACGCATGGCGCTGCAGCGCGTCGTCGCCGAGGAGTTCGCCATAGCTCGCGATCGTCGCGCGCGACGGAGCGAAATCGAAGTGCGAAGCTCCGCCGTAGCGCGTACCACGCAGTGCCGCCATCTGCCGCGTGGTGACCCCCCGCGCGCGCATCGCCGCCCGCACTTCACCAAAAACCAACTGCGGCAGCGTGTCGACATTCGGATTCCCGACTCCTGCCTCCAAGGCGGCGGCAAGCGCCATCCCGGGCGCCTCGCGCGGGCCGAACGTGCCGATCTCCCGCAGGAATGCCTGCTGGTCGGTCCGGCCGGAGACGTCCACGGAGTGGACCGAGCGCACGCCGTCACGCACGATGCAGCGCAGGCGAGCAACGATGCCGAAGCGCAGCAGGAGCGCCGCGACATCGCCCGCCAACCCCTCGCTGCACGTGCTGAAGTACACGCGTGACGCGCCTCTTTGCCCAGGCTTGCGTACATGAATGGAGCCGTCGGTTGCCCAGAGATGGCGCAGCAGCAGTGCCATCTTCGCGCGGCCAAGACGAAACACCGATGACGGAAGACGCTTGTCGTGCGAGCGTTGCCCGAATATGCCGAGCTCGCGCAGCCAGCGATTGATCCCCGCGGGGTGCCACCGATTGCCGTTGCCGGAAAACACGAGTTGATGCCACTGTCCACGGCCGGCGTGCCGGTTCACCGTGGCACCGAATGCACTCACTGCCGCATCCCGCACGGCGTCGCTGTTCGCCTCCGACGCGGTCGTATACCGAAGCGGCTGGTGCGACAGATAGCTGCCGTCGCCGACGAGATGCCCCAACAGGACCAACTCGGCATCACTGAAACACGATTCGGTGCCCACGTCGGGGAAACTGCGCGCCATCGCGACACGATCGCCGACGCGAAGCTCGCCGAGGGGCGTCCATCCACGGTCGGCGAGCACGCGATGCCCGGCGGTCGCCCGCAATGAACGCCCGCTCGCCAGATGCAGACGCAGGACCGGCTTCATCCCCGTCGCCCAGACCCGATCGGAGCGCGCACGAACGACACGATGCCCGGCGTCGACCGCGAGCACCTCGGGTGTCATCCCGACGAGCGTGCCAATCGGCACGCGCGAGCCGTCGGCGAGCATCACCAGCGTGTCGCCGGTCACGCACTCGCGCAAATCCGACATCACCGGCCGCTTGTTCGGCCGCTGCTCGAGCGAGCGGTTGAGCTGCGAGAGCGCCACCACCGGAACCTTGAGCTCCTTGGCGAGCGCCTTCAGTGACCGCGAGATCTCGGAGATTTCGGTCGCGCGGTTCTCCCCCTGCGAGTGCGCCTGCATGAGCTGCAGGTAGTCGACGACCACGAGCCCCAGGCCCTTGTACTGCCGGTGCAAGCGGCGGGCGCGCGCCCGCAGTTCGATCACGGTGAGCGCGGGGGTCTCGTCGATCAGTATCGTCGCCTCGGACAGCCGGCCGAGCGCCGCCGACAGTCGCTCCCAGTCGTCAGGGGCGAGGCGACCCGTGCGCAGCTTCTGCGCGTCCAGGCGACCCACCGAGCCGATCATCCGCATCGCGAGCTGCGTGGCCCCCATTTCCATCGAGAAGACGACGACCGGCAGCTTCAGGTCGAGCGCGACGTGCTCGGCGATGTTGAGCGCGAGGGCGGTCTTGCCCATGCTCGGCCGGCCGGCGACGATGATGAGGTCGCCCGGCTGGAGGCCCGCGGTCTCGCGATCGAGATCGGTGAAGCCGCTCGCGATACCGGTGACGTCCGACGGGTTGTCGCGGTTGTACAACTCCTCGATGCGCTCGACCGCGCCGACGAGGAGATCCTTCAGCAAGGCATAGGTGCGCTGCCCGCGACTGCCCTGCTCGCCGATGTGCAGCACCTTCGCTTCGGCCTCGTCGAGCACGGTACGCGCACTGCGACCCAGCGGATTGAAGGCGGTGTCCGCGATCTCGCCGGCGGTCGCGGCGAGCCGGCGCAGGATCGCGCGCTCGCGCACGATCTGCGCATAGTGGCGGATGTTGGCGGCCGACGGCACGTTGGCCACCAGCGCGCCGAGGTACGCAAGCCCACCGACGTAGTCGAGCTGGTGCGTCGCGCCGAGCGCCTCGGAGAGCGTGATCACGTCGACCGGCTTGCCTTCGCCCGCGAGCTTCACGATCTGCCCGTAGATGACCCGGTGCGCGTCGCTGTAGAAATCCTCGTCGGTGATGAGATCGCCGATCCGATCGCCGGCCTCGTTGTCGAGCAGCAGCCCGCCCAGGACCGACTGCTCGGCTTCGAGCGAATGCGGCGGCGTCTTCAGCGCGTCGAGTTGCGGATCGTCGGGCATGGCGGAGGGTGCGGCAGAACTTTGCATTCTACCGTGCCGATACGAATGCGAAGGCCCCCGATTCCGGGGGCCTTCGCGCGTGCGGACCGCAAAGCCGCAGGTCGCGGATCGCGCCGCGCGCTACTGCGGCGAGCACATGATGACGCCCACGCCGCGGCCTTCCGCGATCCAGCCCTTGGCGATCATCTGCGCCCGCACCTCGAGGTCGGTCGTATAGCGGTGATTGGGTGCGCCGCCCTGGCCGTTGTTGTACAGGCGATAGACCGGGATGGTGCCGGCGGCGCACGCACCCTCCAGCGTCGGCACCGGGATGCTGAACACGAGGCCCTCGAGCTGCCAGTCCTTGAAGCGGTCCAGCACGTCCTGGCACTCGGTCGCGAAGGGCGTGTAGAAGTGCGAGCTCTTGGGGTCGAAGGCGGTGCTGAAGAAGCGGCACACGTCGGAGGCATTGGCGGTGCCCACCGGATACCCCTTGAACTTGTAGCCGGTGCGCGCCCAGCCCTTGAACACGCCCGCGTCGAGCTTGCTGATCTCGTCGGGGATCCCGGTGATGAAATAGTGATCGAACTCCGCGTGGTAGTACTCGATGAGGTCGATCGTGGTCGCCGTCGCGGTGCCGGTGCCGGTCATCGCGATCGGCTGCGGGCTGCCAACCCCATTGCTCGTCACGGTGAAGGTTGCCGTCCGCACGCCCGTTGCCCCTGGCGTGAACGTGTAATCCACCGTGCAACTCGCGCTGGCCGCGAGCGTCGTGCAGGAATTGCGCACGATCGCGAATTCCGTCGGATTGCTGCTGACGACACCGGCGATGGCAACCGCGGTGCTGCCGATGTTGGTGATCGCGATGCTCGCCGCGGGCGAGGCGACGCCGACCTGGTAGGCGCCCGCATTCACCGTCCCCGGCATCGACAGTTGACCGGGGGAGCTCGGCGCCACGCCGTTGCCGCTGACCGCCAGCGCCTGCGGACTGCCCACCCCGTCGCTGGTCACGGTGACGGTCGCGTTGCGCGCACCCGCCGCCGCCGGCGTGAAGGTCACCGTGAGCGAACACGTCGCCCCGGGCGCCACCGTCGCGCAGGTGCCCGCGGAGGCCGCGAACTCGCTCGGCGCGCTGCTCGTGACGCCGGAGATCGTGACCGGACTGCCACCGACATTGGTGACCGGCACGTTCTCGGGAGCGCCGGCGGCGCCGACGAGGTACGTGCCCAGCGTGACGCTCGCCGGGACCGAGAGTTGTCCGGGCGTCGGCGCGGCGCCGCCGGTGCCCGACGCCGCCACCACCTGCGGGCTGCCCGCGCCGTTGCTCGTGACGGTGATGCTCGCCGCCCGCGCGCCGCTCGCCGCCGGCGTGAACGTCACCTTGAAGCTGCACGTCGCGCCCGCGGCGACCGTCGCGCACGTGTTGTCGGAGACCGCGAACTCGGCCGGTGCGCCGCTCACGATGCTCGCCACCACCACCGCCGCCGTGCTGGCATTGGTGATGGTCACCGTTGCCGGCGCGCTCGGCGTGCCGACGTCGAGCGTCCCGAACGTGACCGTGCCAGGTACGGTGAGCGTGCCGACCGCGGGACCCGAAGTCCCGCTGCCGATCGCGCCGATCATGTTCGGGCTGCCGGGTGCCGAGCTCGTGAACGCGATGTTCGCGCTGCGCAGGCCGAGCGCCGTCGGCGAGAAGGTGACGCTGATCGTGCAGCTGCCGCCCGCGGCAATCGTGCCGCAGGTCGTGGTCGCCGCGAAATCGGCGGTGCTGGCCGCGACCCCGGTCGTCGTGACGTCGCTCGCCCCGTTGTTGGTGACGGTGATGGTGAGCGGCGCGCCGGTGGCGCCCACCGCGGTCGATCCGAAATTGAGCGACGTCGGCGAGAAGGCGAGTGCCGCCTTGCCGGTACCCGAGACGTTGATCGCCGCGCTGCCGGCGTCGCTGGCCACCGTCACCGTGCCGGCGCGCACGCCGCCGACGCTGGGACTGAAGGCGATGGCGACCGTGCAGGTCCCGCCGCTCGCGAGTGAGGCGCCGCCGCAGGTGTTCGAGGTGAGTGTGAAGTCGCTCGGATTGCCGTTGTTGACCGTGAGTCCCGACAGCGTGCCGCCGCTGTTGTTGGTGACCGTGACGGTGGTCGCGGCGGACTGCACGCCGACCGACGTCGCCGGGAAATTGATGCTCGACGGCGCCGCGGTGAGTGGCGGCGGCGTGCCGGGAATGATCGTCACCGCCGCCGTCGCCGACGCACCGTCGGCCGTACACGTCCAGTCGAGCGCAACACCGTCGGTATCCGCATCGACGCCCTCCAGCCGATACGACAGGGTGTAGGGGAACGTCAGCGGCCCGAACGATGCCGCTTTGCCGAGCAACGACATGTCGAGCGGTCCACCCGTTGCGCCACCGCCGAATGCGGATGGTGAGAAAGATTGGATGTACTCGACCGGGCCGCCGTTGATCGCCCGCGAAACGGCGATCATCGATGACGCCGACGCGAGCTTCCACGAGAATTTTCCGGCAGTGAACGCGAAGCTGTCCGCGCTGCACTTCACCGCGACCGGAGGTGTCGCCTTGACGTAGTACGTCGACGCGTACGCGCCGCTGCCGATCCCGAGAAGGCATGCAGCGATGAGAATTCGCCAGGCGCGGCGGAAAGGATGATTCACGATCGATGACCTCGGAAGATTGGGAACGTGCGGCGAGACGCGAAAGAGGAGCGAAAGCGCGGTACCTGCGAAACGGATGACAGCCGAACGGCTACGCCGGCACGCTGCACGAGATCCCGCGATTGTAAGACGAACGACGCTGCCGATGCTCGTCACGCCGCCCTGCGGCACGAATATTCGGACACACGTGCGAAGGGCCGCTCGTGGCGGCCCTTCTGTCGTGGATCGACGACGTCACGTCCGGTCGTCGTCGGGCGTCGACGGTGATTACCCCAGCGCCGATTCGGCGACCACGGTGATCGTGACATTGGCCACGGCATCGGTGTGCGTGGCCACCGTCAGCGCGAAATCGCCGATGCGCTTCAGTGGCCCCTCCGGCATGCGCACCATCGCCTTCTCGATGGCGAAGCCCTGCGCCTTGAGCGCCTCGGCGATATCGGACGTGGTGACCGAACCGAAGAGACGCCCGTCGACCCCCGCCTTCTGCACGACGCGAAAGACCTGGCCCTCGAGCTTCTCGGCGAGCGCCTGCGCGCTACCGAGCCGTGCCTGCGCGGCGGCCTCGAGTTCGGCGCGCTGCGCTTCGATGACCTTCAGGTTCTCCGGAGTGGCACGCTTCGCCTTCCCTTGCGGGATGAGGAAATTGCGGGCGTACCCGTTCTTGACCTTCACCACGTCGCCCAAATTGCCGACGTTGGCGATCTTGTCGAGGAGGATGATCTGCATGATCGGGCGCCTCCTAGTGACGGTCGGTGTACGGGAGCAGCGCGAGGAACTGCGCGCGCTTGATCGCCGTGGCGAGCTGGCGCTGCCAGCGCGCCTTGGTGCCGGTGACGCGCGCCGGCATGATCTTGCCGTTCTCCTGCACGAAATCCTTGAGGACGTCGATGTCCTTGTAGTCGATCTCGGTGGCCTTCTCGGCCGTGAACCGGCAGAACTTGCGGCGCTTGAAGAGCGCGTTGCCGCGATCGCGCCGCTTCATGTCCTTCTTGCCTTTGCCTTTACCTCTTCCCATTGGACGGGGCATGGTGTCTTCCTCTATCGATTGCTTCGGGTTGCGATGTTCGTGATGTGCAGCGCGACGGTGACGCCGGTGCGGTAGCGCCTGGCGAGAAAGCCGTCGCAGCGCAGTTCGCTGCCGACGCTCATCCGGGCGAGCGACCGGGCCACGTCACCGAAGGCCACCGCGTGCAACTCGCACTCAACCCGGCGCTCGCCCCCTGCCTCTTCCTGCATCGACGCATGCGTGAGCGTGCAGTCGAGCGCCGGAATGCCGGCGGGGGTGTAGCGAAGATCGTCGCGAGCGGTGAGCGTGGCGTCGAGCGTGAGCCGGTTGGCGCCGGACATCCGCGCCGGGCGTCGTCAGGCCGCCGGCGCCGCCGGTGCTGCCGCCTCCGCGGGCCGCGCGGCTTCGCCTTCGCGGGCCGACTCGCGCTGCGTGAGCGAGCGTGCCTTCTCTTCCTTCATCATCGGCGACGGCGCGACCTTGGCCTCGGTCGTGGCGACGATCAGGTGGCGCAGCACGGCGTCGTTGAACTTGAACGCGTGCTCGAGCTCGTTCAGCGCTTCCTGGTCGCACTCGATGTTCATGAGCACGTAGTGCGCCTTGTGCACCTTCTGGATGGGATAGGTGAGCTGGCGACGGCCCCAATCCTCGAGGCGATGGATCTGCCCCTTGTGGTTGGTGACCATCGCGCGGTAGCGGTCGATCATCCCCGGTACCTGTTCGCTCTGGTCCGGATGGACGATGAAGACGATTTCGTAATGACGCATGGGCAGAATTCTCCTTTCGGTCGTGAAGACGACGGCTTCAGGCGCGGTGCACCGCGAGGTGGCCCGTGATCGGAATCGATGCACGGATCGCTTCGCTACGCACCTGCGCTTGCCGGCTCCTGGCACGGTGATCGCGTACGGCGCCCTGAACGGTGCGCTCGCCGCGTCATCGGCCCGGCCGCAGCCGTCGATGGCCTCCCCGTCTGCGGCGGGTGAGGCAAGGTGAGCCCGCGAGTATAGCAGGTCCGGCGACCGCATCGTGGGTAGCCGGGCGCGAACCGGCGGCGGCGAGGAGCGCGGCCTCGCGCTCTGCCTTCGGGCGCGCGGCGAGGTCCTTCACCAGACCGTAGAAGCGCGGCAGGTCTCCGCCCGCGGCGGCGAGCAGCGCCTTGAAGGCCGGCACGTCGGCGGTGTAGAGCCCCACCGAGACGATGCTCGCGTTGTTGGGTCCGGCCCCGTCGATGCCGGCGAACCAGCGCTCGTACCCGGCGAGACCGGGCTCGCCGGCGCGCGCGCGCTCATAGGCCTCGCGCATGACGGCGAGGATCGTCGCCTTCCGGGCACGCTGCGTCGCCTCGCTCGCCTCGCTCGCGTAGACGGCCGTGAGCTCGCACCGGGTCTCGTGCAGGAGATCGCGGAACACGCCGCGCAAGCGCTCCGCCCGCTCGTACTGTCCGGCGAGCCGGGGGTCGTCCTGCGTCGCCAGCCAGCGGCGCACCCCGACGTCCTCGACCGTTGCCGCGAAGGACTCGTTGAACTGCGAGTCATCCTTGACGTACACCACCTGGTGCGCGAGCTCGTGGAACACCATCCGCGCCACCTCGACCTCCGGCCAGCGCACGAAGGTCGACAGCACCGGATCGTCGAAATAGCCGAGCGTCGAGTACGCCGGGATGCCGGCGACCCAGACGTCGTCACCCTTGCTCGCCAGCCGTGCTGCCTCGGCACGCGCCTGCGATTCGTCGAAATAGCCACGATAGCTCACGCAGCCGGCGATCGGAAAGCACCACTGTCGGGCGTCGAGCGAGAGTGCCGGCGCGGCGAAGACGTTCCACACGACGAACGGCCGTCCGAGATCGGCGTAGCGCGTGTAGCTCGCATTGTCGGGAAGCGCGAGGTCGCGGCTCGCGAACGTGCGGATCTCCTGCACGCGGGCAAGGCGAGCCTTGAGCGCAGGATCCGCCGACGCCTCGATGACCTCGTCGATGGGCCGGGCGCGCGTGATGATCTCGAATTGCCCGGCCGCGCCTTGCCAGTAGTAGTCGACGGTATCGACGGTGCCGCAGCCCGCGACGACCATGACGAGCGACAGCAGGACGCTCGCCCGGACTCGACGCACGGCCGCGTTCGCGCCCGCTGCGAAGCGTCGCGGCGGGTGCGAACGCCGCCGGCCCTCCAGCGTACGCATGGAATTGTCCGATCGGGGATCCATCGCAAGACGTAGTGCGCCACCGCGGCGCGCGCGCTATCGTACCTTCCCCTGCGACCCGCCCGTTCGCGCGTTCGTTCCCGCCATGCGCCACACCCCCACCCGATCACGCACCGCCGCCGCCGTATTGGTCCTGATGGCGGCCGGCGCCACGCCGCTCGTCCACGCACAAATCTACAAGTGCAGCGGCCGCGGCGGCATTCCCGTGTACCAGGGCACGCCTTGCCCGCCCGGCCAAGAGTTGCGCAACTTCGCGACCGATCCGGC
The DNA here is from genome assembly GCA_020852555.1 of Burkholderiales bacterium. Lineage (GTDB taxonomy): Bacteria > Pseudomonadota > Gammaproteobacteria > Burkholderiales > Casimicrobiaceae > VBCG01. The sequence goes on from JADZAQ010000263.1 coordinate 14,958, forward strand.
CGAGGTGTCGGTCCTGCCGCTGCCGCCGTGGCCCGCCACGGGCGGCGCCGCGACGAGCGCGGCGCGTACCGAGCCGTCGACGACGCGCGCGCGCAACGCCGCGCGGAGCGAGCGAGTGCGCGGCGGCGACCCGGCGCAGCGACGCTACCTCTTCGCCGGCATGCCGGCGGGCGAGGTGCTCGCCCGTGCCGGACCACCCGACATGAAGGCCGGCGGTGGCAAGTCCGCACGCTGGACGTACCTTCCGCATCCGGGCGACCCGCAAACGCTGACGACGGTCACCATCGAGCAGGGTCGCGTGACCGACGTCGAGCGCAAGGTGGTGCGATGAGAGTGTTGTTGCAGAGGGTAAGCGAGGCGGACGTCACCGCCGGCGGGCGCGTCACCGGTGCCATCGGCCCGGGCCTGCTCGCACTGGTCGGTATCGCCCCGACCGACACGCCCGCGCACGGCGAGCGGCTGGCGCGCAAGATCGTCAACCTGCGCGTCTTCGACGACGACGCCGGCGTCATGAACCGCAGCGCACTCGACGTCGGGGCGGAGGTCCTGGCGGTCTCGCAGTTCACGCTGTATGCATCGACCGACAAGGGCAATCGCCCGTCGTACACCGGCGCCGCCCGGCCCGAGGTTGCGGCGCCGCTCTTCGACGCCTTCGTGGCCACGCTTGCCGGCGCGCTCGGCAAGCCCGTGCCCACCGGTGTCTTCGGTGCGCACATGGCGGTGCGGCTCGTCAACGATGGACCGGTGACGATCTGGCTCGAGTCCTGATCCGGCCGCGCCCGCTGATCGCGCCCCCTCCGGAGCCAGCGAGGGCGGGAGTGGTTCATCTCACTCGAGGAGGCTGCGCAGCATCCACGCATTCTTCTCGTGGACCTGCATGCGCTGGGTGAGCAGATCGGCGGTGGGCTCGTCGCCCACCTTGTCGACCGCCGGAAACATCTGCCGCGCGGTGCGCACCACCGCCTCGTTGCCTTCGACGAGCAGGCGTACCATCTCCTCGGCTGGCGGCTGACCCGGCGTCTCGGGGATGCTCGCGAGTTCGACGAATTCGGCGTAGGTCCCCGGCGCCGGATGGCCCAGCGCACGGATCCGCTCGGCGATGAGGTCGTTGGCCTGCCACAACTCGGTGTACTGCGTCTCGAACATGAGATGCAGCGTATTGAACATCGGACCGGTCACGTTCCAATGGAAGTTGTGCGTCTTGAGGTAGAGCGTGTAACTGTCGGCCAGGAGTTTGGCCAGACCGCCGACGATCTTCGCCCGGTCCTTGGCAGCGATGCCGGTGTCGACCGGCGGGGCAGTGATCTTCAGTTCCTTCTTCACGGCGTTTCCTTTCATTGGTTCGAAAACGCAGCGCGCACGATGCGCTCGCCAGGCGCCCGCGTCGTGCGAGCCGCGGTGCTTACGAGCGATCGATCGCGAGGCGACCGGGGCCGAACGCCCACACGTACAGCAGGCCGCCGATGATCGCGACGTTCTTCCAGAAATTGATCGTCGTCGCCATCACCTGGTCGGCCGGCACGCTCCAGAAGGGGTGGAAGACGAACGTGGTGGCAACGGTGAACGCGAGCAGTGCGGCCGCCGCCCAGCGCGTCCTGTAACCCGCGACCAGGAGCAGTCCGCCGCCCAATTCGATCGCGATGGCCACGGCGGTGGCAACCGCAGGCAGCGGCAACCCCTTGCTCGCGATGTACCCCGCGGTACCGGCAAAGCCGGTGATCTTGCCCCATCCCGCAGGGATGAACAGGACGGCGATGAGGATGCGCCCGACGAGGGCGGCAAGATCGCGCAGGAGGCTCATGTCGTTCCCTTTATCGTGAGGTGAATCGGCCTTCGCTCGACATCATAGCGCGCCCGGCGCGAACGCGCGCCGCATCGCCGGACGGGGCGCCGCGAACCGGCTACAGCTTGTACGCGGCCTTGGCGAAGTCGTGGGCGAGTCCCGGGGCCAGCGCGAACGCCTCGTCTTCCTGCAAACGGTGCTCGCGCACCAGCGTGGCGAGGAAGCGGCAGTCGATGCGCCGCGCGACGTCGTGGCGCGCCGGGATCGACATGAAGGCGCGGGTATCGTCGTTGAAGCCCACCGTATTGTGGAAGCCGGCCGTCTCGGTCGCCTGCTCGCGGAAGCGCAGCATCCCTTCCGGTGAATCGTGGAACCACCACGGCGGACCCAGCTTCAACGCCGGATAGTGGCCCGCGAGCGGGGCGAGTTCCCGCGCGTACGAAGTCTCGTCGAGCGTGAAGAGAATGATCGTGAGGTTGCGTTCGTTGCCGACGGCGTCGAGAAGCGGCTTCAGCGCCCGCACGTAGTCGGTGCGGGTCGGGATGTCGGCGCCCTTGTCGCGTCCGAAGCGCGCGAAGAGTCGTGGATTGTGGTTGCGGAAGCTGCCCGGATGGATCTGCATGACGAGGCCGTCATCGAGGCTCATGCGGGCCATCTCGGTGAGCACCTGGCCGCGAAATGCTTCGGCCTCGACAGCGGTGATCGTACCGGCGAGGGCGCGATCGAGGAGGCGCTGGCACTCGCTTGCCGACAGGTCCGCCGTATGCGCCGTCGGATGCCCGTGATCGGTCGACGTGGCGCCGAGCGACTTGAAGAAGGCGCGGCGCTCGCGGTGCGCGACCAGGTACCCCGCCCACGTCGCGGTGTCCTGGCGCGTGAGCCGGCCGAACTCGGCGACGTTGGCGGCGAAGCCGTCGAACTCGGGGTCGGCGACGGGATCCGGACGGTACGCGGTCACCACCCTGCCGCGCCAGCCCGATGCGCGGATCTTGCGATGGTGATCGAGCGGGTCGAGCGGCGACTCGGTGGTCGCGATCACCTCGATGTTGAAGCGCTCGAACAGCGCGCGTGGACGAAACGCCGGCGTCGCGAGGCTGGCATTGATGTGGTCGAAGTAGCGGTCGGCCGATTCGGTGGTGAGCCGCTCGTCGATGCCGAACACGGTGTGGAAGGCGTGGTCGAGCCACAGGCGCGTCGGGGTGCCGCGGAACAGGTGATAGTGCGCCGCGAAGCTGCGCCAGATCCTGCGGCTGTCCGTCTCGATCGAACGCGCGTCGGGCGCATCCGGACGCGGGGGGATGCCGAGATCCTCGAGGCGCAGGCCCTGGCTGTAGAGCATGCGGAACACATAGTGATCCGGCGTGATGAAGAGCGCCGACGCATCGGGAAATGCCGGATCGTCGGCGTACCACTGCGGATCGGTGTGCCCGTGTGGGCTCACGATCGGCAAATCCTTGACGGTCGCGTACAGCGCGCGGGCGAGATCGCGCGTCGACGGATCCGCCGGGAACAGGCGGTCGGGATGGAGTTCGAGCGGGATGGTCATCGGAAGAAGGTACGTCAGGTGGGCAGCACCGGCGCCGCCGCGAGGTGCCGCTGCACGGTGGCGGCGGCGCCGTCGCGATAGAGGTCCACCACGCATCCGCGTACGGCGGTGCGGAACGACGCGTGGCTGCCGAGATCACCGAACACCGGGGCGAGGTCGAGGAAACCGTCGGCGATGGCCGGTGCCACGCCGCCAGCGTGGGCCACGATCGCGGCAAAGCTCGCCGCCAGCGGATCCTGGACTTCGATGCGGTTGCCGCGTTCGTCGCTCCCGCTCGCGTAACGAATCCACGCGGCGACCGCGAGCGGCAGGTGTACGAGCGGCGCACCCGCGTGCAGGCGGTCGCGCACGGTGGCGAGGAGGCGTTGCGGCAGCTTCTGCGAGCCGTCCATCGCGATCTGCCGCGTGCGGTGCGGTAGCGCCGCATTGCGAAAGCGGGTCATGAGTTGCGCGCAGTAGGCGGCAAGGTCGGTGCCCTCGGGTCGGGTCAGCGTCGGCACGATCTCCTCGCGCATCTGCCGCTCGACGAAACGTGCGAGCAGGGGATCGCTCGACGCCTGCCACACGAAGTCATGGCCCATGAGAAAGCCGAGGTACGCGAGCGTCGAATGGCTGCCGTTGAGGAGCCGCAATTTCATGAGCTCGAAGGGCGCGACGTCGTCGACCCACTGCGCGCCGCCGACGTCCCACGCCGGACGCGCCGCGCGGAAGCGATCCTCGATCACCCACTGGCCAAAGGGCTCGGCGGTGACCGCCGCGGCATCGTGCACGCCGAGGAGGCGCGCCGCGTCGGCGACGTCGGCGTCGGTGGTCGCGGGCACGATGCGGTCGACCATCGTCGACGGAAACGAGACGTGGCTGCCGATCCAATCGGCGAGCGACGGGTCGTGGCGCGTGGCATACGCATGGACGAGGCCCTCGACCAGGCGCCCGTTGTGTGGCAGGTTGTCGCAGCACACGAAGGTGAGCGCACCGGCCGCGGCTGCGCGGCGGGCCGCGAGCCCCGCCACCACGATCCCCACCGCCGAGACCGGCGCTTGCGGGTGCGCGAGGTCGTGCACGATGTCCGGATGCGTGAAGTCGAGCGCACCCGTCGCTGGGTCGTGGCAATAACCCTTCTCGGTCACCGTCGACGACACGACGGCGATGCGCGGATCGGCGAACCGGGTGACGAGCGCGCTACGCGCCTCGCCGGCAAAAAGCGTCTCGCGCACCGCGCCGATCACCCGGGCATCGATGCGATCGGTGCTGCGCGTGAGCAACGTGTACAGGCCGTCCTGCGCGGCGAGCGGCGCGATCGCCCGCGGTGTCTTGAGCGACACGCCGCAGATGCCCCACCGATCGTCGACGGCGAGCAGGTCGTCGGTGTAGACGGCCTGGTGCGCACGGTGGAAGGCGCCCAGCCCCAGGTGGAGGATGCCGGTGCGCACCCGCGTGGGGTCGTAGCGCGGACGCGCGACGGGCTCGGGTAGTGCGGCGAGGGTGGGAAGGCCAAGACGCGGCACGGCCGGCCTCAACCGGGGATGAACGTGGCCAACGGCGGCGCCACGAAATGGCCCGAGCGCCCACCGGATTTCTCGAGGAGGCGGATGCCGTCCAGGCGCATCCCGCGGTCGACCGCCTTGCACATGTCGTAGACCGTGAGGAGCCCCGCGGAGACCGCGGTCAGCGCCTCCATTTCCACGCCGGTGCGCGCCACCGTCTCGACCACGGCCTCCGCGGAGACGGCACTTGCCGCCTCGTCGAGCACGAAATCAACGGCGACGCGGGTGATCGGCAGCGGATGACACAGCGGGATGAGGTCGGCCGCCCGCTTGGCGGCAGCGATGGCCGCGACGCGGGCGACGAGCAACACGTCGCCCTTGGCGGCCACCCCGTCGCGGATCATCGCCAGCGTGGCCGGCTGCATGACGATCCGCCCACCGGCGCGGGCCACGCGATGCGTGACCTCCTTGTTGGCGACATCGACCATGTGGGCACGGCCGGCACCATCGAAGTGGGTAAAATCCGCCGTACCGGGGCTGGCCGCGGCCGCACCGGCGGCGCGAGCCGCTGCTTTCGTGCCCGCGCGTGCGTTGGGAGAACGTGGCAAAGGGGTCGTCCGACGTGAACTCTTTGGGGGTGGCGACGATCTTAGCACCGTCGCCGGGGGCAACGCGTTCCCGGCACCTCGACCTCGATCACCCTTGCCGCTCGGCTCGCTGCGTACCGCTCGTGTCCCTTTCGCGCCGTCATCCGCTCCGTCTCGCGCCACCCGTCCGGCGCGTCGTCGCGGCCGTCGTGGCGCTGTCGCTCGCGTCGGCGCCGTTCGCGCAGACCGCCGTCACCGCGCCCCCCGCATCCGCCGCTCCTCGCACGGCGCCATCCGCCGCGAGCGCGACGCAGGTGATTCCGGGCGCCCCGTCGACGACGCCAGCGCTGCCCTCGCTGTGGAGTTCGCTGCCGGCCGAGCGTGACGTTACGCTGCCGCAAGTGAGTCCGTCGGCGCTGCAGGGAACGGGAGCGTCGTCGCGCCCGCTGTCGCCGTTGCCGGACCTCGGCGATTCGTCGCAAGTCGCCCTGTCGCCGGCGCAGGAGCGCAAGGTGGGCGAGACCATCATGCGGCAGATCCGCGCGCAGGGCGGCTACCTCGAAGATCCTGAAGTCAACGACTATCTCAATGCGCTGGGCTACCGCTTGCAGGTCGCCGGCGACGTCAAGCAGGATTTCGAGTTCTTCGCGGTCCCCGACGGCGCGATCAACGCGTTCGCCCTGCCCGGCGGCTACATCGGCGTCAACACCGGATTGATCCTCCTCGCGCAGAACGAATCCGAGCTGGCGAGCGTCCTCGCGCACGAAATGTCGCACGTCACGCAGCATCACATGGCGCGGATGATCGACAACCAGAAGAACTCGATGCTGATGACGCTCGCCGGTCTGGCGCTCGCCGTCCTCGCCTCGCGCAGTGCCGGCGCGAACCGCGGCGATACGGTCAATGCGGCCATCGCCAGCGCGCAGGCGCTCTCGGCGCAGCAACAGCTCAATTTCACGCGCGACAACGAATACGAAGCCGACCGGATCGGCTTCCAGCGGCTCGTCGCGGCGGGTTTCGATCCTGGCGGCGCCGCCACGTTCATGGAACGGTTGCAGCGCTCGGCCCGCTTCATCGACGGCAACACACCGTCGTACCTGCGCACGCACCCGATCACCTACGAGCGCATCGCCGAGGCACAGGCGCGCGCGCAGGATCTGCCGTACCGCCAGGTGCCCGACTCGCTCGAATTCCATCTCGTGCGTGCGCTCCTCAAGAGCTATCAGGGCGACGCCCGCGAGCAGGTCACGAATTTCGACGCCGCGCTGCGCGAGCGCAAGTTCAACAACGAGATCGCCGAGCGCTACGGCCTCGTCGCGGCACTGCTGCGTGCCGAGAATTTCGCACGGGCGAAGACCGAGCTCGCCCGGTTGGAGCAGATCGCGCCGCCCAATCCGATGATCGACGCCATGGCCGGCAACGTGCTCATGGGCGCCAAGGACTACGACGCTGCCGTCAAGCGCTTCGCGAGCGCGCTCGCCCGCTATCCCAACAAGATGCAGCTCGTGTACGACTACCCGGAGGCGCTGCTCAAGGCCGGCAAGCCGGCGCAGGCGTCGGCCTTCGCCGAGGCGCAGCTCCTGCGTTTCCCCGGCAACGGGCCGCTGCACCGGACCGCGGCACGCGCTTATGCCGAGCAGAACATGCGCCTGAAGGAACACCAGCATCAGGGCGAGTACTACGCGTGGGCGGGTGCTCTGACGCTAGCCATCGGCCAGATGGAACTCGCCGCGAAGGCCGGTGACGGTGACTTCTACCAGGTGTCCGTCGTCGAGACGCGCTTGCGCAAGCTGCGCGCCGAGCAGGCCGAGCTGCAGAAGAGCGCCTTCGGGCGCACCGGGCTCGCCGAACGCGCAACGGCTGCCGCTTCTGACAGGTAGCTCGCCGCACCGCCCTCCCGCATAGTCGTCGCGCAGCCGCCCGAACGCGTACGCAGGAGGCGTCATGAAGCTATTGGTGGTCGACGATCATCCACTCATCGTGCACGCCTTGCGCGAGGTGCTGCCGGCGCTTGCCGGTGACATCGAGCTCCTCGCCGCCGCGACCCGGGACGAGGCGCTCGCCCAGATCGCGCGGCACCCCGACTGCGCGCTGGTGTTGCTCGACCTCGCGTTGCCCGGCGCGCACGGCCTCGATCTGCTCGCCGAATTGCGCCACACGCATCCCCGCCTGCCGATCGTCGTCCTGTCCGCGACGCACGACCAGGCGACCGTCGGCGCGGCGCTCGCAGCCGGCGCACGCGGCTTCATCGCCAAGACCACCGATCCGTCGGGCATGCTCGATGCCGTGCGTACCGTGCTCGCCGGCGGCACGCACGTGCCGCGCGGCTTTGCACGGGCGCGGGTGCTGGAGATCGCCGGGGTGGCGGTCGACGTGCTCGGGCTCACGCCACGACAGAGCGAAGTCATGCTGCTGCTCGCCGAAGGCAAGCCCAACAAGATGATTTGTCGCGCGCTCCGGCTCTCCGAGGGGACGGTCAAGGTCCACGTCTCGGCGATCCTGCGTGCACTCAACGTGCACTCCCGATCGCAGGTGGTGGCCGAACTCGCGCGGCGCGGCATCAGCGGCGAGCATCCGGTCGCTCGGCCCTGAGCAGCGGGGCTCGGATGACCGCGGCGCCGCCCTTCACTCCGGCGGCGCTCGCCCGGGCGTACGCCGATCAGGTCGCGGAGCTGTACGCCAACTGGCACCGCACGTCGCTGTCGATGCTCCTCGGCGCGGCGATCCTGTGCCTCGTGCTGTGGGACGAGACCACTCCGATCTGGATGGCCGGCTGGCTCGCCCTCATCGTCGCCAATCAGGCCTGGCGCGGGCTCCTCGTGCGCGCCTGGAAGCGCGCCCGGCCGGGGCTGCACGCGACGCTGCGCTGGGGCCGCTACTGGACGATCGGATCGACCACCGGCGGCGCGCTGTGGGGCCTCGCCTCGATCGTCATGTTCCCGCCGTCGCAACCCCACCAGGCGCTGCTCATCGTGTGCCTCTTCGGCGTGGTGCTCGGCGGGCTCAACCTGACGGCGGTCTACCGCCCTGCGTTCTACGGCTTCACGCTGCTCGCGCTGACCCCGCTGATCGTGCGCGTGGCACTCGAAGGCGACCGGGTGCATGGCTACATCGCCTTCGTGATGGGCGTGGTGATGGTGTTCATCCTCGCCTTCGGGCACCAGTTGAACGCACTCCTCACCCGCTCGCTCGCGATGCGCTACGAGAACCTCGACCTCATCGACGAGCTGAAGGCGAAATCGCGCGCCGCCCGGGAGGCGCAGGCTGCCGCCGAGGGCGCCAATCGCAGCAAGAGCCAGCTCCTCGCCGCGGCGAGTCACGACCTGCGTCAGCCGCTGCACGCGCTGGGGCTCTACGTCGCCGCACTGGCGATGCGCGCTACCGACGCCGAGTGGCGCCCGCTCGTCGCGAGCATCCAGCGCGGTCTGGGTGCCCTCGAAGGCCAATTCGAGCAGCTCCTCGACCTGTCGCGCCTGGAAGCGGGAGCGCTCGCTCCGGCACCGGCACGAATGGCGCTGGCCCCGGTCCTGATGCGCGTCGCCGACGGCTTGCGCGCGCAGGCGCAAGCGAAGGGCCTCGACCTGCGCGTGGCGCCCACGCGGCTTGCCATCCACAGCGATGCCGCGCTCTTCGAGCGCATCGTGCGCAACCTGGTCGCCAACGCGATCCGCTATACCGAGCGCGGCGGAATCGTGCTGGGTGCGCGCCGCCGCGGCGCCTCGGTGGCGACCGACGTCGTCGATACCGGGGTCGGCATCGCCACCCCGCTCCAGGAGCGGATCTTCGACGAGTTCTACCAGGTGCCGACGTCGCGCAGCAGCGCCGCGCACGGCGGCCTCGGCCTGGGCCTGGCCATCGTGCGCCGCCTCGCGGTGCTGCTCGACCATCGCGTGGAAGTGCGCTCGCTGCCCGGCCGCGGCTCACGCTTCCGCGTGTACGCCCCGTACGCCCGCGCGGCGGCGTACGCGCGCGGCGGACCGCCCCCGGCGCGGACGGGCGGCGGCGCGACACCTGCCGGCGCGATCCGCGGCGCCCTCGTCGCGGTCGTCGACGACGACCCCTGCGCGGTCGATGCGATGCGGGCGCTCTTCACCACCTGGGGCGCCGACGTCGCCGGCGGCAGCGACGTCGGCGACCTCCTCGTTGCCATCGGCCGCGCCGATCGCTATCCCGATTTCGTGGTGGCCGACCTGCGGCTCGCGCACGGCGCGAGCGGCATCGCCGCGGTGGGCCGCCTGCGCGACGAGCTGGGGATCGCGCTGCCGGCGCTGCTCGTCTCCGGCGACACGAGCCCTGCCGCCCTGCGCGATGCGCGGCACGCCGGCATCGTTCTCCTCGGCAAGCCCGTCGTCCCCGCGGCGCTGCACGCCGCGGCGAGCTCGCTTCTCGTGCGGGCCTGACGCGGCGAGCGTCGGTCAGATGAAGCCGATGTTCTTGGTCGAGAAATTCTTGAGGTTCGGGAAGACCTGGTCGACGTCGGATCCGGGCATGCCGAACCACGTCCCCAGCGTGGCGCCGACCTGATCGACCGCGACACTCGGGATCCAGGCGCCGTTGCTGCCGGAATCCATGTTGCCGCCGACGATGTGATCGGGAAACGCGCCGTACATCGCATTGCCCTTCACGGCGCCGCCGACGACGACCTGGTGCCCTCCCCAAGCGTGATCGACCCCCTGATTGGCATTGCCGATGAAGGTGCGGTTGAAGTCCGACATCGTGATCTGCACGACGTCGCTCGCCACCCCCGCCGCGACCGTGTAATCGTAGAACGCCTTCATCGCCGGGAAGAGCTGGCGGAAGAGCCCCGTCTGCGCCGCGACCGTGTTGCCATGCGTGTCGTAGCCGCCCATGCTGACGAAGAACACTTGCCGCTTGACGCCGGTGGCGCCGCGACCCTCGATGAGGCGGGCCACCTGCCGCAACTGCTGCGCGATGCCGCTGTTGAGGAGATTGCCGTCGACCCGGAACGCGGTGTCGATGACGGGCGGCAGCGTTCCGTTGAGGATCGGATTGGCGACCTCGTTGGCGGTGAGCGCGTCGTCCATCACGCCGGCGGCGCCCATCACCACCTGGTTGCCGCGGTTCTGCGCGTCGGCGAGGAGCGCCTTCAACGCGGTATAGCGAGCGAGCGGGGTCCCGGTCGAGCCCTGGCCCCGCATCGACGCGCCGCCGCTTTGCGGGATGACGAGCGGCGTCGTCTGCGCGCCGGTCGTGTAGATCTGCGACCCCGACACCGATACCGCCGCCGGAATGAGCCCTCCGGCGTTCACCGCTTGCAGGCGGTCGGCGAAGCGGCCGCCCCACCCGGTTCGCACCACCGCGCCGGGAACGAGCCCCGACCACGCATCCTGCTGATCGGCGTGCGAAAAGAGGTTCGGTGGACGGATGCTCGCGCTCGCGCGGTACTCGGCCCGATCCTTGATCGGCGTCACGAGCGTGCCCGAGTTGGCGATCACCGCGAGCTTGCCCTGGCCGTACAGCGGAGCGATGGTCGCCATCTCCGGGTGGAAGCCGTACTTCTTGCCGGCGCCGGTGAACTGCACGAGTTGCGCCTGCGGGATCCCCACGGCCGATGCCACGGTGCGCACGTTCTGGTACGCCGCGTAGTCGTCGTACGGAATGATCATGTTGTTCGAGTCGCTGCCCCCGAAGAGGAAGACGACCACGATGGCCTTGTAGTCGGAGGCAGCCTGCGCCTCGGCGCTCTTCACACCCCAGGTGGTGAGGTTGCCGGCGAGCGCGCTCGCGGTGAGCGCACCCGTGGAGGTCAGGAACTTGCGGCGGGATGTCGTCATGATTAGCGCTGTACCTGGTAGTCGTAGGACGAGGCCATGAGGTAGACGGCCATGCGAGCACGGTCGAGCCGCTGTGCGGCGGTCGGGGTCGCGCTCAGCGCGATCGCATTGACCGCGGTCACGATCGTGGGCTCGAGTGCGGCCGGAAACTGACCGCCGGCGAGGTACTGGTTGACGAGCGACACCATCGCCGCGGGCTGGTCGGCGAGCGCCTCGAACGGCGCGAGGAAGAGCTTGGTGCCGGTCGCCTCCGGGATCGTCGAATCCGGGTTGTAGCTCCCCGACCCGTACACGAAGTCGTACACGAGGTTGGCACGGCCGATGGCGGTCACCGTCGTGTGGATGCCGAACTCCGGCCCGAGGACCGTGGTGCCCGGGATCTTGGCATCGGGCATGAAGTAGTTGAACACCGACGGCGAGTAGTACGGACGCTGCCCCAGCCCATTGGTGGCGCCTTCCAGGCGGGCACCGTCGGTGATGCCGTTGAGCGCCCGGATGAGCCCGGTGACGACCTGGACGGGTTCGCGCAGCGAGCCGAAGTCGGATGCGGTCTTGGCGGCCCCGCGCGCCTCCGGATCGAGCAGGATGGCTTTGACCACGGCCGCCAGGTCGCCGCGCACCCCGGATCCGTTGTTCTTGAACACCTGCACCACGCGCTTCACGTAGGCGGGTGACGGATTGCCGGTGACGAGCTTCTGGATGAGTTGCTTGCCGATGTACACCGGCGTATTCGGGTGCAGGAAGATGTTGCGTATCGCGGCGTCGATGTCGACCTGCGCGGTCTGACCGGCGGAAAGGATCGTGCCGTTGAGCAGGTGCTTCTCCCCCGGTTCGTGACCCGTCGTGTTGGTGGTCGGATACGACACCATCGGCACCGCGTAATAGCGCGCTGACCCCGACCGCTTGCCGGTGGCCGGGGCGTTGTCGGCGGCGCCGTACGTGTAGCCGGTGAACACCTTCGCGAACTCGCCGATGTCGCTCTGGCCGTACGTCGGGACCGGCTTGCCCTGTGCATCGAGCAGCGGCGTGCCGTCGTCGTCGAGCTCCTCCAGATTGATCGAGAAGAGTTGCATCACTTCGCGGGCGTAGTTCTCGTTGGGCACGCGCGTGCTCGTGGTCGGCTGCTGCGGCGCCCGGTCGTTGTTCACCATGTCGAGGTAGTTGCCCATCGCCGGGTTGTACGTGACCTTGCGCAGCAGCGCTTCGTAGTTGCCGAACGCCTCCTCGAACATGAGGTTCTGGTAGCGCGCCATCGCGTGCGCGTACCCGAGGTCCGGCTTGTTCGCGGATACCACGAGGATCTGCGACAGCGCCCACGCCACGCGCTGGCGGAGCTGGTCGCTGCCCGACACCGCGTTGGTGAAGAAGTCGCGCTGCACCATCGCGAGCGTGAGATGGTCGCGCACGCAGCGCGCCTGCGGCGAATCGGCCGGATACGCGGTCTTGCCGTCGGGCATCGTGTTGGTGCATTCGGGCGAGGCGCCGAGCTGGATCCGGTTGTACTTGCTGTCCGGGTAGCCCGAGGCGGGCTTCGTGATCTGGTCGTTGATCCAGCCCGTGATGCCGAGCGCCTTGACCCGCGCCGCTTCCGCCTGCGACGCGCCGAACGTCGCCTGGTTGAGGAGTCGCCAGATGTCGGCGTCGGTCGTCACGACGGGAGGCGCGTTCTGCACCACGGCGCGCTGTACGAGCGTGCTCTGGCTTTGCCCCAGCGAGTCGACAACGACCGCGTAGTAGTCGTAGGTGCCCGGATTGGCGAGCGTGGTGCTCACCCTGTACGGCGACACCGTGCGGCTGTCGAGGAGTTGGCCGTTCTGGTAGAACGAGACACGCATGATGGTAGCGCCCGTCCCTGCCGTCGGAGTGCCGGTGAGGTCGAGCGTGCCGCCCGGTGCGAAGAGCGTGTTCGATAGCGCGAGCGCGATCTTGGGCAACGTGGCGGTCGGCGGTACCGGCGCACCGGTGACCGTGATCGTCACGCCGTTGGATGCGGTCGAACTACCGCGGTCGTCGTACGCCTTCGCGGTCAGCGTGTACGTACCCGCGCTGGTCGGCGTGAAGCCGTACGTATACGGGCTCGTCGTGTCGGTCGCGGCGAGCACGAATCCGTTGTAGAACTCGACCTTGGTCACCGTGCCGTCGACGTCGGACGCGGTCGCGGTGAGCGTTGCCGTTTCGCCGACCGTGATCGCCGCGGTCGACGTGGCCAGCGCGATGCTCGGTGGGGTATTGCCGCGACCATTGTTGATCGCGTCGACGACGACCGGGGCGGAGGTGGTCGACGCCCCCTGGTTGTCGGTGGCGACCGCGGTGATCGAGTAGGAGCCCACCGCGGAGGGGGTGAACGCCAGTTGCCAGGGCTTCGCGGTCACCGTGCCGAGCGCGATCCCATTGCTCATGAAGGTCACCGACCGGATCCATCCGTCGCTGTCGGCGGGCGTCGCGGTGAGCATCGTCGGCGTGCCATAGTTGATCTGGGTCCGGGACGCGGCGAGCGACACAGTCGGTGGGGCGTTCCCCGTCGCCGTCACGTTGATCGACACTACGTTGGAGGTGCCTTGCTGAAGGAGCGTGTCGACCGCGACCGCCTTGATGTTGTGCACGCCGAGAACCGACGGCGTGAATTTCAGCGTGTAGGGCTCGGCAGCGACAATGGCAAGTTGCGAACTGCCGTCGTAGAACACCACGCGGGCGATGCGGGCGCTCTGCGACTTGATCTTCGCGGTGAGCGCCGCCGAGTCGCCCGGCTTGAGCATCTGCGTATCCGCCGTGAGGGTGATGTTCGGCGGCGAAGCGCGCTGCGCGTGTGCGAGTTGCGGCCCCAGCAGCACCCCGGCAAGCACCACCGCGAGCGCGAGCGCAACACCCCGTGATCGGGCGACGATACCGCCCGCCTTCTGTACGACTCTGGATTCACCCTGCATCACCGCCCCCCGCCCGTGATTGTTCCCCACCGCCGGAAGTGCGCCCGAACCTCCGTGCCTGTGCTGCTCGATCGGCACCGCTCCGGGCGGCCTCCCCGCATGGGCCGATTATCAGTGATGAAACTAAGCTTTTCAACGGGGGCTGACAAAAGAGCGACAAACGGTTTACGACGTGTCAGTTTTATGCCAGTGCCATGTTAATAGTATTGTCTATGTTGTTGATTATACGTCATTGCTTACTGTGACGATGAAGTTCATACCTGTGCCAACAGGTAGATTAATGACAATCGAATAAGGCGATTTCGGAGGCTTTTCCGGATACCGTTCGTCGCCTCGATGCCGCCGGAATGGCAAGATGAGCGCGCCGGCGTCGCGGTCACCGCCGAACGCGCACTCTTATGCTGTTGGAATTCCAGCCTCCCGACCGGACAGGGCTCCCGCCGGGACCACGGCGCGCACGCGACGCCGTTGCCGCGGTCCCGTCGTAGCCGCCCGCAACCACGCTGCCGCCGACGCGACGAGGCCGCCGGTGCTGACGCCGCCGGCGGCCTCGAACGGAGTGGCGCGGTGATCAGTTGGGAGCTGCGCCCCTGCCTTGCGCACGACCCTGACCGCGCTCCTGCATGCGGGCACGGAACGCTTCCATCCGCTGTTCGCGCGCGACGAGGGCGTCACGCACGACGGTCTTCTGCGCCGGCGTGAACGTCGCGTACAGCGACAGCCACTGGTCACGGACCTGCTTGCGCGTCGCCATGACATCGGCTTGCGCCTGGTCCGCGGCCGCCGCCACCGCCGCGAGGTCGGGCTCGGGTTTGGCGAGCTCAGCGGTGAACGCGGCGCGCGTTTGCTCCATGCGCGTACGCATCGAGGTGCGCGCTGCCTTGGCATTGGCGACGACACTGTCCCACATCGTCTGTTGCGACGTCGTGAGGTTGAGTTGCGGCTTGAGCGAGAAGATGACCTGCTCGATCGCCGCCGGGCCGCCGAATCCCGGTCCGTGCCCTGGACCCGGCCCCGGGCCGCGAGCCGGTTGAGCGGCGGCGACCTGCACGCCGGCCGCGAGGATGCCGACCGCGATCGTGCCGGAAATGCGTGCCATCGGAGACTTCATGGTGGTTCCTTTCGGTGCTGGATGAGAGTGTGTTGTTCGCCCGATGCGCGACACCCCGGCCGGCAATGCTCACAACGCTCGGACTTGCTCCTTCGAAGCCGATTGTGGTCGTTCGTTCGTGACCTGCGCGACGCCTTTGCAACGGAACGTTGCGTGCCGCGAGGGCCGTTACAATCGCTTACAGACGTCCCCCACCGAGGACCCCTTCTCGGATCCAATGCACGCATGTCGACCAAGCCCGGCCCCACCAAGATCCTCGTCGTCGACGACGATGTCCGCCTGCGCGACCTCCTGACGCGCTACCTCGGCGAGCAGGGCTTCCAGGTCGCCGCCTTGCCCGACGCGCGTGATCTCGATCGCAAGCTCCAACGCGACCCGCCGCATCTCGTGGTCCTCGACCTCATGCTGCCGGGAGAGGATGGCCTTTCGGTGTGCCGGCGTCTGCGCGGCGCCGGCGAAGGCGTGCCGATCATCATGCTGACCGCCAAGGGTGAGGAGGTCGACCGCATCATCGGCCTCGAAATGGGCGCCGACGACTACCTGCCGAAACCCTTCAACCCGCGCGAGCTCGTCGCGCGCATCCACGCGGTGCTGCGCCGGCACGGCGAGCGCAGCGTCCCGGGCGCACCCACGGCAGAGGGCGTGATCCGCTTCGGCCGCCATACGCTCGACCTCGCCGCGCGCACGCTCGCGCTGGACGGCAACAGCGCCACGCTCACCACCGGCGAATTCGCGCTCCTGCGCGTCTTCGCGCAGCATCCGCGCCAGCCGCTGGCGAGAGAGAAGCTGATGATGCTCGCGCGCGGCCGCGATCACGAGGTCTTCGACCGCGCGATCGACGTGCAGGTGTCGCGGCTGCGCAAGCTCGTCGAGCCGGATCCCGCCAATCCGCGTTTCATCCAGACCGTGTGGGGTTTCGGTTACGTCTACGTGCCGGACGCGGATCCCGGCACTGGCGCCGACGGCGGCCCGACCCCGGACGCCTCCGCCGCCGATCCGCCGTGACGCCGTTGCCGCGGTCGCTCTTCGGCCGCCTGGTGCTGCTGATCGTCGCCGCGGTCGCCCTCGCGGTAATGGCGAGCGTGGTCCTCTTCCGCAGCGAGCGGCTCGCACTCGTCAACCGTCAGGTCTCCGAGACCCGACTCGTGCAACTGCAGGCGCTGCGTGCGGCGCTCACCGCCACCGACGATCCCGAGCGCAGCGAAACGCTCGAGTCACTGGCCGACGCCTACGGTGTCGAAATCTATCCCGAGACGGCACAACCGCCAGGTGACACGCTGCCGGCGGGATTGCTCATGGCCGACCTCGCGGCCCGGCTGCACGAACGACTGGGGCCCGGTGCGGAGGTGCGTTTCGCACCGCGCCTGCACCTGCTCTTCGTGCGCATCGAGGCGGCCGACGCCGGTTACTGGATCGGCATCCCGGTGCCCACCGGCCCACCCGATGCCGGCGCCACCCGCGCGCTCGCCTGGACGCTCGTGGTCCTTGCCCTGCTCCTCGTCGCGGCGTACATCTTCGCGCGCTATCTCGCGCGGCCGTTGCGCGATCTGACGGCTGCCGTGGCGCGCGTCGGCGGCGGCGAACTGCCCGCACCCTTGCCGGAATCCGGACCGTCGGAGATCGCGGCGGTCAATCGCGGCTTCAATGCGATGACCGCCAACCTGCGGCGTGTCGACGAGGATCGCGCGCTCTTGCTGGCCGGCGTCTCGCACGACCTGCGCACCCCGCTCGCGCGGCTGCGTCTCGGCATCGAGTTGAGCGTCCCCGACGAGGCACTGCGCGAGGGCATGGTGTCCGACATCGACGAGATGGATCGGATCATCGGCCAGTTTCTCGATTTCGCACGCGGCGAGGCCGCGACGCCGCTCGCCCAGGCGAGCCTCGACGACATCGTGCAAGCGGCCGTCGCGCGCTACGCCGCGGCCGGCAACGACGTGCGCTTCGTTCCCGGCGGCATACCGCCGCTGCCGCTCAAGGCCAATGCGCTGTCGCGCCTGGTCGCCAATCTCGTCGACAACGCGCTTGCGTACGGCGCTCCGCCCGTCGAGGTCGCCACCCACCTTCGTGGCAGCGAAGCGTGGCTCGAAGTCATCGACCACGGACCGGGGATCGCACCGGCCGACGTCGCCCGCCTGAAGCAGCCCTTCACGCGCGCGGCGACCTCGCGCGCCCGCGCCGACGGCGCTGCCGGCGCCGGGCTCGGCCTCGCCATCGTCGAGCGTATCGCCCGCCTGCACGGCGGCAGCTTCGAGATCGACCTCGCGCCGGGCGGCGGGACCATCGCCCGCGTGCGCTTGCCGCTCGGCGACGCGCGCTGAAGGGTCGGCCTATTGCGCCGGCGCACCCGTCGCCGGCACCACCAGCGCCACCGCCTGCGCGGCGATCCCCTCCTCGCGTCCGGTGAATCCGAGGCGCTCGGTGGTGGTGGCCTTGATCGAGACGCGATCGAGCGCGCAGGAGAGATCGGCGGCGACGTTGCCACGCATCGCGTCGACGAAGGGCGCCAGTCGGGGCGCCTGCGCGACGATCGTCGCATCGACGTTGCCGACTGCGTAGCCGCGTGCGGTGACGAGATCCATCGTGCGCCGGACGAGGATGCGACTGTCCATGCCGGCGTAAGCCGCATCGCTGTCGGGGAAGTGGCGGCCGATGTCGCCCAGGGCGAGCGCACCCAGGAGCGCGTCGACGATCGCATGCAGGAGCACGTCGGCGTCGGAGTGTCCGGCGAGTCCGGCGGTGTACGGGATCGTGACCCCGCCGATGACGAGCCGCCCTCCGGCGCTCAGCGCATGCACGTCGAAGCCGATGCCGATGCGCGGGATCATGCGCGATCGCGCCCGTTGCCCTGCGGGGCGCGATTCGCGCTCATGTGCGTACCTCTGCCGGTGCTTCGGCGATCACGAGCGGCGCGAGCGCGGCGCGGATCGGCGCGGGGATGTCGACGGGCGTGCCGCTCGCCCGTTCCACCCAGACGTGCACGAAGCGCCCGGTCGCGGCGGGCGCGGCCTCGCCTTGCGGGAACAGCGCGATCTCGTAGACCACCGAGCTGCGGCCAAGGCGGCGCACCCGGATGCCCGCGTCGACGGTCTCCGGAAACGTGAGCGCGCGGTGGAAGCGGCACGACGTCTCCACCACGAACGCGACCTGCGCCCCGTTCCGGATGTCGAGACCCCCGGCGCGGATCAGGTGCTCGTTGACCACGGTGTCGAAGTACGAGTAGTACGTGACGTTGTTGACGTGGCCGTAGGTGTCGTTGTCCATCCACCGCGTCGGGATGGCCAGGTGGTGCGGATAGTCGGCGCGGCGCTCGATCACGGCGCACCCTCCCCGCCGAGCATGCGCTCGTCGAGGAGCTCGATCCAATGGCGGATGGCGGTGCGCGTGCCGGACTCGAGGTGCGTGATGCAGCCGATGTTGGCGCTGGCGATGAGGTCGGGCCGCGACACCTCGAGGGCGCGCAGCTTGTTGATCTTGAGCTTGCCGGCGAGCTCGGGCTGCAGCAGCGAGTAGGTCCCCGCGGAGCCGCAGCACAGGTGGGCATCGTCGACCGGCAACAGCGAGTGCCCGATCGCGAGCAGGATCTCCTCGACCTGCCCGCGAATGCGCTGCCCGTGCTGCAGCGTGCACGGAGCGTGGAAGGCGATGCGCAGCGCTCCGCGATCCAGGGCGACCAGCGGCGCGATGCGCTTCCATTCGGCAGCCACCACCTCGACCGGATCGCGGGCGAGTTGGGCGATACGCTTCGCCTTCGCCGCGTAGGTCGCATCCTGCGCGAGGAAGATGCCGTATTCCTTGACCATCACCCCGCAGCCGCTCGCCGTCACCACGATCGCCTCGACGCCGCGCTCGACGTGCGGCCACCAGGCGTCGATGTTGCGGCGAACGATGCTGCGCGCCTCGTCCTCGGCGGTGAGGTGGTGCGAAAGCGCGCCGCAGCAGCCGCCACCCGGCACGCGCAGCGGCGAGATGCCGATGCGATCGAGCACGCGTGCCATCGCGGCGTCGATCCCCGGTCGCAGCACCGGCTGCACGCAGCCTTCGAGGATGATCATCCGGCGCTCGTGACGCGCCGCCGGCCACGCGCCGGCCGGTGCCGCGGCCGGAATGCGCTCGGCGAGCTCGCGCGGCAGCAGGCGCCGGGCGACGCGCCCCGCCAGAACGGCGCCCGCGAAGAGCGGGCGGGCGAGCAAGCCCTTGCGCAGCGCCATCCGGCGCAGCGCCTCGCTGGTACTGCGACCCACCTTGGCCTCGACGATGCCGCGGCCGATGTCGAGCAGGCGCCCGTAGCGGACACCCGAGGGGCACGTCGTCTCGCAGTTCCGGCAGGTGAGGCAGCGATCGAGATGGAGCTGCGTCGTGCGCGTCACCGCCGCACCCTCGAGCACCTGCTTCATGAGGTAGATCCGTCCGCGCGGACCGTCGAGCTCGTCACCCAGGAGCTGGTAGGTGGGACAGGTCGCCGTGCAGAAACCGCAGTGCACGCAGCTGCGCAGGATGGCGTCGGCCTCGCGTCCTTCGGGCGTGTCGCGAAACTCCGGGGCGAGGTCGGTCTGCATCAGGGAAAGGGCATGAAACGGCCACGATTGAGGATGCCGCGCGGATCGAACACCGCCTTGAGCCGCGCGTGCAACATCGCGAGCGTGGGCGGCAACGGGTGAAAGACGTCAGCGCCATGCGCATGCCCGCGAAAGCGCGTCGCGTGCCCGCCGTGCGCCGCGGCCCAGGCGCGCAGCTTGCCGGCATCGATACGCTCGCCGCCGATGAGCCAGCGCAAGCCGCCGCTCCATTCGACGAACTGCTCGCCGCCGAGATCGGAGAACGGCGCCGTCGGGCGCACCGCGAGGCGCCACAGCGTGTGCTCGCCCGCGCCGGCGAAGAACGGGTGCGTGTGCTCGCGCACCCCGTTCCAGAACGCATCGGCCGCGGTGACCGGCTCGCCGCCGAGCTTGCGCCGCGCGGCCTCCACCGCCGGCAGCGCCCCGGACAGGCGCACGCGCAACTGGCCGTCGTGGTACGCCGTCGCCGACAGCGGCAGCGGTCGCCCGCCCCACTCGTTGACGCGCCGGATCGCCTCGTCGGCGGAAAGGGCGAAGGCGATCGTCGCCTCGTGCTTGGGCAGCGGCAGGCACTTGAGCGACACCTCGGTGATGACGCCGAGCGTGCCCAGCGCGCCGGCCATGAGCCGCGAGACATCGAAGCCGGCGACGTTCTTCATCACCCGGCCGCCGAAGGCGAGCGGCTCACCCGTGCCGTCGATGATCTTCA
>JADZAQ010000264.1 GCA_020852555.1 Burkholderiales bacterium
CGCGTCGCGGCGGGCGCGATCGCCAAGAAGTGGTTGCGCGAGCGCTACGGGGTCGCGATCCGCGGTCACCTGACGCAACTCGGCCCGATCGCCGTTCCGTTCGAATCGTTCGCCCACGTCGACGCCAATCCGTTTTTCGTTGCCAATGCATCGCTCGTCGCCGAGCTCGAGACCTTCATGGATGCGCTGCGCAAGGCGGGCGATTCGGTCGGCGCGCGCGTCGAGGTGGTGGCGAGCGGCGTGCCGGTGGGGTGGGGCGAGCCCATCTACGGCAAGCTCGACGCCGACCTCGCGGCGGCGATGATGAGCATCAATGCGGTGAAGGGGGTGGAGATCGGCGCG
Source organism: Burkholderiales bacterium (assembly GCA_020852555.1). Classification (GTDB taxonomy): domain Bacteria; phylum Pseudomonadota; class Gammaproteobacteria; order Burkholderiales; family Casimicrobiaceae; genus VBCG01. The sequence continues at coordinate 343 of JADZAQ010000264.1, forward strand.
GGCTTCGCCGCGGTGGCGCAGCGCGGTACCGAGCACTCCGACGAGATGACGCCGCAGGGATTCCTCTCCAATCATGCCGGCGGCATCCTGGGCGGCATTTCCACCGGGCAGGACGTGCGGGTCGCCCTCGCGATCAAGCCCACCTCGTCGATCCGGCTCGATCGCCGATCGATCGACAAGGCGGGCCAGCCGACGACCGTCAATACGCACGGCCGCCACGATCCGTGCGTGGGCATCCGCGCGACGCCGATTGCCGAAGCCATGCTGGCGGTGGTGCTCATGGATCACGCGCTGCGCCACCGCGCGCAGAACGCCGACGTGGCGGTGAGCACACCGCGGATCGCCGGGCAGGCGCCGGCCGAGGTGGTCGCCCGCCACGCGGCGCGCAAGGCGCCGGTCGACGATCCCGATCCCGACGAGGCGTAGGCGCGACCCGGAGGAGACCGCGCGGGCTATGCGTCGTCGTCCCGATTCCCGCCGCCGTGGATCGCCTCCACCCGCGCGCTCGCGCCGCCGCGGGCGAAGGTCAAGGCCACGCGCTCGCCCACCGCCACTTGCCGGACATCGCTGACGACCGCTCCGGGTCCCGTGGTGACGTACGCATAGCCACGCGTGAGCACCGCCTCGGGATCGAGGTGGCCGAGGTTTCGCGCGAGCGTCGCCATCCGGCGCGCGGCGAGCGCCATCCGCTCGCGCATGCTGCGTTCCAGCGCCTGGGCGAGCCGCTCGAAGCGGGCCGCGCCGGGCAGCGGCGCACGCAATTCGCGACCGAGGCGAAGCCGGGCCGTGCCCACGCGGCTCACCCGCGGCGCGTGACCCGCCCGCAGAGCACGCGCGAGCCGGTGGGCGAGATCGGCCACGCGCGCCGCCTGCGCGGCGACGCGAGCCGCCGGATGCACGAGGCCGCGCAGCGCGCGGTCGAGTTGCTGCTCCGCGCTCTCCAATCGGCGGCGGGCGGCGGCATCGAGCGCCCGGGCGACGCTCGCCACGCGTTGGGCGAGCGCGACGCGATCGGGAACGACCAGCACCGCGGCCGCCGTCGGCGTCGGCGCGCGCACGTCGGCGATGAAATCGCAGATCGTGAAGTCGGTCTCGTGACCCACGCCGGAGACGATCGGCAGGCGCGAGGTGAACACCGCGCGCGCCACCGGCTCTTCGTTGAAGGCCCACAGATCCTCGATCGAGCCGCCGCCGCGGGCGACGATGAGGACGTCGACTTCGCCGCGCTCGTTGGCCGTCCCGATCGCCCGGGCGATCTCGGCGGCGGCCGCGGTGCCCTGCACCGACGCGGGGTAGAGCACGATGCGCAGCGCCGGCCAGCGCCGCGCGAGGGTGGCGAGGATGTCGCGCAAAGCGGCCGCCTGCGGCGAGGTGACGATGCCGACCGCGCGTGGATACGCCGGCAGCGCCCGCTTGCGCTCGGCGGCGAACCAGCCGGCGGCCTCGAGGCGGGCCTTCTGCTGCGCGAAACGCTCGTACAACGCGCCGATGCCGGCGAGGCGCACCACGTCGACGCTCAGCTGGAATTCGCCGCGCGCCTCGTAGATCGTCGGTGTCGCGCGAACCTCGACGTGCAGGCCATCGCGCAGCGCGAAGTCGACCTGCTGCGCGCGCATCCGATACAGCACGCAGCGCACTTGCGCCTGCGCATCCTTGAGGTTGAAGTAGCAATGGCCCGACGCCGCGCGCGAGAAGCCGCTGATCTCGCCGCTCACCCACGCGAGTCCGAGCGAGCGCTCGACGGCGAGCCGGGCTTGCGCGACGAGCACCGCGACGGTCAGCACCGGATCACGGGTCGGCGCAGCGGCGGGACGCGCGGCCGGCCGCGGGGTCGGGTTGGGGGCGAAGAGGTCGTCGATCATGCTCGGCTAACGCTCGACGGGGTTGGACAAACGCAGGTGCAGCATCGGTAATGTCCTGGACAACGAGACGGTGGACGGGGTTGGCAAGGAGCGGTCGAGGTGCCTCGCCGGCGCTCATGGAGACTTTTGCAGCGGTCTGGGACGGCCCTTGCAACTGTCTGTTATGACAGGGGAATTTCAAGGCCAGAAATTGGCCATCGCAACGTTTTTCGGTACCCCACGGTCACTTAGCGAACGAATTTACAGGATATGCACACTGCTATCCACAGGAATTGTGGACAAGGCATCGCCGCCGGCGCGGCGAGTATCCCGGGAAGCCTTGTCGGACGCGGGATGACGAGGCTCGACCACTTTTCCGATGGACAACGCGATGACGCCGCCGCAGCGGTTTGGTTAGAATGACAAGTTCACGCCAATTGTTCATGAACCATACGACGATGGATGCTGCGGTGCCACACGGGCGGGGACGCCAAGCCGCTTTGTCGGCCGCGGGCGCGAGTGCGGCGCCGGCGCCCAACTTCCTGCGTACCGTCGTCGCCGACGATCAGCGGACCGGCAAGTATGGCGGTCGCGTCGTCACCCGCTTTCCGCCCGAACCCAACGGTTATCTGCACTACGGACACGCCAAGTCGATCATCCTGAACTTCGGTCTCGCCGAGGAGAACGGCGGCACCTGTCACCTGCGCTACGACGACACCAACCCGTTGAAGGAGGAGGTCGAGTTCGAGGATGCCATCGCGGCGTCGGTGCGCTGGCTGGGCTACGATTGGGGTCACCACCGCTATCACGCCTCGGACTACTACGACGATCTGTATCGTTTCGCCGAGTGGTTCATCGAACAGGGCCTGGCGTACGTCGACAGCCAGTCGGCCGAGGAGGTGCGCGCCACCCGCGGCACGCTCACCGAACCTGGCATCGACAGCCCGTATCGCGCCCGCGGCGTCGCCGAGAACCTCGATCTCTTCCGCCGCATGAAGGCCGGCGAATTTCCCGACGGCGCGCACGTCCTGCGGCTGAAGATCGACATGGCGAGCCCGAACGTCAATCTGCGCGATCCGGCGATCTATCGCATTCGGCACGCGACGCACCACCGGACGGGTGACCGGTGGTGCATCTATCCGCTCTACGACTACACGCATTGCATCTCCGATGCGCTGGAGCGCATCACGCACTCGATTTGCACGCTGGAGTTCCAGGATCATCGGCCGCTGTACGACTGGGTGATCGGCAAGCTCGCCGACGGCGGCCTGCTCGAGCGACCGCTGCCCCAGCAATACGAATTCGCCCGGCTCAACCTAACGTACGTGGTGCTGTCGAAGCGCCGCCTGATCGAACTCGTCGAGCAGCGGCACGTCGACGGTTGGGACGACCCGCGCATGCCCACCCTTGTCGGTGCGCGGCGGCGCGGCTTCACCCCGGCGGGATTCCGCCTCCTCGCCGAGCGCATCGGCGTGTCGAAGACCGACTCGTGGATCGACCTCGGCGTTCTCGAGGACTGCATGCGCGACGACCTCAACGCGCAGGCGCCGCGCCGGGTCGCCGTGCTCGATCCGGTGAGGCTCGTCATCGACAACTATCCGGAAGGGACGAGCGAGGATTGCTTCGCGCCCAACCATCCGCAGCGCCCCGAACTCGGTCGCCGCGCGCTGCCGCTGTCGCGCGAGTTGTGGATCGAGCGCGACGATTTCGCCGAGGCGCCGCCGAAGGGCTATTTCCGACTGGCCCCGGGCGCCGAGGTGCGCCTGCGCCACGGCTACCTCGTGAAGTGCACCGGCGCCGAGAAGGACGCCGCGGGTCACGTCGTCGCGGTCCACTGCACCTACGATCCATCGACGAAGAGCGGCACCCCGGGGGCCGACGCCCGCAAGGTGAAGGGCAACATCCACTGGCTGTCGGTGGCGCATGCGCTGCCCGCCGAGGTGCGGCTGTACGACCGGCTGTTCCGGGTCCCGTTTCCCGGTGCGCGCCAACCCGCGAAGGGTGCGGGCAGCGGCGGCGAGTCCGGGGCGGCCGTAGCGGCGACCGCGGTGGCGGGCGAGCCCGATGCGCCGGTGGAGGCCGCCGACCGCAGCTATCTCGACGATCTCAATCCCGCATCGAAGACCGTGCTGCGCGGTTACGTCGAGCCGGCACTGGCGAGCGCTCCGCCGGAGGAGCGCGTCCAGTTCGAGCGACACGGCTATTTCGTCGCCGACCTGCGCGATCACCTCCCGGGTGCGCCGGTCTTCAACCGGACGGTGCCGCTCAAGGATTCGTGGAGTCGCGGGTAGGGCCCGTCCGCGGCCGCTGGCCACCGCTTGCAACGCTGCCTGGCAGTCCGCATGTTGCGGATCGTGCCGGCGGTACGGACACGCTAAGATGCGCGCCGATATCATCGCCGATGCCCAACTTCTACGCCCAAGGCTCGTCACGTCATGAAACGCATCTTTCTCTTCATTCTCACCAACGTCGCAGTGATCGCGGTGCTGTCGGTGGTGCTGCGGATCCTGGGACTCGATCGTGCGGGCGGGCCGGGTGCCGGGTACGGAGAGCTCCTCGCCTTCTCGGCGGTGGTCGGCTTCACCGGCTCGATCATCTCGCTCCTCATGTCGAAGTCGATGGCCAAGATGTCGACCGGCGCGCGGGTCATCACCCAGCCCGCGAACGAGGTCGAGCAGTGGCTGGTGGCGACCGTGCAACAGCTCGCGCAGCGTGCCGGCATCGGCATGCCCGAGGTGGCGATCTACGAGGGCGAGCCCAATGCCTTTGCCACCGGCGCCTTCCGGAATTCGGCGCTGGTCGCGGTATCGACCGGACTCCTGCAATCGATGAATAAGGAAGAGGTCGAGGCGGTGCTGGGCCATGAGGTCGCCCACGTCGCCAATGGCGACATGGTGACGCTCACCTTGATCCAGGGCGTCGTGAACACGTTCGTGATCTTCCTCTCGCGGGTGATCGGCTCGATCGTCGACCGCGCGGTGTTTCGCAACGAGCGGGGCGCGGGGCCCGGCTATTTCCTGACCGTCATCGTGCTGCAGATCGTGCTGGGGTTCCTGGCGTCGATGATCGTCGCCTGGTTCTCGCGGCGCCGGGAGTTTCGCGCCGATGCGGGATCGGCGCAGTTCCTGGGATCACCCACGCCGATGGTCAATGCACTGCGCCGTCTGGGCGGCGTGGAACCTGGTACGCTGCCGGAAGCGATGAAGGCATTCGGGATCACCGATCGGGCGGGGATCATGGCGCTCTTCTCGACGCATCCGCCGATCGCCGACCGGATCGCCGCGCTCCAGCGCAGCGGCCGTTGAGGTAGCAGGCGCCGCCCGCGGTGATCGCGCGTGGCGCCGGGTGGATGGTCGCTGGCGAACCGCTAGGGGAGTAGCGCATGCGTTTCAAGGTCGAATACGAGGACGACCGCGGCATCTGGCACGACGTCTTCGGTGACGACGGCCAGCTCCTCGTATTCACCGACGAGACCGCGGCGCGGGCTGCGCTCGCCGACCGCTTCCCGGTGCTCGTGCGGATGGAGCAGTACGGCGACGGCAAGCGCACGCGGGTGATCCGCATCCTCGAAGACGAGGACGACTGGCCGAAGCGCACCAAGTGAGCGTGGCCGGCGCGGCGTGCCGACGCGCGACGCGCACCAAGAAAAACGGCCGGGCGCTCGCGCGCGCCGGCCGTTCGCTCTGTCGAGCGGTGGCGTCCTACTTGAGGTGATTCGAGACGAGCTTCGTCATCTCGAACATCGAAACCTTCCCCTTGCCGCCGAAGACCGCCTTCAGCTTCTCATCGGCATTGATGAGACGCTTGTTGATGGCGTCCTGCAGCTTGTTCTTCTTGATGTAGTCCCAGATCTTCTTGGTGACTTCGGTGCGCGGCATCGGCGCGGCACCGACCACCGCGGCGAGCACTGCCGACGGCGTCATCGCCTTCATGAACGCCGCATTGGGCTTGCGCTTGGCGGCGGGCTTCTTGGCGGCGGTCTTCTTCGCCGCGGGCTTCTTCACCGCCTTGGCGGCCTTCTTGGCGGCGGGCTTCTTGGCGGCGGTTTTCTTCGCCGGGGCCTTCTTGGCGGCGGGCTTCTTGGCAGCGGTCTTCTTCGCGGCTTTCTTGGCAGTAGCCATGGTTCTCCTTCCTGTCTGTGGGTGCGAGCGGGCGTTGGAGCCGATCGGCCTGAAGCAGCCCCTTCCTGTCATGGGTACCACTTCATCGCGGCCGACTATACCGCATTTTCCCTATGGTCAAGCGCGTTTTCCGCTGGAGAAACGCGTGATTTCCGCGGGGTGTTGCGCGGGTGTTGGCGGGAGGTGGCGCCGGCTCAAGGCGGGCCCAGCCACTGGACGAATGCCCCCAGGACGATCGCGTTGATGATGTCCACGAAGAAGGCGCCGACCAACGGCAGCACGAGGAACGACCGTGGCGAGGCGCCGTGCGTCTTGACGATCGCCGTCATGATGGCGATGGCGGTCGGGGTGGCGCCCATGGTGAGGCCGAAGTAGCCACCGGTGGTGACCGCGGCATCGTACGAGCCGCCGAGAAGGCGGAAGACGACGTGGGACAGGAGCAGCCACGACACCAGCACCTGCACCGCGAGCACCACGACGAGCGGCAGCGCGGTGCTGCGCAGCGTGGTGAGGTTCATCGTCATGAGCGACATCGCGAGGAAGAGGCCGAGCGCGACTTCGGCGATGAGGCCCATCGCGGGCGACCCTGCCGGCCAGGGAAGCCGCCGCCACAGGTAGGGGATCGAGTTCGACAGCACGATGCCGACGACGAGCGAGGCGACGAAATCCGGCAGCACCACGCCGGCCTGAGCGAGGCGGCCGTTGACAACGTCGGCGATCGCCATCGCCACGACGATGACGAGGAGCGAGGCGAGCACCGCGTTGGCGTCGAGCTTCTCGCTGCCTTCGCCGACGCGCGGCAGCCCGACCGCGAGCGTCTGCGCGTCCTGGCCGGAGAGCTGGTGGCGGGTGATGAGCTTCTCGCCGAGCGGGCCGCCGAGCACGCCACCGACGATGAGACCGATCGTTGCCGTGGCCGCACCGAGTTCGGCGGCGCCGGTGACGCCGAAGCGCTCGGTGAGCACCGGCGCCCACGCCGCGACCGTGCCGTGGCCGCCCAGGAGTCCGGCCGAGCCGGTGAGCAGGCCGTACGCCGCGGGCTGGCCCAGCGCGCTCATGAGACCCACTCCGATGGCGTTCTGCAGCACGATGTTGGCGGCTGCAACGAGCGTCAGGACGACGAGCAGCGTGCCGCCGGCGAGGAGCAGCGGCACGCGCGCGGAGAGGCCGATCGTGGTGAAGAACGCGACCAGCAGGACGTCGCGATTACCCAGGTCGAAGGTGATCGGCACGCCACCGACGGCGATCGTCGCGGTGAGGACGAGCGAGGCGATGATCCCGCCGGTGACGGGCTCCGGAATGCTGTAGCGGGTGAGGAGCGCGACGCGCTGCGTGAGGTAACGACCGAGGAAGAGAACGATGATCGCGAGGATCAGTGTGTGACGGCCGTCGACGTGCATGGTTGGGGGGCGTCGGTTGGGAGAGGGCGCCGGACGCGCGACGGGTCGCCCGGCCGAAGGCGTAGAATATCGCCTGCGTTGCCCGCATGAATACTCCATCCTCGCTTGCCGCCCTGCGCGTCGACTACGGACGCGCCACCCTCGACGAGCGCGATGTCGGCGCGGATCCGCACGAGCAGTTCGCGCGCTGGTTCGCCGCGGCGACCACGGCCGGGGTTCCCGAGCCCAATGCGATGACGCTCGCCACTGTCGACGCCGGCGGGCGTCCGTCGGCGCGGATGGTCCTGCTGAAGGAGGCGGACTCCCGAGGCTTCGTTTTCTACACCAACCAGGACAGCCGCAAGGGTCGTGCGCTCGCCGCCAATCCGCAGGCGGCGCTGCTCTTCTTCTGGGCCGGGCTCGAGCGCCAGGTGCGCATCGAAGGCGCCGTCGAGTCGCTTTCCGCCGCCGACGCGGATGCGTACTGGCTGCAACGCCCGCGCCTCGCGCGGCTCGGCGCCTGGGCCTCGCCGCAGAGTGCGCCGCTGCCCGATCGGGCGGCGCTCGAGGCTCGCTTCGCCGACGTTGAGGCCCGCTATCCCGGGGACGAGATCCCGCGGCCGCCGCACTGGGGAGGCTATCGCGTGGTGCCGTCGCAATTCGAGTTCTGGCAGGGGCGGGCGTCGCGTCTGCACGATCGGCTCGTCTACACGCGCACCGGCGACGGCTGGCGGATCACGAGGCTGGCGCCGTGAGAGGCGCGCTCGCCCGCCACCGGGTGCTCGCCGCGATCGTCATCCTCGGCATCGTCAATCACGTGGTCCTCGCCGGCAGCCGGGTGACGGTCACGCTCGATGCCTTGCAGCAGGGGACCTCCACTGCGCTGGTCGGCCTGCTGCTGGCGCTCTTCGCCCTGTTGCCCGCGCTCTTCGCGGTGGCGGTCGGCCGCCTGTCGGATCGCATCGGGGTGCGCCAGCCGATGATCGTGGGATCGATCGTGCTGGCCGTCGGCGCGACGCTTCCACTCGTCTTCCGCGGCCTGCCGGGGCTCTTCGTCGGCGCTGCCGTCATGGGCGTCGGCTTCATGCTCTTCCAGGTCCCGGCGCAGCACGCGACCGGCGAGCTCGGCCCGCCCGTCGAGCGTGCGCACAACTTCAGCACGCTGGCGCTGGGCTACGCCATCTCGGGTCTCGTCGGCCCGCTGGTCGCCGGCTTCGCGATCGATCACGCGGGATTCGTCGCGACCTTCGCGCTGTTCGCGTTGCTGCCGCTGCTGCCGGCGGCCATCCTCGCGCGCGGCCATCCTGCCTTGCCCGCGCCGCGTCCGCGGGCACCCGCGGAGCGCTCGGGGGGTGCGATCGAGCTCCTCACGCATCGCAAGCTGCGTCGCGTGTTCCTGGTGAACGTGCTGCTCGCCATGGCCTGGGACCTCAACACCATCGTCGTTCCGGTGTACGGCAACAGCATCGGCCTGAGCGCCTCCGAGATCGGCGTCGTCCTCGCCTGCTTCGGTGCGGCGACCTTCGTCGTGCGGCTCGGCATGCCGTGGATCGTGCGCCACCTGAGCGAGCACCAGGTGCTGACCTTTGCGCTGCTCGTGGCCGGCAGCGTCTACCTGCTCTTTCCCTTCTCGCACTCGGCGGCGACGCTGATGGCGCTGTGCTTCGCGTTGGGACTCGGCCTGGGCACCTCGCAACCGATGGTCATGTCGCTGCTGCACACGCACGCGCCGGCCGGGCGGATGGGCGAGGTGGCCGGCGTGCGGATGTCGCTCGTGCAAGCGATGGCGGTTGGCGTGCCGCTCACTTTCGGCACCCTCGGTGCGACCGTCGGCTTGACGCCGGTGTTCTGGGCGGTGGGCCTCCTGCTCGCGGGCAGCGGCATCTTCTCGAAGCCCCCGCGCAACTGATCCGTCGCCCGCCTGCGCGGTGTAACGCGCGTGGCGCCGCTACGCGGATGCCTTGAGCCGGTCGGCGAACTTCTGGCGGAACTTGGCGACCTTGGGCGCCACCACGAACGTGCAGTACGGCTGGCTGTCGTGGTGCGCGAAGTAGTCCTGATGGTGCGTTTCGGCCGGATGGAACGGTGCCGCTGCGATGAGCTCGGTCACGATCGCCTTCCCGCCAAAGACGTCCTCGCGGGCGAGCGCGCCGATCACCTCGGCGGCGATCCGGCGTTGCGCGTCGCTTTGCGCGACGATCAGCGAGCGGTATTGCGTGCCGACGTCGTTGCCTTGCCGGTCGCGCGTGGTCGGATCGTGGATCGTGAAGAAGACCTCCAGGAGCTCGCGAAACGAGACTTCCTGGGGATCGAAGGTGATCCGTACGACCTCGGCGTGGCCGGTGCGGCCGGTGCACACCGCTTCGTACGTCGGCTGTGGCGTGGCGCCGCCGGCGTATCCCGCCTCGACGTCGACGACGCCGCGCAGACGGCGATACACGGCGTCGAGGCACCAAAAGCAGCCACCGCCGAGGACGGCGATCTCGGCGGCGGTGGTCGGGGGGGTGTTCACCATGGCGGATCCTCGTCGTCGCGCGTCGGCGCCAACGAGTCGCCTGGCGCGGGTGCCGCAAGCTTACGCCAGCGCGCCGGTCGGTCTGCGATAATGAGCCGCCGCGGCGCGCTCCACGTATCGACCTCCGGCGCTTTCCAGACTCTCCATCCAGCCTTCCGTACGTCGTGGCCTTCGTCGGTCCCTTCACGCTCGTCTCGCGGGTGATCCGCCGTCTCGACGGTGTCGGCTGGACCCGCGCCGCCGGCAGCCTCGCCTTCACCTCGCTCCTGGGTCTGGTGCCGATGCTCACCGTCGCCTTCGCCTTCGTCACGCAGTTCCCGGTGTTCCAGGAGGCCCTGCACTCACTCGAGAACTACCTCCTGCGCTACATGCTGCCGGAGACCGCATCCGCACTGGTGCGCACCTACATCGTTGGCATGGCCGCCGAAGCCGGGACCATGAAGGGCATCGGCATCGTGTTCGTGATGATCACCGCCGTGCTCGTCGTCGACCTTGTCGAGGCGGAGATCAATGCAATCTGGCGCATCGCGAAGAAGCGGCCGCTCCTGCGGCGCGCGCTCATGTACATGATCGGGATCACCGCCGGTCCGGTGCTGGTCGGCGCCGGCATCGTGCTGATCCGCTGGATCATCACCACCTCGATCTCGGCGGTGGCGATCGAGCGCGCCGACATTTCCACCATCGTCCAGGTCGCTGCCTACGTCATCTCCGTGCTCGGGTTCACGCTGCTGTACGTCATCGCGCCGGCGCGCAAGGTGCGCTGGCTGCACGCTTTCATCGGCGGGCTGCTCGCCGCCGTCGCGTTCGAGGTCACGCGCGTCGGCTTTGCCTTCTACGTCGCCCACTCGCCGAGCTACGAGATCCTGTACGGCGCGCTCGCGGCGGTGCCGATCTTCATGCTGTGGGTGTACGTGTTCTGGCTCATCGTGTTGGCCGGCGCCGCGGTCACCGCGGCGCTCGCCGAGTAGTTGCCGGCACGCCGGCGTTTCCTTGCGACGACAGCCGCTTACGAGCTACATTTCAACCGTTTCCGACTCGGGGGGTTCCCTAACGTGTGGTCCTTAATCCAGGCCGCAGGCTGGCCGATCTGGCCGCTCATCGTGGCGTCCATCATCGCACTCGCACTCATCTTCGAGCGCCTGTGGTCGTTGCGCACGTCGGTCGTCGCGCCGCCTGGCATGGTCGATCGCGTGCTCGCCGAATACCGCAGCGGCGGGGCGACCCCGGAGTTGCTCGCCAAGACGGCGGCGCGGGGCCCGCTCGGTCGCATCCTCGCCGCGGGTCTTGCCAACGTGAAGGCGCCGCGCCCGGTGATGAAGGAGGCGATCGAGGAGGTGGGCCGCGTCGTCACGCACGATCTCGATCGTTTCCTGACCACGCTCGGCACGATCGCGGCGATGGCACCGCTGCTGGGACTGCTCGGCACCGTCATCGGCATGATCGAGATCTTCGGCTCGCAGGGCACCGCGGGGTCGAATCCGATCCAGCTCGCGCACGGCATCTCGATCGCCTTGTACAACACCGCGATGGGCATCATCGTCGCCGTGCCGGCGCTCATCTTCTACCGGCATTTCCGGGCCAAGGTCGACGCCTTCGTGGTCGAGATGGAGCAGCAGGCGATCAAGCTCGTCGACCTCGTGCATGGCGAGCGCACCTGAGCGAGGCGCGACGATGAACCTGCGCGGCTTGCGGACCCGCGAGGATCCGGAGATCAACTTCGTACCGTTGATCGACGTCCTCCTCGTCATTCTCATCTTCCTGATGGTGACCACCACGTATCAGCGGGTGGCCGAGTTGCAGATCACGTTGCCCGAGGCGGACGCCGATGCCGCCAAGCAGCGGCCGAAGGAGATCAACGTCGGCATCGATGCGCAGGGCCGCTACGTCATCGATCGCAGCGTCTTCACGTTCACCACGGTGGGCGCGCTCGCCGACATGCTGAAGCGCAGCGCCGGCGACGCGAAGGACCCGGTGATCGTCATCAACGCCGATGCCAACGCAACGCACCAGTCGGTGATCCACGTCATGGAAGCGGCGCGCCATGCGGGGCTGGTGTCGATCACCTTCGCGACGCAGTCGCCCGCGAAGTAGCGCGGCGGTGGCGCGGGCCGCGCGCGCGCTCGATTGCCGTCCGTCGCGCTGTCGCGGTCGCGTGCGGCCGGCCCACCCGCGATGACCTCGTCACCGGCGCCGTCCGGCTTCGCGCAGCGCCTCGTGCGCGATTGGTACGCGCCGGCGCTTACCGCGTTGACCGCGTCGCTCGTCCCGTTGTCGTGGCTGTTCGGCGCGCTCGCCGCGCTGCGGCGCGCGCAGTACCGGCGCGGCTGGCGGCGGGTCGAGCGACTGCCCGTACCGGTGATCGTGGTGGGCAACATCACGGTCGGCGGGTCGGGCAAGACCCCGCTCGCCGCGGCACTGGCGGAAGCGCTGCGCGACCGCGGGCGCCGCCCCGGTCTGGTGAGCCGGGGCTACGGCGGCCGGGCCCACGGGCCGCGTCCGGCCGAGATCGACAGCGACCCGGCCGAGGTCGGCGACGAGCCGCTGATCCTCGCCGCGACCGGGCTGCCGGTATTCGTCGGTCGCGATCGCGCGGCGGTGGGCCGCGCCTTGCTCGCGGCCCATCCGGAATGCGACGTGCTCGTCTGCGACGACGGCTTGCAGCACTATCGCCTCGCCCGCGACGTCGAGATCGCCGTCGTCGACCAGGCGCGCGGCACCGGTAACGGCCATCTCTTGCCGGCGGGGCCGCTGCGTGAGCCGCCGGTGCGCCTGGAGGCGGTCGACGCGGTGGTGCGCCTCGTCTCCGGGGACGCGTCGCATACCCGCGACGGTGATGGCCGCAGCACCTTCATCACCCTCGTGGCGCAGCCGTGGCGCAACCTCGTCGATCCGTCGCGGGTCGCGCCGGCCGCGCCGTGGAACGGGCCCGGGGTGTACGCGCTCGCCGGGATCGCGCATCCGCAGCGCTTCTTCGCGGCGCTGCGCGCGCAGGGGATCGTGGCGACCGAGCGGGCGTTCGCGGACCACCACCCCTTCACCGCACGCGACCTCGCGTTGCCCGGGGCGAGGGTGATCCTGATGACGCAGAAGGACGCGGTAAAATGCACCCGCTTTGCCGACGAGCGCTGCTGGTTCCTGCCGGTGCGCGCGACCGTCGACCCCGCGCTCGTCGACCTCGTCCTGGAGAAGATCGGTGGATCCTAAGCTGCTCGAGTTGCTGGTGTGCCCGGTCACCAAGGGGCCGCTCGTCTACGATCGTGAGCGCCAGGAGCTGGTGTCGAAGTCGGCGCGCCTGGCCTACCCCATCCGCGATGGAATCCCGGTGATGCTCGAAGAGGAAGCGAGGCGCCTCACGCCCGACGAGCACGCCGGATAGGCGCCGGATGTTGCCGGCGAGGATCGCCGCCAGCACCGCTGCGTTCACGGTGCTCATCCCGGCGCGTTACGCATCGACGCGGTTGCCGGGCAAGCCGCTCGCCGACATCGCCGGCAAGCCGATGGTCGTGCGCGTCGCCGAGCGCGCGCGCACGAGCGGTGCCGAGCGCGTGGTGATCGCCACCGACGACGCGCGCGTGGCGGCCGCCGCCGCGGCGCACCGCATCGACGCCGTCATGACGCGCGCCGACCATGCCACCGGCACTGATCGGCTCGCCGAGGCCGCGGCGCTGCTGGGCATTGCCGACGACGCGATCGTCGTCAACGTGCAAGGCGACGAGCCGCTCCTCGATCCCGCGCTGATCCGGCGGATGGCGGCGCTCCTCGCCGAGCAGCCGACCGCCGCCATCGCCACCGCGTGCCATCCGATCCACGACATCGCCGAGGCGTTCAATCACAACGTGGTGAAGGTGGTGCTCGATGCGCAGGGTTTCGCGCTGTACTTCAGTCGCGCGACGATTCCCTGGGCGCGCGACGCCTTCGCCACGCTGCGCACCCGGTTGCCGCGCGGGCTGCCGCTGTTTCGCCACTACGGCCTGTACGCGTACCGGGCGAGCTTCCTGCGCGCCTACCCGGGACTCGCGGTGTCGCCGATCGAAGGCTTCGAGGCATTGGAGCAATTGCGCGCGCTGTGGCACGGATACCGGATCGCCGTCGAAGTGACGCACGGCACGCCGGCACCCGGCATCGACACTCCGGAGGACCTCGCCCGGGTACGGGCGCTCCTCGCGGCGGACGGCACCGGCTGACGCGGCCGCGATTCGCGGTTTGCCATAATGGCGGCTACCCGGCAGCCGGTGCCGTCGCTCGTCGCCCTGCCGGAGGCCGCCACCACACGAGGATCACCGTCATGCGTCTCATCCTCTTGGGTCCCCCTGGTGCCGGCAAGGGAACCCAGGCCGCGTTCATCACCGAAGCCTTCGGCATTCCGCAGATCTCCACCGGCGACATGCTGCGCGCCGCGGTGAAGGCGGGGACACCGCTCGGCATCGCCGCGAAGGCGATCATGGACCGCGGCTCGCTCGTCTCCGACGCGATCATCGTCGACCTCGTCACCGATCGCCTGCGCGCGCCCGATTGCGCCACCGGCTATCTCTTCGACGGGTTCCCGCGGACCCTCCCGCAGGCGGAGGCGATGAAGGAAGCGAGAGTGCGCATCGACTACGTGCTGGAGATCGACGTTCCCGACCGCACGATCATCGAGCGCATGGGAGGACGCCGCGTGCACGTCGCCTCGGGACGGACGTATCACGTCACCTTCAATCCGCCGAGAATCGCCGACCGCGACGACGCCACCGGCGAGCCGTTGATCCAGCGGGCCGACGACCAGGAGGCGACCGTCCGGAACCGACTCGCGATCTATCACGGGCAGACCGAGCCGCTGGTGGCTTACTATCGTGCGTGGGGCGCCACCGGCGACCCTGCAGCGCCCAAGTACCGCCGGGTCGACGGGCGCGGGAGCGTCGGGGCGGTGCGCGATGCGGCGCTCGCCGCGCTGCGTTCGTAACGACGACAGCACCCGCCCCGCGCCGCGAGTCCCCGCACGCCGCGGCACCGCGAAGATAGCCTCGTCCCATTTGCCATCGAGTCCGCCATGCCCAAGCCCAAGCCACGCAACGCCTTCTACGCCCAATCGGGCGGCGTCACCGCTGTCATCAATGCGAGCGCCGCCGGCGTCATCCAGACTGCACGCCGCTACCGGACGCGCATCGGCAAGGTCTACGCCGGACGCAATGGCATCATCGGCGCGCTCACCGAGGACCTGATCGACACCAGCAAGGAGTCGGCGCGGGCGATCACCCAGTTGCGCTACACCCCGGCCGGCGCGTTCGGGTCGTGCCGGTACAAGCTCAAGGGTCTCGAGGAGAGCCGCGCGCAGTACGAGCGCCTGCTCGAGGTTTTTCGCGCGCACGACATCGGCTACTTCTTCTACAACGGCGGCAACGACTCCGCCGACACCTGCCTCAAGGTGGCGCAGATCGCGGAGAAGATGGATTATCCGCTGCAAGCGGTACACGTGCCGAAGACCGTCGACAACGACCTCGCCGTCACCGACAACTGCCCGGGCTTCGGATCGGTCGCGAAGTACGTCGCCACCTCGATGCGCGAGGCAGCGTTCGACGTGGCGTCGATGGCGAAGACGTCGACCAAGGTGTTCGTGCTCGAGGTGATGGGTCGCAACGCCGGCTGGATCACCGCGGCGGTCGGCATGGCCGACAGCGCCGATACGCCGATCCCGATCGTGCTGCTCTTTCCCGAAGTGCCGTTCGACGAGGCGAAGTTCACCGCCCTGGTCGACGCCAAGGTGAAGGAGTGGGGCTATTGCTGCGTCGGGGTGTCCGAGGGCCTGCGCGGCGCCGACGGCAAGCTCATGGCCGAAGCGGGCACCAAGGATGCCTTCGGCCACGCGCAACTGGGCGGCATCGGGCCGCAGATCGCCGGGCTGGTCAAGGAGCGCCTGGGGTACAAGTACCACTGGGCAGTCGCCGATTACCTGCAACGCGCCGCGCGACACTTGGCGTCGAAGACCGACGTCCTGCAGTCGTACGCGGTGGGCAAGGCGGCGGTGGAGATGGCGCTTGCCGGCGGCAATGCGGTGATGCCGGCGATCACCCGCGTGTCCGACCGGCCGTACCGCTGGAAGATCACCGAGGCATCGCTCACCAAGGTCGCCAACGTCGAGAAGAAACTGCCGCGCGACTTCATCACCCGCGACGGCTACGGGATCACCGCCAAGGCGCGCGCGTATCTCGGCCCGCTCATGGTCGGCGAGGATCCGCCGCCGTTCAAGGACGGCCTGCCGCGCTACGAGCGGCTGAAGAACGTGGCGGTCGCGAAAAAACTCGACACACCCTTCGAGGTGTAGCAGCGCTCCGGACCTTGCTTCCCGGCCGCTGCCGTCCACCCGATGCGCGCCGGGCGCTGGCGCGCCCCTTACCGCGGAGAGCCTCATGGCACACCCTCACGTGATCGACTACTACTTCGCGACGGTCTCGCCGTGGACCTACCTCGGCCACGCCCGCTTCGTGGATCTCGCGCACCAGCACCATGCGACGGTCCACGTGAAGCCCGTCAACCTGGGCGAGGTCTTCCCCGTCTCCGGCGGCTTGCCACTCTCCAAGCGGGCACCGCAGCGGCAGGCGTATCGCCTGGTCGAACTCGCCCGCTTTTCCCGGCATCTCGGCATTCCGCTGAACGTCCAGCCGAAGTTCTTCCCGGCCAACGGCGATCTCGCCGCGCGCTGGATCATCGCCGCCGGTGAAGTGAGCGTCGAGCAGGCATTGGCACTCACCGGTGCGGTCGGCCGCGCGCTGTGGCACGAGGAGCGCGACATCGCCGACCAGGAGACGCTCGCCGTGGTCGCGCACGGCATCGGCCTCGATGCGCAAAGCCTGTCCGACCGCGCGCAGACCCCCGGCGTCGCGCAGCGTTACGCCGCGCATACCAAGGAGGCCATCGAGCGCGGCGTCTTCGGCGCACCTACCTACGTCGTCGACGGGGAAATGTTCTGGGGACAGGATCGATTGGACTTTGTCGCCCGGAAACTGGCAAAATAGCGCGTTTTTGCAGGGTCGCCGCTTGCTGCGGGCCGGTGGTAGAACGGCAGGATAACCGGGACGTTTCGCCCGGCAAGGCGGCGTGCGCCAGTCACCGGCAAGCGCTCCATTCGCCGGGAGCGCACCCGAGGATGCCCACGCGAAGGCATCCACCCACACGCTCACTTTCAAGGCATCTTTCAGGGAGAAACGTCAGCCATGTCCACAGGACTCATGATCGCGTTGGTGTGCGCCATCGCCGCCATCGTCGTCGGTGCCGTCTGGATCAGCTCGATCCTCGCCAAGCCGGCCGGCAATGCGCGCATGCAGGAGATCGCCGCTGCCATCCAGGCGGGCGCCAAGGCGTACTTGAACCGGCAGTACATGACGATCGGCATCGTCGGGGTGATCCTCTTCGTGATCATCTGGTGGGCGCTCGGTGGTCGCACCGCGGTCGGCTTCGCGGTCGGCGCCATCCTCTCCGGCCTCGCCGGTTACATCGGGATGAACGTCTCGGTGCGTTCCAACGTGCGTACGGCCGAAGCCGCGCGCACCGGCCTCAATGAAGCGCTGGCGGTGGCCTTCCGCGGTGGTGCGATCACCGGCATGCTGGTCGTCGGCCTGGGCCTTCTCGGCGTTGCCGGCTTCTACTGGTACCTGACCGGCGGCAGCCACCTGACCGGCAGCGACCTGCACCACACGATCCAGCCGCTCGTGGGCCTCGCCTTCGGCGGCTCGCTCATCTCCATCTTCGCGCGGCTGGGTGGGGGCATCTTCACCAAGGGGGCGGACGTCGGCGCCGACCTCGTCGGCAAGGTCGAGGCGGGCATCCCCGAGGACGATCCGCGCAACCCGGCGGTGATCGCCGACAACGTGGGCGACAACGTCGGCGACTGCGCCGGCATGGCGGCCGACCTCTTCGAGACCTACGCGGTGACCATCGTCGCCACCATGCTGCTGGGCGCGCTGCTGCTGCCGCAGGTCGCGGAGGCGGCGGTCCTCTATCCGCTGGTGCTGGGGGGTGCTTCGATCATCGCCTCGATCATCGGTTGCTACTTCGTCAAGGCCACACCCGGCGGCAAGATCATGAATGCGCTGTACAAGGGCCTCGCCGTCGCTGGCGTGCTCTCCGCGATCGCCTTCTGGTTCATCACCGATCGCATGACCGGCGGCTTCACCGCCGCCGATCCGACGCTGACTTCGCTGCGCCTCTTCGGCGCCGCGATGGTCGGGCTCGTGCTGACCGCGCTCATGGTGATCATCACCGAGTACTACACCGGCACCGACTTCAAGCCCGTCAAGCACGTCGCGCAGGCGTCGACCACCGGTCACGCCACCAACATCATCGCCGGCATCGGCGTGTCGATGAAGGCCACCGCCTGGCCGGTGCTCGCGGTGTGTGCGGCGATCCTCGTCTCGTTCTGGCTCGCGGGCCTCTACGGCATCGCCATCGCCGCCACCGCGATGCTGTCGATGACCGGCATCATCGTGGCGCTCGACGCCTACGGCCCGATCACCGACAACGCCGGCGGCATCGCCGAGATGAGCAATCTGCCCGATTCCGTGCGCGCGATCACCGATCCGCTCGACGCCGTCGGCAACACGACCAAGGCGGTGACCAAGGGCTACGCGATCGGCTCGGCGGGTCTCGCCGCGCTCGTCCTCTTCGCCGACTACACGCACGCGCTCGAAACCGCGAACATCGCGACCACGTTCGACCTCTCCAATCACATGGTGATCGTCGGCCTCTTCATCGGTGGTCTCGTGCCGTACCTCTTCGGCGCGATGGCGATGGAAGCGGTGGGTCGTGCCGCGGGGTCGGTGGTGGTCGAAGTGCGCCGCCAGTTCCGCGAGATCAAGGGCATCATGGACGGCACCGGCAAGCCGGAGTACAGCACGGCGGTCGACCTCCTCACCAAGGCGGCGATCAAGGAAATGATCGTGCCGTCTCTCCTGCCGGTGCTGGTGCCGGTGGTCGTAGGGTTGGCGCTCGGCCCGCAGGCGCTGGGCGGCCTCCTCATGGGCACCATCATCACCGGCCTCTTCGTCGCCATCTCGATGACGACCGGCGGCGGCGCCTGGGACAACGCGAAGAAGTACATCGAGGACGGCAACTTCGGCGGCAAGGGCTCGGATGCGCACAAGGCAGCGGTGACCGGCGATACCGTCGGCGATCCGTACAAGGACACGGCGGGCCCGGCGGTCAATCCGCTCATCAAGATCATCAACATCGTGGCGCTGATGATCGTGCCGCTGCTCGCCACCTGGCACGGTGGCACGGGCAGCGCCAAGCCGGCGGCACCCGCGGCCAAGGTCTCGGCAGCACCGGCCGCAGCGACTCCGGCCGCGGCGCCGGTGGTGACCATCGGCATCGTCAAGCTCTACTTCGACACCGGCAAGACGGACATGCCGAACGACGCCGCCGCCAAGCTGGCCGCGCTCGTCGACAAGGCCAAGGGCTCGGCGGAGAAGGTGAAGATTTCCGGCTACCACGACTCGACGGGGAACCTCGAGCAGAACCAGGAGCTCGCCAAGCAGCGCGCCTTCGCCGTGCGCGACTACCTGAAGGCGCAGGGTGTGGCCGAGGAGCGGATCGACATGGTCAAGCCCATCGTCAGCGAAGGCTCGGGCAGCGACGCCGAAGCGCGGCGTGTGGAGATCGTGCTGGTGCCGTAGGGCGCTCGACACCGGCAGCGAACGGGAAGGGCAGCGAGCGGTCGCTGCCCTTCTTGCTTGGTGCGCCCGGCAGGGCGCACGTACTTGGAGGTGAAAGTCCTCTCCACACCCGGCAAGGGGAAGTGGTAGCCGAACGGCAAGGGTGTCGCGGGTGACTGCGAATCTGGAGGAAGCTGAAGGCAA
>JADZAQ010000265.1 GCA_020852555.1 Burkholderiales bacterium
CGTGCGACTTCCGCACCGACGACGCGACCGGCGCCACGGGCCCGTTCTTCTCGACCGGCGGCATGACGGCGTCGATCGCCTGGAACGTCGGTCCTGGCGGCGACGTGAACTTGCAGCCGGGCCAGACCTATTACTTCAACTTCCGGAACTACAACTGCGCCGGGACCTGCAACGCGGCGATCGAAACGGGCTTCCCGCACGACTGACGCGGTCCCCGCGTCGGCAACGAAACGCCACCCGCGGGTGGCGTTTCGTTTTGCACGGCACCGATCGGCTGGACGGCGGTCAACGCGAAATCCAGTCCGACAGGCTGCTATCCCACGGTCTCTGCAGCGGGCTTGGTGGCCATCAGTCCCGCGTACTTCAGTTGGAGTTCGGCCGGCGCCTCGACGTGGTCGGGATCGACCGGGATGCAATCGACGGGGCAGACTTCGCGGCACTGCGGAGTCGCGAAGTGCCCGACGCACTCGGTGCACCGGGCGGGGTCGATCACATAGATCTCGGCGCCTTGCGAGATCGCCTCGTTCGGGCACTCGGGCTCGCACACGTCGCAGTTGATGCATTGGTCGGTGATCATGAGCGCCATGGTCAGTCTCCCTGGGGCCGCTCGGCCACGCGCGCGCGGATGCGTGCCTCGACGAGCGGGTCCACGAAGTGCGAGATGTCGCCACCGAAGCGGGCGATCTCGCGCACGATCGTCGCCGACACGAACGTGTACTGCTCCGACGGCGTGAGGAAGAGCGTCTCGACGTCGGGATAGAGGTGCCGATTCATCCCGGCCATCTGGAACTCGTACTCGAAGTCGGAGACGGCGCGCAGGCCGCGCAGGATGATGCGCGCACCCTGCGAGCGCACGAAATCCATCAGCAGCGACGAGAAACCCATGACCTCGACGTTGGCGATCGGCGCGAGCACCTCGCGCGCCATCGCGACGCGCTCGTCCGCGGTGAACAGCGGATGCTTGGCCTTGCTGTCGGCCACCCCGACGACGACGTGATCGAAGACGTGCGCAGCACGACGCACGAGATCCTCGTGGCCGCGCGTCAGCGGGTCGAACGTGCCGGGATACACCACCTTGGTCATGGCGAAGCGTCCTTGTGCGGGTGCAGCAAATGATAATGCACCTGGCCCGCCCTCGCCTGACGATGCACGACGAGCCCCGCCGGCGGCTCGATCGCGCGCGCCGCCTCGGCGTAGATGAAGCCGTGTGCCGCGAGACGTGCGCGACACGCGGGCAGGAGCCACGACCACGGATCCTCGGCAAAGGGGGGATCGAGGAAGATCACGTCGAAATCGCGCGACTCGGCGGTGAGCCACGCCCTGGCGTCGGCCGCATGGACCTCGAGGCCAGGCGCGCCGAACTCGCGCGCGGTGGCGGCGAGCGCCGCTACGCTGCCCCGATCGCGATCGACGGCGACGGCCAGGCGCGCGCCACGCGAGAGCGCCTCGAGCGACAGGACACCGCTGCCCGCGAAGAGCTCGAGGGTCGTAAAGCCCGCCAGATCCTGGCCCAGCCAGTTGAAGAGCGTCTCGCGGACGCGGTCCGGCGACGGCCGCACGCCGGGCCGCGCGGGAAAGCGCACGATCCGCCCGCGCATCGTGCCGCCGATGATGCGTACGTGGGGTACAAGGACGCCGGAGCGGCGGGGCACGGGAAGGGGCGCGACGGCCGGACAGAGGTGAACCGGTAGAATTCTAGCTTTGCTGCGCACCGGCGATCCGCCGGAATTGCCGTGTTCGATTTCTTCCGAAAGAAGCCTCCGCCCACGGGTGCGCCGGCGACAGCACCCGCGTCGCCGGCTCCGCTGCCTGCGGAAGCCGCGGGACCCCTCGGGGCCGGGCCCGAGAGCGCACCGATGCCGACCTCGGGGGTACTCGCCGGGACGGCGGACGCCCCCGCGACGGCCGGCGATCGTGACGATCCCGCGCGAGCCCCGGCCGCCACAGCGAGCGCCGCCGCAGCACCGGCCCGCTCCTGGAAGGACCGCCTCAAAGCCGGGCTGGGGCTATCCCGGGTCAAGCTCGGCACCGCGCTGACCAGCGTCTTTCGCCGCCGCAAGCTCGACGATGAGGCGCTCGCCGACCTCGAGGACGCCTTGATCGCGGGCGACGTCGGCGTCGATGCCGCGCAGCATCTCATCGCCGACCTCGAGAGCCGTTGGAAGCGTGCCGGAGACGATGCGAATCCGCGCAGCGAACTCGCGGCGGCGCTCGTCGACCTCGTGGCGCCGCTCGAACGGCCGCTGGTGATCGGCGCCGAACGGCCGTTCGTCATCATGCTGGTGGGCGTCAACGGCGCCGGCAAGACGACCTCCATCGGGAAGCTCGCCAAGTGGCTGCAGCAGCAGGGGCTCACCGTGCTCCTTGCCGCGGGGGATACCTTTCGCGCGGCGGCGCGCGAGCAACTCGCCGCCTGGGGCGAGCGCAACGGCGTCGCGGTGATCCAGCAAACGAGCGGCGATGCAGCCTCGGTGATGTTCGATGCGGTCAATGCCGCCAAGGCACGCAGCATCGACGTCGTCCTCGCGGATACCGCCGGCCGGCTGCCGACGCAAGGGCATCTCATGGAGGAACTGCGCAAGGTCAAGCGGGTGATCGGCCGTGCGCAGGAAGGCGCGCCGCACGAGGTCCTGCTCGTCGTCGATGCCAATACCGGCCAGAATGCGCTCGCGCAGGTCAAGGCCTTCGACGCGGCCGCGGGGCTTACCGGGCTCATCGTCACCAAGCTCGATGGCAGCGCCAAGGGGGGCGTGGTCGCGGCGATCGCCAAGCAGCACCCCGTTCCGCTCAAATTCATCGGGGTGGGCGAAGGCCTCGATGACCTGCAACCGTTCGTCGCCCGGGATTTCGTCGACGCGCTGCTGCCCGCCGACAACTGACGCCGCCACGGATCCGCCGCCAGCGCGCCCCCGTCCCTCTACGGCGCCCTGCGTCGCAACACCCCGCGCCAGGTGAACGATCGCCGATGCGGGACGCCTAACGTCGCAGAATCCCTGAACACCCGACCAAATCAGTCGGGAACCATCCCCCCTTGTTAGCACTCTAACTTGGCGAGTGCTAAAATGACATCACACGACGGGCGGATTCGACGAGGTGGTTCCTGGCGTGTGGTGCCACAACGACGATACGAGACGAGGAGACACAAGCCATGACGAATACGACCCTGGCATTCCCCACCCCGACTTCGCTGGGCAGCCTCGACCACTACATTCAGGCGGTCAACCGGTTCCCGTTGCTCACACCGGAGCAGGAGACGGCGCTCGGCCGTGAACTCAAGCAAAGCGGCGATCTTGGCGCCGCGCGCCAACTCGTGCTCTCCCATCTGCGGCTCGTGGTCGCCGTATCGCGCAATTACCTGGGGTACGGCTTGCCGCAAGCGGACCTGATCCAGGAAGGCAACATCGGGCTCATGAAGGCGGTGCGCCGCTTCGATCCGGAACGCGGCGTGCGGCTCGTGTCGTTCGCGTTGCACTGGATCCGCGCCGAGATGCACGAATACATCCTGCGCAACTGGCGGCTCGTGAAGATCGCAACCACCAAGGCGCAGCGCAAACTCTTCTTCAATCTGCGCAGCCTCAAGGCCAGCACCGCGGCGCTGTCGGTCGCCGAAGCCAAGGCGATCGCCAAGGACCTCGGGGTCAAGCCGGAAGAGGTCGTCGAGATGGAAATGCGTCTCGGCGGGCGCGACGTGGCGCTCGACCCCACGCCGGGCGACGAGGAGAACTTCGTCTCGCCGATCGCCTACCTCACCGATAGCGAGGACGAGCCGGCGCAGATCCTCGAGCGCGCGGAGACGGCGCGCAACCGCAGCACAGGCCTGCGGAGCGCGCTTGCCAAGCTCGACGATCGCAGCCGCCGGATCATCGAGGCGCGCTGGCTGCGCGAGGACGACGCCGCGACCTTGCAGGATCTCGCCGACGAATACGGCGTGTCGGCGGAGCGGATCCGCCAGATCGAGAGCAAGGCGATGAAGACGATGCGCACGCAGATGGCGAGCGCGATGTAACGTACGCGGCCGCAGGTCGAGCGCCGTCAGAGTTCGACCTGCGTCCCGAGCTCGACCACCCGGTTGGTCGGGATCCCGAAGAATTCGCTCGCCTTGACTGCGTTCTTCGACATCGACACGAAGAGTCGCTCGCGCCACAGCGCCATGCCGGGCGACACCGTGGGGATGAGCGTCTCGCGCGATACGAAGAAACTCGTCTCCATCATCTCGAAGGACAGGCCCTTGCGGCCCGCATCCACGAGGAGATCGGGGACATCGGGATTCTCCTTGAATCCGTAGTGCGCGACCACCTGGTAGAACTCCGCGCCGAGTTGCTTGATCTCGATGCGGTCGTCGGCGGTGACGTACGGAATGTCGCGGATGACGATCGTCAGGAACACGACGCGCTCGTGAAGCACCTTGTTGTGCTTGAGGTTGTGCAGCAGCGCGTGCGGTACGAGGTTAGGCGAGGATGTCATGAACACCGCGGTGCCCTCGACGCGCGTGGGTGGCGATACCTCGATGCTCTGGATGAAGAGGTCGAGCGGCAGTGCATCGCTCGACAGGCGATCCATGAGGAGCATCCGACCGCGCTTCCACGTGGTGAGGAGCGTGAACACCACCGCCCCGATCGCGAGCGGGAACCACCCGCCCTCGATGATCTTGAGCGAATTCGACGCGAGGAATCCCAGATCGATCGCGAGCAGCGGGGCAGCGATGGCGACGGCGGTCACCGCGGGCCACTTCCACAGCCGCCGCATGACGACGAAGATCAGGATCGAGTCGATCATCATCGCGAGGGTCACGGCGATGCCGTACGCGGCGGCGAGATTGTCCGACTTGCGGAAGGCGACGACGAGGAGCACCACGGCGACGAACAGCGACCAGTTGACGAACGGCACGTAGATCTGGCCGATTTGCCGCTCGGACGTGTGCTCGATCTTGAGGCGGGGGCAGTAGCCCATCTGGATCGCCGCGCGCGTGAGCGAGTACGTTCCCGAGATCACCGCCTGCGAGGCGATCACCGTGGCGCAGGTCGCCAGAACGACGAGCGGAAGGAGCGCCCATGCCGGGGCCAGGAGGTAGAACGGGTTCCTGATCGCATCGGGCTGCGCGACCAGGAGCGCGCCCTGGCCGAGGTAGTTGAGCAAGAGCGCGGGCAGCACGAGCATGAGCCACGCGCGGCGGATCGGCGTCCGGCCGAAATGGCCCATGTCGGCGCACAGCGCCTCGGTTCCGGTCAGCGCCAGCACCACCGCGCCCAGCGAGATGAAGGCGGCGAGCGGCGTCGTCGTGAAGAAACGCCAGGCGTGGCGCGGATCGAGCGCACCGAGGATGGCCGGCTGCTCGACGATCTGCGCGACGCCGAGCAGCGCGAGCACGGCGAAGTAGAACAGCATCACGGGGCCGAAGAACATGCCAACGCGTGCCGTGCCGTGCTTCTGGATGCCGAACAGCGCGGCGATGATGACGAGCGTGATCGGCACGATGTACGGATGCAGCGCCGGGGCGGCGACCTCGAGCCCCTCGACGGCCGACAGCACCGAGATCGCCGGCGTGATCATCCCGTCGCCATAGAACATCGCGGCACCGAAGATGCCGAGCCCGACGAGCCACCAGCGGCGCGTCTCGCCGCGCGCGAGCCCGCGCGAGACCAGTGCCGTCAGTGCGAGGATGCCGCCTTCGCCGTTGTTGTCGGCGCGCATGATGAGCGTGATGTACTTCAGCGTCACGATCACGATGAGCGACCAGAAGACGGCGGAGAGGACGCCGTAGACATTGTCCGGAGTCGCCGGCAACGCGTGCTCGCCGGCGAACGCCGTGCGCAGCACGTACAGCGGACTCGTGCCGAGATCCCCATACACGACGCCGATGGCGCCGACGACAAGGGCAGCGGAGGTCTTGCGATCGGCGGGGGCTGCGCTCAAGACGTGTCTTCGCTCGCCAGCGGCGGGCGATCGGGGTTACACGCTGTCGTCCGTACGCCGCGAGAAACGGATATTGAGTTGCTTGAGCTTGCGGTACAGGTGCGTGCGCTCGAGTCCGGCGCGCTCGGCCACCTTGCTCATGTTGCTCTGCTCGCGGCCGAGGAGTTGCTCGAAGTAGATGCGCTCGAACGCTTCGCGCGCTTCGCGCAGCGGCATGTCGAAGAACCGCGACGTGATCTCCGGCGCCGGAGCCGGATTGGGCGTCGCGGCTTCGCCGAGAACGCGCTTCACGTGCTCGGCGGTGATCTCGCCGGGCAGGAGCGCGAGGTTGTTGACGAAGCTCGCGAGGTGGTCGAGATTGCCGGGCCAGTAGGCGTTCGACAATGCGGTGAGCGCCGCCGGAGGCAACACTGCGAGGAGCGGCGCGGCGGGAGCATCGCGCGACGCCTCGCGCCAGTAGCGCTCGATGAGCGGTGGGATGTCCTCGCGACGCTTGCGCAGCGGCGGTAGCATCACGACCCCCGTCGAGAGCAGCGCGAGGAGCGCAGCATCGAACTTGCCCTCCGCCGCGAGGTTGCCGAGCGGCTCGCTGCTCGTGCACACGAGGGTGACACTCTGCTTGTCGAGTTTCGGGACGAGGAACGCGAGGCTCTTCTGTTCCAGCCGCGAGTACTGGCCGATCTCCAGGCAGTAGAGCACGCCCTCACGCGCTTCCTCGAGCAGCGTGAGCGGACTCGTCGTGAGCTTTTGCGCACCGGCGGACAAGGTGACGAACGGCGCCTCCGCCATACGCAGCGCCTGCGCCGCGAGATCGTGCCCGGTGCCGGGCTCGCCCAGGATCAGGATCGGACGCCGACCGGCGAGCAGTTGCTCGAGACCGCGCTCGGTCTCGCGGATCGCGGTACTCGCGCCCAGCGCGGCGAGCGAAACACGCCGTGGCTCCTGCACCGCCGCGCTCTTCAACGCCCGTGTGATCGTCGTCAGGAGCTTCTGCAGCCCGACCGGCTTCTCGAGGAAGTCGAAGGCCCCGATCCGGGTCGCATCGACCGCGGTCTCGATCGTGCCATGACCCGACATCATCACCACCGGCATCGTGAGGAGCCCGTTAGCCGCCCACTCGCGCAGCAGCGTGACCCCGTCGGTGTCGGGCATCCAGATATCGAGCAGGACGAGCGCGGGCTGCTGCCGCTGGCGATACGCGCGCGCCTCGCCGGCATTCTCCGCGAGCGCAACGCGATAGCCCTCGTCCTGCAGGATCTCCGAGAGCAGTTCGCGGATGCCGACTTCGTCGTCGACGATGAGGACTTCCTTCGCTTGCGCCATGATATTCGGAAAGGACTCGCTCACGCCGCCGCGACGGGTCCGCCTGCCTCCGCTGCCGGGAGGATGACCGTCACGCAGGCCCCGCCCTGTGGTGCGTTGGCGAGCGTGACCCGTCCGGCGTGCTCATCGACGATCTTCTTCACGATGGCGAGCCCCAATCCCGTTCCCTTCGCCTTGGTGGTGACGTACGGCTCGAAGGCGTGCACGAGGACCTTCTCCGGGAAGCCGGGTCCGGCGTCCTGGACGGAGAGCCGCGCCTCGCCCGCGCGGACGGTGAGCCCGATCGCAAAACGTGGACTTGCCGTCTCGACCTGGGCTTCGATCGCATTCGAGAGGAGATTGTGGAGCACCTGGCGCAGGCGGGTGGGTTCGCCCTGGATGAAGACGGGCGCATCCGGCAAGGATAACGCAACCGACGACCCGAGGTCGTCGTACAGCGCAAGCACGTCGAGCAGAAGCCCGCCGAGGTCGACCCGGGTGAACTGTCCCGGACGCGGCTGGCGTGCGTAGACCGCGAAGTCGTCGACCATGTGCTTCATCGCGCTCACCTGTGAGACGATCGTTTGCGTACCACGCCGCAGCGTTTCGGCGTCGGCGCCGTCGAGCTTCGGTGCGAGCTTGACGGCGAGCCGGTCGGCGGAGAGCTGGATCGGCGTGAGCGGATTCTTGATCTCGTGCGCGAGCCGCCTTGCGACCTCGGCCCACGCGGCGTCGCGCTGCGCCTGGACGAGTTCGGAGACATCGTCGAACACGACGACGTAGCCGCCGCTACCGGCGGAGCCGGGCAGGCGCGTGCCGCGCATGAGCAGGGTACGCGAGAGGTTCGCGACCGTGACGGCGGCTTCCTTCTGCCAGTGGCCGTCGTGGCTGCCGTGAAAGCCCTCGGCGACGAGATTGGCGAAAGGACCGAGCGCCGATTGCCGTGCGACCCACTCGGTGAGCGGCAAATCGACGAGTTCGGCGACCGGCTGCTGCAGGATGACCGCCGCACTCGGATTGACCATGCGCAGGCGGTGCGCCTCGTCGAGGACGAGCACGCCCGTCGACAGGTTGCCGAGGATGCTCTCGAGGTACGCGCTCGTCGTCTCGATCGCGCGCCGGCTCTCCTCCTCGCGCTCGCGCGCCTGCGCGAGTTGCTCGGTCATCGTGTTGAACGACTGCGTGAGCACCCCCAGCTCGTCGCGCGAAACCACCGGCTGGCGGCGCGTGAAGTCGCCCTGTGCGACGGCGCGCGTGCCTTCGGCGAGCAGCCCCAGCGGCGCCGCGAAGCGCTCCGAGAGGACGACGGCGAGACCGAGCGCCGAGGTGAGCGCGAGGAGCAGCGTCAAGGTCAGCGTCAGCGCGTACAGGCGTTTGAGCGCGCTGCGCGAGAACGTGAGCTCGCGATAGTCGCGCACCCCCGCCTGGACGCGCTCGGCATCCTGCGCGAGCGCCTTCGGCACCGGCTCGACGAGCTGCAGCAGGCGCAGCGGGTTCAAGCCGTCGTCGGTGTTCACCGCGACCACGACGCGCAGCTGGAGTCCGCCGTCGGCGGTCTGTTCGATCTTCGAATACGCCTGCTGGAGCCGCGCGAGACGCAGCGCCGCGAGCGGCGGCGGCTCGGGCGTGGCGTGCGACGCGCCGGTGCCCGCGACGGCGATCGTCGCGCCGGACGGAGAGAAGAGCGCGGCCTCGTAGGCATTCGCCTGCTCGGCGGCGCGGCCGAGCGCGGTCGCCGGGTTGGCGCCGCTGTCGGCGAGCGAGACCGCCATCTGCGTCGCTCGGTGCACCGCGTCCTTCAGGAGATAGTCGAGCGTCCGCTGCCCCAGGGCGAGACCGCCCTCGAGCGCACGTTCGACGCGCACGTCGAACCAGCTCTCGATGCTGCGCCCGATGAACTGCACCGACACCGCGTAGACGAGCGCGCCGGGGAGGATTGCCACGACCGCGAAGAGCAGCACCAGCCGCACCGCGAGCCGCGAGCCGAACACTCCCTTGCGGCGACGCCGCCGTAACCGCCACAGCTGCGAGCCGACGACGAGCATGAGCAAGCCGATCAGCACGCCGTTGACAATGAGCAGCGTGTCGTAGCCGGTCGCGAAGAGGCTCGTGTTGGACGTGGCGGTCGCGAGCAGGAACACGCCGATCGTCGACAGCGACGCCGACGCGAGCAGGAGCCAGCGCAGCCCGTGCCTTCCTGGGAGGCGACCGGTCATGGGACGAAGGTCCAGCGGTGCCAGTCCGAAGCGAGCGTCCATTCGCGCGAGGCGAGCGCATTCACCTGGAAAGGCTTCGGGAGCTGGTTGACGTCGAGCCGCAGGCGCACGGCCGCGTCGTAGCGAGCATCCTTGGTCAGCGCCGATGCGGAGACGACGGGCCGCGAGGTGACGCGCCCCACGTAGCGCTGCACCTCCTCGAGCGTATTGAACGTCTGTGCGAGCAAGCCGCTGCTGACCCGATACTGGCGCGTGAGCGCGGTGTACGACACGCGATAGGTGATCGACGATTGCACGACCTTGTCGTCGAACCAATACCAGCGCGGGCGCGTCAGCTCGAAATCGAGCACGAAATAGAGCGGAATGCCGCTTTGCAGCGCATCCTCGAGGGTGGCGTTCACGCTCAAGTCGAAATCGGCGGTCAGCAGCACCTCGCCGTCCTCGATGCGCAGTTCGGCTGTCTTGACGGCGATCGTGTCGGCGTGCACGACGGGCAGCCACAGCGCGAGCGTGGCGCCGATGACGAACGCGACCAGTGCCGCCCACCGCGGCGGTGCAGGTCGTGCGATGTGCGGGCGGGCGGAAGCGAAAGAAGGCACCATGCCGGTGGAGAGCGTCGACGATGCCGGCACGAGCCGCGCGCAACCGCGCCTCGCGCGGCGGTCGTGGCCGCGGCTGCACACGGCGCTACGCTGCCTTGTGCAACCGCGCGTAGAAGAAGCCATCCTGATTGTGGCTTGTGCCTTCTCCGGCTGGCAAGAGTTGCCCGCCGTCGTGGGCGACGAGGGGTCCGGGATTGATGGATTCGCGCAACGCCCCCGGATGGCCTTCGAGGAAGGCGTTCACCACCCGTTCGTTTTCCTGCGCGAACACCGAGCAGGTGGCGTAGAGCAGCACGCCTCCTGGCGCCAGCACGGTCCACAGCGCGGCGAGGATGCGCTGCTGCTGGGCGGCGAAGGTCGCGAGATCGCTCTTGCGGCGCAACCACTTGCCGTCGGGATGCCGGCGCACGATGCCGGACGCCGTGCACGGCACGTCGGCCAGGATCCGGTCGAAGGCGCGAGCGTCCCACCACGCCTGCGGCGCGCCGGCGTCGCCGATGCGCAGCGTCACGTTGCGCCGTGCAAGACGAAGCCGCGCGAGATTGTCGCTCACGCGGGCGAGGCGGGCTGCATCGGCGTCGAGCGCCACGAGTTCGACATCGGCGAGCTCCAGGAGGTGCGTCGTCTTGCCGCCGGGCGCCGCGCAGGCATCGAGCACGCGCATGCCGTCGGTGGCGGCGAGCAGCGATGCGGCGAGTTGCGCGCCCGCGTCCTGGACGTAGAACGCGCCGTCGGCGAAGCCGGGCAGGTCAGCCACCGGCTGCGGGTCGACCACGATGAGGCCGGCCTCGCCCACCGGCAAGACCTCGATGCCGCGGGACGCGAACTCGGCGGCGAGCGCGGCGCGCGTGACGACGCGCCGATTCACGCGCAGCGTGAGCGGCGGGCGCTCGTTGCCGACGGAGAGGATCGATTCCCAGCACGCCGGATGATCGGCCTGCACGCGCCCGATCCACCAGCGCGGATACGACCAGCGGGCGACCGGGCTCGCCGCCGAAACCGCGGCATTGAGCGCCTCGCGCTCGCGCAGGTAGCGTCGCAACAGCGCATTGACGAACGATTTCACGCCGGCGTGCGCGATCGTCGCCGCGGCCTCCACCGCGCGATCGACGACGGCGAACGGTGGCGCACGGGTGTGGTCGAGCTGATACAAGGCGACCGCGATGAGCGCGGCAAGCGGTGGGGCGGGCTCGCGTCGTGCGAGCGCCTGCACGAGTGCGGCGAGGCGACCCCAGTGGCGCAACGTACCGCTCGCGAGTTCACGGACGAAGGCGGGATTGCCGGGTGCGCCGGCCTGCGCCACGTCGGCGAGCGCCACCGGGAGCGTGCGACCCTCCATGACCCGGCGAACGACCAGCGCCGCGGCGCGTTGCTCCTGCTGCACCGTCCTACCCGCGCGTGCCGAAGTGGCTGCCCGGGGCCAGCGCACGACCGGCGGCAAACGCCGCCGCGGTCATTCGCTTGCCGCCGGCCGGCTGGACGGTGACGAGGCGCAAGACGCCGGTTCCGCAGGCGACATCGACTCCTGCCGGACCCACCGCCATGACGGTCCCCGGCGCGATGTCGGGGGTTCCCGGCAACGGCAGCGCCGACCACAGCTTGACGGGATCGCCGGCGAGCGCGGTGGTTGCGCCGGGCGCCGGATCGAAGGCGCGGATCGCCCGGTCGAGGTCGATCGCGTCGCGCCGCCAGTCGAGCTCGGCGTCGGCGCGTCCGATCTTGCCGGCATACGTCGCACCGTCCGCGGGTTGCGCAGTGGCGACGAGTACGCCGTCGGTGGCGAAGCGGGCGAGGACGCGCACGATCGCCGCGGCGCCAACTTCGGCGAGCCGCGTGGTGAGGCTCCCAGCGGTATCGCGCGAGCCGATCGGAACCGTGCTCGCCTCGATCGTCGGCCCGGTGTCGAGCCCCGCATCCATTTGCATGATGGTGATCCCCGTCGTCGGATCGCCGGCGAGGATCGCGCGCTGGATGGGCGCCGCCCCCCGCCACCGGGGCAGCAGGGAGGCGTGGATGTTGAGGCAACCGTGACGCGGCCAGGCGAGGATCGCCGGCGGCAGGATGAGCCCGTACGCGGCAACCACGAGCACGTCGAGCGCAACCCCGAGGAGCGGCGTCAGCACCGCATCGCCCTTGAGATTCGGGGGCTGGAGGATGCGCAGACCCTGCTCGACCGCGTACGCCTTCACCGCCGAGGGAACGACGGTCATGCCCCGGCCACTCGGCCGATCGGGCTGAGTAAGCACTAACTCTACAGAGCCGCCCGCGGCGCGGATCGCGACCAGCGCAGCGGCGGCAAAGGGCGGCGTGCCGGCGAAGCCGATGCGCAGCCGGGCGAGCGGCGACTCGTCAACCGAACCGCCGGTCAGCATCGCGGCGCCAGCGGCGCCTCCGCCGAGGGCCGCGAGCGGCGCACGCGGTGAATCGCTCACCTTAGCCGGCCAGACGCTGCTTCTTCCGCTGCTTCGCGGTCAGGCGGGTGCGCTTCAACGGCGAGAGATAGTCGACGAAGACTTTGCCGACCAGATGGTCCATTTCGTGCTGAACGCAGACGGCAAGCAGCTCGTCGGCGCGGCGCTCGTACAACCGTCCGTGCTCGTCGTGAGCGCGAAACGTGATTCGCGCCGCACGGACGACGCGGTCGTAGTACCCGGGGACGGACAGGCAGCCCTCTTCGTGCTCGGCCTCGCCTTCGGCAGCGATGATCTGCGGGTTGACGAGGACGAGGAGCTCATCCTTCGCCTCCGAGGTGTCGATCACGATAACCCGCTTGTGGACGTCGACCTGGGTCGCGGCGAGGCCCACGCCCGGCGCCGCATACATCGTCTCGGCCATGTCGCGCACCAGCCGCACGAGGTCGGGCGTGAACGCCGTGACGGGTGCTGCAACTTTTCTAAGACGCGGATCGGGGTATTCGAGGATGGGGAGGAGCGCCATTGCTTGCCAAAGCCGATAGGCCGGTTGCAGAATCCGTCTTAAGTGCTTATTTTGTGGCGGTTTAGGACGATGGCAAGTCGGTGATCGCCAGACCGGCGCGGTGCATCGCGCCGGGCGCGCATCGTGCTTGCATCGTCGACCGGCGCCGCCGCCACCGCCTGGCGGCGGCTGCAACCGCATCTCGCGCGAAGAAAAGAGGCGTTATGCTTCAACAGTTTACCATGGCATTGCGCATCGCCGCCGTCGCGCTCCTGGGCGTGGTCGGCGCGCAAGCGCAGAACCTGCAACTCGTCGACCGTCCACCCGAGACGTACACCGTCCAGAAGGGCGATACGCTGTGGGGCATCTCCGGCAAGTATCTGAAGGAGCCGTGGCGCTGGCCGGACCTGTGGCGGATGAACCGCGACGAGATCCGCAATCCGCATCTCATCTATCCGGGCGATGTCATCAAGCTCTCCTTCGTCGGCGGCGAGCCGCAACTGTCGGTCAGCCGCGACGACGCGGTCGTCGTCGCGCCGACGGTCCGCGTGAGCCCGCTCGCCGGTCGGGCGATCCCGTCGATCCCGCCGAACGATCTCGAGCCGTACCTCACGCGACCCCTGGTCACCGCCGCGCGCGGCCTCGAAGGCTCGGCCGAGATCCTGCAGGGCCGCGAGCGGGCGCGAGTGGTCCGCGGCACCGGCGACATCGTTTACGTGCTCGGCATCGATCCGAAGGCCGGCGACTTCTGGTACATCTATCGCCCGGCCGGGGCGATCGTGAATCTCGACGGCACCGAAGTGCTGGGCTTCGAGAACAAGTTCCTGGGGACGGCGCGCGTCGAGAAGTTCGGCGATCTCTCCACGGTACGCATCGAATCCGCGGTCGAGGAGATCCTGATCGGCGATCGGATGCTGCCCGCACCGCGCGACACGCTCGTCAACTACGTTCCGCACGCGCCGTCGACGCCGATCGACGCGCGCATCCTGCGGGTCCCGTTCGGCGGGCTCGAGGCCGCCCGCGGCGGCATCGTCACGCTCGACAAGGGCACCGCCGACGGTCTCGAGGTCGGCAACGTGCTCGCCGTGTACCGGGTCAATGCGCCGATCGAGGATCCGCGGCCGTCGCGCCAGCAGACGATCATCCTGCGCTACCTCGATCCCACGACCGTCTTCACTCCGCGCGAATACGTGCAGGCGGCGGACGAGCGCACCGGGCTCCTCTTCGTCTTTCGCACCTTCGATCGAGTGGCGTTCGCGGTCCTCCTCAACACGACCGAGCCGGTGCGCCCCGGCGACTACGCGCGCACGCCGTAACGAAGGCCCTGCGCCGCGCTACCGGCACGCCGGAACCCGCCTCGAGGCCGCCCGTCCACCGCGCAACGTCGCGTTCGTTGGTCGGCACTTCGCGCCTCGACCGTCGGTCCGATGCCGCGGCACCCGGCATCGCGGCATACTTCGCGGTCATGGACGATGAGGAGCGGCGCGCCTGGGTCGAACTGTCGCTGCGCGGCATCCCGGTGCCGGCGCTCGTGGCGCTGCTGCGGACCTTCGGCAGCGCCAGTGCGGTGCTCGCGGCGACGCGGGCGCAACGAGCCGCCATCGCCGCGGCGGCCGAACCTGCATTCGCCGCGCCGCCACCCGCCGAACTCGCCCGCGCGCTCGATTGGCTCGCCGTACCCGGCCACGACATCGTCGCCTGGGACGATCCCCGCTATCCCCCGGCGCTGCTCGAGCTCGGCCACGCGCCGGCGGTCCTCTACGTCATCGGTCGCACCGAGCTCCTGCGGCGGCCCGCGCTCGCCATCGTCGGCAGCCGCCGCGCGACGCCGCAAGGACTCGACAATGCACGCGGCTTCGCCGGCGCGCTGGCCGCCGCGGGCGTGACGATCGTGTCGGGGCTCGCGGCGGGAATCGACGGCGCGGCGCACGAAGGCGCCCTCGACGGTGCCGGCTCGACGATCGCGGTGATGGGCACCGGACTCGACCGCGTGTATCCGGCCGCACACCGGGCGCTCGCGCACGCCATCGCCGAGCGCGGGCTCCTCGTTTCCGAGTTTCCGCCCGGCACGCCCGTGCGCGGATACCATTTTCCGCGTCGCAATCGGCTGATCAGCGGCCTTGCACGCGGCGTGCTCGTGGTCGAAGCCACCCTCAGATCGGGATCACTCATCACTGCCCGGCTGGCCGGCGAGCAGGGGCGGGAGGTGTTCGCGGTGCCGGGGTCGATCCATTCCCCGCTGTCCAAAGGCTGCCACCGGCTCATTCGGGACGGCGCCAAGCTGGTCGAGACCGCGCAAGATGTGCTGGAAGAACTGGGGTTTACGCCCAATTGGACCGGCGTCGACGTGCCGCACGATGCGGCGCCCGAGTTGCGTTCGGCAGGGTCCGGACCCATCTGCGCGAGGGCGGTGCTGGCCGCCCTTGGCGAGGATCCGGTCGACGTCGATACGCTCGTGGGGCGCACCGGACTTTCCGCGGCGGCGGTTGCCGCGCAGTTGAGCGCGCTCGAGCTTGCCGGCGCCGCCGGCAGCCTTCCCGGGGGCCGCTGGCAACGGCGCCACGGATAGGCCGTCAGCCGCCGCTTCCGGCACCGGCGGAACCGTAGGGTAGTATTCCGGTCCCTTCGACCTCTCCGCGCGCTTCATGATCGGGGGGCCAATCTCGCGGAGGCTTGCCAATACCGTGTCCAAATCGTTGATCATCGCCGAAAAACCGTCCGTGGCCGCGGACATCGCGAAGGCGCTCGGCGGCTTCACGCGCCACGACGACTACTTCGAGAGCGACACCGCGGTCATCTCGTCGGCGGTGGGGCACCTCCTGGAGATCGGGATGCCGGAGGAGGAGGAGGTCAAACGTGGCAAGTGGACGTTCGCGCACCTGCCGGCGCTGCCGTCGCACTTTGCGCTGAAGCCCATCGAAAAGAACGAGAACCGCCTGAAGACGCTCCTGAAGCTCATCAAGCGCAAGGACGTGACGTCGCTCGTCAATGCCTGTGACGCCGGGCGCGAGGGCGAACTCATCTTCCGCTACATCGCGCAGTACGCGAAGACGACGAAGCCGATCAAGCGGCTGTGGCTGCAATCGATGATGCCGGCGTCCATCCGCGACGGCTTCGCGCGGCTGCGCGGCGACGCCGAGATGCTGCCGCTCGCCGATGCGGCCAAGTGCCGCTCGGAGGCCGACTGGCTGGTCGGCATCAACGGCACCCGCGCGATGACGGCGTTCAATTCGAAGTCCGGCGGCTTCCAGTTGACGACGGTAGGCCGAGTGCAGACACCGACCCTCGCGATCATGGTCGAACGCGAGGCGAAGATCCGAGCGTTCGTCCCGCGCAAGTACTGGGAAGTCATCGGCACCTTCAAGGCCGAGGCGGGCGAATACCAGGGCCGCTGGTTCGACGAGAAGTGGCGCCGCACCGACGACGATCCCGACCGCAAGGCCGAGCGCCTCTTCGACGAGACGCGCGCCAAGGCGCTGGTCGCCAAGTGCGCGGGCAAGCCAGGCGACGTCACCGAGGAATCGCGACCGTCGAGCCGGATCGCCCCGCAGCTGTACGACCTCACCACGCTGCAGCGCGAAGCGAACAACCGCTTCGGCTTCTCGGCGCGCACCACGCTATCGATCGCGCAGGCGCTCTACGAAAAGCACAAGGTCCTCACCTATCCGCGCACGGACTCGCGGGCGCTGCCGGAAGACTATCTGGGCGCCGTCAGGCAAACCCTCGAGGGATTGGGCGAGACCAAC
Organism: Burkholderiales bacterium; assembly: GCA_020852555.1. Lineage (GTDB taxonomy): Bacteria > Pseudomonadota > Gammaproteobacteria > Burkholderiales > Casimicrobiaceae > VBCG01. The sequence goes on from JADZAQ010000265.1 coordinate 16,696, forward strand.
ACCTTCGGCCGTCACGCCCGCGAGATCCTGAAGAAGAACTGGGTCGTGCCAAACCGTCGCATCTTCAACAATGCGCAGGTCTCCGATCACTTCGCGATCATTCCCACGCTCGCGCATCCCAAGCATCTCAGCGAGGTCGAGGCCAAGCTCTACGACTTCGTCGTGCGCCGCTTCCTCGCCGCGTTCTATCCCGCCGCGCAGTATCTGGAGACGACGCGCATCACGCGCGTCGCCGATGAGCCGTTCCGCACCGACGGCAAGGTGCTCGTCGATCCGGGCTGGCTCGCGGTGTACGGCAAGGAAGCGCAGGGTGACGAGGCAACGCTCGTGCCGGTGCGCGTGCGCGAAGTGACCGAAGCGGCCCGCGCCGGGGCGGCAGGCAGGCGGGCGGCCGCGGCCGAGGATGGGGGCGAGACCGCGCGCAAGCGCTCGTTCGTGGGTGAAGAAGTGGTCGCCACCGAGCGCGTCGAGGCGAACGAACTCGTCACCCGCCCGCCGCCGCGCTTCAGCGAAGCGACGCTGCTCTCGGCGATGGAAGGCGCCGGCAAGTCGATCGAGGACGACGAGCTGCGCGAGGCGATGCGCGAGAAGGGCCTCGGCACGCCGGCCACGCGCGCGTCGATCATCGAGGGCCTCATTGCCGAGCGCTACATCCACCGCGAAGGCAAGGAGCTCACCCCCACCGCCAAGGCGTTCTCGCTGATGACGCTCCTGCACGGCCTGGGCGTGCCCGAGCTCTTCTCGCCCGAGCTCACCGCCGAATGGGAGTTCAAGCTCGCGCAGATGGAGCGCGGACACCTCGCGCGTCCCGAGTTCATGCGCGAGATCGTGGCGATGACCGAGCACATCGTCGGCCAGGCCAAGAACTACGAGAGCGACACGATTCCCGGCGACTTCGCCACGCTCGTGACGCGCTGCCCCAAGTGCAGCGGCGAGGTCCACGAGAAGTACAAGAAGTTCCAGTGCACGAATCCCGCGTGCGACTTCGCATTCTGGAAGATCATGGGCGGGCGCCAGATCGAGCCTCAGGAGGCCGATCAACTGCTGCGCGAGCGCGTGGTCGGGCCGCTCGACGGTTTCCGCAGCAAGATGGGGCGCCCTTTCTCGGCGACGCTCAAGCTCAACGACGATGACGAGGTGGTGTTCGATTTCGGGAACGACGACGCCGGCGACGACGGCGAGGCGCCCGACTTCTCGGCGCAGACGCCGCTCGGACCCTGCCCGAAGTGCGCAGGCAACGTCTACGAGCATGGCAACGCCTACGTGTGCGAGAAGGCGGTCGGTCCCGACCGGACCTGCGACTTCCGCAGCGGCCGCACGATCCTCATGCGCGCGATCGAGCCCGAGCAGATGAAGAAGCTCCTCACGCAGCGCAAGACCGATCTCCTGCAGTTCGTGTCCACCCGCACGCGGCGTCCGTTCTCGGCATTCCTCGTCGTGCAACCCGATGGCAAGGTCGGCTTCGAATTCGAGCCGCGCGATCCCGCCAAGGCCCGCGGTCCGCGTGGCGCGGCGGCGCTACGGGTGCTCGGGCCGCATCCGCGTGATCGCCAGCCGGTGGAGCTCTTCTCCGGCCGCTATGGTCCTTACGTGAAGCATGGCAGCGTCAACGCGACGCTACCCGCGGATCAGAGCGTCGAGTCGATCACGCTCGACGCGGCAGTGGAACTCCTCGCGGCGAAGTCCGGCCGTAGCGGCAGCGCCACGCGCGCGAGCAAGGCGAAGGCAACACCCCCGCGTGGGGCGCGGCGCACCGTGGACGGCGCGGCGCGCGCGCCGGACCTGACGCAGCAGGCCGCCAAGGCGGCGACGAAGACCGCGGCCAAGACAGCGAAGACCGCGACGAAGCCCGTTGCCCGGACGACGCGGACACCAAAGGCACCGACGGTGCGCACCGCGAGCGCCAAGCCGACGGCGACCAAGGGCGCCGCGCGCAAGACCGCGGGCACGCGCAAGACCTCCTGACGTCGCCTTCGGCTGCGAGCAGGCGCTCACTCGCGCGCGACGCCGCCGCGCACCTCGAAGTCGACGCTCGCCAGCGCCGCACCTCGCGCATCCTCGAGGACGACGTGGTGGCGCCCGCCCACCGGCGGCCACGCGACGCGCGGGCCGGTGGAGTCCAGCAGCTCGCCGTCGATCCGCCAGCGCAACTCCGGCGTCCCCGGCGCGGCAACGAACAGGACGCGCTGGTGTCCCGGCGGAATGTCGGGGTCGAGCGCCACCAGCGTGCCGGGAGCCGGATAGCGGATGCGCGGGGTGAGTGCCGCCTCGTCGTCGCTCGTCACCGCACGCACGGCACTCATCGCCGTCCCGCGCACGAACCACTCGCGTCGCGGCGGCTCGATCGGCGGCTCGAAGGTCACCCTCTGCGCGACGACGCCGGGCGGCGCGTGCGGTACCGCCGAAGGGTCGTCGCGATGGAGGTAGTGAACGAGGTCGCGAAAGAGGGGTGCGGCGCCTGCGATGCCCGACACGTCGTGCATCGGCGCACCCGAGAAATTGCCGACCCACACACCGACCGTGTAGCGTGAAGTGAAACCGACGCACCAGTTGTCGCGCATGTCCTTCGACGTGCCCGTCTTGACCGCGCTCCACACGCGCGTGGCGAGCGGATTGTCGAGGCCGAAGGTGCCGGCACGCGCCCCGCGGTCGGCGAGGATGTCGGCGACGATGAACGCGGCCTCCGGCCGGAAGACCCGCCTCGGCTCGACGTCGTGTGGCGCGCCGCGCCGCAGACGGGTGGGACCCCACACGCCACCGTTGGCGAGCGCGCGATACGCATTGGTGAGTGCCACCAGCGTGACGTCGGCGCCGCCCAGCGCAAGCGCCGCGCCGTAGTGGTCGGCGTCCTCGATGAGCGTATCGAAGCCAAGATCGCGCAAGTCGTCGTACACGCGCGCAACGCCGATGAGTTCCGCCGTGCGCACCGCCGGGACGTTGAGCGAGCCCGCGAGTGCCGCCCGCACGCTCACCGCGCCGTGAAAGCTACGATCGTAGTTCTGGGGGACGTAGGCGCCACGGGTGGTGGCGATCGCGAGCGGCGAATCGTCGACGAGCGAGGCTGCGGTGAGCACGCGGTCGTCGATGGCGCGTGCGTAGAGGAAGGGCTTCAAGGTGGATCCCGCCTGCCGCGGCGCGGCGGCGCCGTCGACCGCCGGGGCGCGCGACAACTTGCCGCTGCTGCCGACGTAGGCGAGCACGTCCCCGCTCGCGTTGTCGAGGATGACGATCGCGCCGTCTTCGGCGCCACGCCCGGCAAGGTCGGTGAGGCGGGCGTGCAGCGCGCGGACGGCGAAGCGCTGGAGTTCGGCATCGAGCGTCGTGACGAGCGCCGCCGCACCCGTCCACGCGAGCTTGGCGGCGAGGTGCGGCGCGCTGCCCGCGTGCGGCGCGGCGCGGTAGCCGCCGGCCAGCGCGACGCTCGCGCGCGCGCGGATCGCCTCGCAGGGAGAGTCCGACCCCGCGGCCGTCGCCACGGCGCACGCCCGCTGCGCCACCATGGCGGGCTGCGCGCCGGGAGCGCGCAGGAGTGCCACGAGGATCGCCGCTTCCCGCGCATCGAGACCCGCCGGCGCCTTGCCGAAGAGGCCGCGGGATGCGGCACGAATCCCGACCAGCTCGCCGCGGTACGCGACGAGATTGAGGTACGCCTCGAGGATCTCGGCCTTCGACCACGCGCGCTCGAGCGCCTGCGCCGCCGCGATCTGGTCCCATTTCTGGCCGATCGCCCGCGGCTCGCTGCCGGCGGCTCTGAGCCCCGGGTCGAGGAGAGCGGCAAGCTGCATGGTGAGCGTCGACCCGCCGCGTACGCGCCGTCCGTCGGTGGCCCGCCACAAGCTGTCCCAGGCGGCGACGGCGAGGCCGGGCCAGTCCACACCCGCGTGCGCGTAGAAGCGCTTGTCCTCGCCGGCGATGAGCGCCGCCTGCAAGGCAGGCGAGATCTCCGCGAGCGGCGTCCAGTCCAAGCGCCGCACGGTAGCGTCGACACGCACCTGGCCGAGTTCGATGCCGTGGCGGTCGAGAAGGGGCGCCATCGTCGCGGGTACCTCCTCGCGTACGGCGGCAAAGGCCGGTGGGGCAACGCTGCCGGAGTCCCATAAGCGAGCACTCACTGCGGTTGCGTGCCCTGCGGGATCTGGTGAACGTGCAGCGCCGGTCGCCACGGCGGCGCCCATCCCCACCGCGATCGCCACCCACGAGGCCATATTGCAAACCCGCGCCACGGGCAACGGACGACGCTTCATGGCGCGACCGTCCACGGCGGCACCGGCATCTCGCCAAACATCTCCGGCGCGTACATCGCTTCCACCCGCGTGGGGGGCAGGCCGAAGGTGCCGGGGTTGTTGAGGCGCACCGTGTACGAGGTCACGAAGCGCCCCTTGGGCACGTAGCGGAAGTACGCCCGATACGACGTGAAGGTGCGCTCCTCGAAGGCGGGCCAGACCGCTCCCTGCCGGCGCTCGCCGTGCGTGGCGATCGTCGAGTCGCCGCCCAGGCCACGGCCGAGCGCGGTGGCGCCGGCAGGCAACGCATCGTCGACGACGACCCAGGTCATGTCCGACTGCGCTTCGACCTCGAGGGTGATGCGCGCGACGTCGCCGCGCCGCCATTCGCCCGCCACCTGCTGCTGCACGGGCGCGACGCTGCGGGTGATGCGATACCCCGACGACAGCGGCTCGGTGAGCGGGATGGCGGCGATGCTGCGCAAGGTGACCCACGGTGCGCCGGTACCGTCGTGCGCGACCCCGACGTTCTCTTTCGCGATCGGCCACGCGAGGCGCTGCGCGAAAGCGGCAGCGCCGTCGTCGGGTCGCCAAACGTGCTTCACGACCTGCTCGCCCAGCGCCGCCGCGGTCACGCCGGTGACCGGCGTGCGCTCGAAGCGATCGGAGAACTTGCGCAGCGCGACCACTCCCCAGGCATTGGCGACGGTGGTGTTCCAGCGCCCGCGCTGCATGCGGCCGAGCGAGCCGCGCACCAGCCGCGGCATGTCGTCCTTCCACGCCGGAACGTCGTTGACCGCGACGAGAAGCTTGTTGGCATTGACGTCCGCCGAGATCATGAGCCACCACAGCGCGTCGCGGCGCTCGGTGGAAAAACCCAGCGTCGTGCCCTGGAAGTTGAGTCGCGCGCGCAGGATCTGCCCCGCTTCGGCGAGGCGCTCCGCGCGCTTCGGGAGCTTGGGCTGGCGCTTTTGCACGAGGTACCAGTCGATGACCGCCGAGGTGGGCCACAGGTTCGGCTCGATGGCGAAGCTGTCGAGCCATTTCGCATCGAGCGGCTCCTCGCGCCTCGACAGCGCCTCCAGCGCGGCGACCTTGCGGATCGCGAGGTCGGCCGTCGGCAACGGCGAGGTCCGGACGACCCGGCCTTCGACGAAGGCGACGAGCGCCGCCTCCATGCGCTCGCGTTCGCGTTCGGGAATGGGATAGCCCGCTTCGCCGGCGATCGACAGCAGATACGCGGTGAGGATGTCGTCGCCCTGGTGCAGCACCGGCCAGTACTTCACGAAGCCGTCGCGATCGAGGTGATCGGGAAGCGTCGCCATGAGCCGCTGCCAGCGCGCACGATCCTGCAGGCCGATCGCCACCGACGCCACCTGCTCGAAGCAGGAGAAGGGATACGCGGCGAGCCAGTCGCGCACGCCCGGCAGTTCGCCGGCGAGTCGCGCCTGCATCTGCACGCCGATGCCGCCGCGCTCGGGGAGCGCATCGCGCGGCCGCTCGACCGCCACGCGTTGCGGCGTGTCGATCTGCAGCAGCGTCGCCTGATACGTGCGCTCGGGGACGGCCGGCTCCACCTTCTGTGCGACCTTCAGCGCATCGTGAGCCGGCGTCGTCCCGGCCGGAGCATTGCGCTCGTTGGCGTCGACCCGCCAGTCGAGCGTGCTCGCCGTCACCGGCACCGTCACGTCCCAGCCCAATTCGCGGGCGGCGCCGGGTGCCAGGTCGGCATCCTGCGGTGCCAGCGCCTCGGTTCCGAGGCGCGGCGCGAGCGCCACGGCGAGCCGCCGCTCGCCGGCGTTGCGCACCGTGAACGTCGCGCGGAAAACGTCGCCGTTGCGCACCACTCGCGGCAACCCCGACAGCACCATGAGGTCCTGCGTCGAGCGCAGCGCCGCTTCGCCGGTGCCGAAGAGGCCCGCCGCCGCCGATGCCACGGCAACGATGCGAAAGCTCGTGAGCGAATCGTTGAGGGGGATCTCCACCGTCGCGTCGCCGGCCGCGTCGAGCGGCACGCGCGCGCGCCACAGGAGCAGCGTATCGAAGAGCTCGCGCGCGCTGCCGCGCCCGCCGCCACCGCCGGCGGCGAGCGCCTTGCGCCCGAAGTGGCGCTTGCCGATGACCTGCATCTGCGCGGTCGCGGTCTCCACCTCCTCGCCGCGGCGCGTCATCATCGCGTCGAGGAGCTTCCACGACGCATTGGGCATGAGCTCGAGGAGCCCTTCGTCGACGGCGGCAAGCGCGATCTCGCTGCCCGCGGGCGGCGCGCTCCCGTCGGGACGGCGCACGGCGATCGTCACCGGCACCTTCTCGCGCACCTTCGCCACCGTACGCGAGGGCGTGACCTTCACCGCGAGCTCGTGCGCCGCCCAGCCGACGCGGACTTCGGCGAGCCCCATCTTGAACGCCGGCCTTCCGAGGTCGACCAATGCGGTCGGCGCCGCGCCGTCGACCCGCCCCCGCACGAGGAACGCCGAAACGAAGACGTTCGGCGCGTACGTGCCCTTGACCGGCACTTCGAGCGTCGGATCGGCGCGCGCGATCGTCTTCACGAAGGCGTCGAGCACGCCTTCGCGCTCGACGGTGACGAGCATCGCCGCTTCCTTGAACGGCATGCGCACCTGGAAGCGCGCGGTGTCGCCGGGCTCGTAGCGCTTCTTCTCCGGCAACAGATCGATCCGGTCGTTGTCGGAGGCGGCGAACCACGTATCGTCGTCGCCGGGCGCGGGAACGAAGAATTCGGTGCGCGCGAACGAAACGCGACCTTCGCCGTCGGCGGCCTGCGCGCGCACGATGAGGTTGCCGGTGGCGGGCGCCGCGATCTCGCAGGCGACCATGCCCTGCGCGTCGGTCGTGCCTTCGCACAACGGCCCCACGCGCGTGGTGTCGTAACCGTGCTCGTAGGCGTAGAAGCCGCCGATGAGGCGTCGACGATGCGAGAAGAAATCGCGCTTGAAGATGTCGGTCGCGATCTTCACGCGGGCTGCCGGCTGGCCGGCGAGGTCGAGCGCGACGACAGTGAACTTGATCCGCTCGCGGCTTGCGACCCAGCTGTCGGGGCGGATCCCGAGCAGGATCCGCGACGACCACAGCGGCACGCGGGTCGCCGCGGTGAGCGTCTCGCCGTTGGGGTCGCGGTACTCGAGTTCGGCGACGAGGTCGCGAGGGTACTCCGCGGTCCCGAGGTCGGGAATCGTCGCCCGGATGCCGCCGCTCGCATCCAGCGTCAACGGCAGGTCGCGCCCGCGCGTGGGACGCGCTGCTGCGTCGGGCTCGTCACTGGCGAGGTCGGGGTCGGTAAAAGCGAATTCGCCGTCGCGCGCGGCGGAATCGCCTTCGTCCTCGCGGCCCACCTTGACATCGCCGCCGGCGAACTCGTAGTCCTCGTAGTCTGGGAACGCGACCGCCTTGCGCTCGACCTGCGAGCGCAGCACGACCGGCAGACCGCCGGCGCCGCCGCCGGCGAGATAGTTCACCTGCGCGTCGATGCCCGCCTGCGTGACCGCGACGAGCGGCGTGCCGACTGCCTGCAGCCGCGCGCGCAGGAGCGGCACGCGGAACGCCTCGACGCGGAACGTTCCCGCTGCGCGCTCCTGCGCCTGCTTCGTGTGCGGCGACAGCGTGTCGCCGACGAGGATCTCGTACGTCCCCGTATACGCATCGGCGGGCACCTTGAACGCCGCCTCTCCGGAGGTCACGGCGCCGGCCCCGTTCCACGTCACCGGTACGCGGTACTCCTGCTGCGAACCGGCGTGACGAATCAGCAGCGTGCCCTCGAGCGCATGCCGCGGCGGCAGCGCGAAGCCGGTACCCGTCTGCCGGCGCACGAAGACCTTCATCGATACCGTCTCGCCACCGCGCACGAGCGAGCGATCGAGGACGGCGTGGGCGACGTACGGTCCTTGCCAGTTTCCCGGCGGCGCATTGAACCGCCACGGCGCGATGCCTTCGCCCCAATCGCTGAACGCATAGGCGAAGTCGTCGGCGCTGCGCGCGGTGACGAAGTATTCCCTGCGTTCCTCACCCAGCCCGCACGCCGGCAGCGCATCGCGCGAGGGCAACGCGCGTGGCACGCGCAGGATGCCGCTGCCGTCGGTGCGCCCGGCGAAGTGAACCTTCCCGCCGCAGTCGCGGATCGCCACGTCGGCGTCGGCGACCGGGGTCGCATCGGCGAGCCGCGTGACCCACACGAGCGACGATTCGCGGCCCAACTTGACGTGCACGCCCAGGTTGGTGACGAGCGCCGCCGCACGCACGTGGAACGGCTTGGGCGGGGCGATCAGCGCGGCGCCGAGACGCGGGCTCGCGAGTTCGACGAGGTAGAAGCCCGGCTTGGGCAGCGGGATTCCCACGACCTCGAAGGCCTTGCTGCCGCCGGGCTTCGGCACCTTGATCGCCGTCGCGCGGTCCCCCTGGGTGAAGATCGACGACGCGAAACCGTTGCGCTTGACGATCCACCGGTCGTTCTTGTCGTCGTATTCGCGTTCGATCCGGTTGGCGAGCGCCAGTCGGCGCAGCCAATCGACGATCAACATTTCCTCACCGCGCTGCACCTGCACGACGCGCCCGGGAATCGGCGCGCTCGTCGCCTCGGCGCGAACCGTCGCCACCCGGCCCGGCAGCACGGGCTCGACGTTGCGCACGGTCACCGGCAGGAGCGGCGTCTCGCCGTTGGGCAGCACCCGCTCGAGGATTCCGAAATCGGCGGCGAACTTGACGAGTGGCGGATTGACGTCGGTACGCACGCGCAGCGGGAACGAGCGGGCGTTGGCGAGCGGGCGCCCCGCATCGTCCTTGAGTCCGGCCGGCAACTCGATCCGAAACTGCGCCTCCTCGGGCAGTCCGGGGCCGAAGGTGACGCCCGCGATGCCGTCGCTCGCCCCCTTGGGGAGCACGGCGGGCCACGACGCCCCGCTGCCGGCATCGACGAGCCGGATCCGCTGCGCGTCGGCCTTCGCGATCGACGCCGTGAACGACAGCGTCAGCGGCAGGATGGGGATGCACTGCGCCTGCGCATTGACGCGCTCGCAGGAGAAGCTCGCGCGGAATGCCGGACGCACGTTGAAGGCGAGCGCCTGCGCTGCACTCGTCGCGACACCCGTGGTCGCGGCGATGCCCTTGCCCCAGACGAGCTTCATCTCGGCGCCGGCGGGCAGCGGGCGCGCGCAGGCGAGAGTGACGAGCGGCGAATCCGGCGCGTCGCGCAACCGGAGGAAGCGGTCGCGGTCGCTGCCGGTCGTCGGCAGCGTGAAGAGGAACGAGCGCGTGCGCCCCTCGCTCGGCGAGACCATGACCAGGCGCAGATAGCTCGCCGCGAATGATTTGCGGTTGTCGAGAACGATGCGCCGCTCCTCGCCCGCCACGAGGCGCACGCCGATCTCCTCGTTGACGCCGGCCGCCACGCAGCGCGCGTTGGCGACGATCGTCTCCGGCTTCGCCGGCGCATCGAGCCCCAGGATGAAGATCTGATTCTCGTCGATGCGGCTGCCTTCGTACGGGAGGCTGCGCACGATCGCCGGGCCGCCGGTGGTGAACTCGAAGCGCTGACCGCCGGCCACCACGGCGCCGTCGACATCGGACAGCCCCGCCTTGACGGTGAACGCGCAGCGCACGCCCGCCGGCAGGTCGCGCGCGAAGTCGTAGATCCAATGGCGAGGATCGGCCCAGCGACCGGTTCCCTTCTCGACGCAGTCGATGGCGAACGGATCGACTTCCCGCGGATCGCCGAACGGCACCATCGGCTTCGCGAAGCGCGCGGTGACCTGGCGCACCCCCTTGACTTCGCCGCGCGGGCTGAACTGCTCGACGCTCTGCGCGGCCGCGGGCGCGACGACGCCGAAGGCGAGCATGCAGGCGAGGGTGGCGGCAGCCCAGGCGCGGTAACGCATCGGGGCGCCGGGGGCGAGTTGCCGACGGGAGGACGATCGCGTGCCGGACATGCGCCTACTCCGCAGCTCGCGACGGCGTCACGACGTCGGTCGCGTCGTCGATCTCGTTCAACGCCTCGTTGCACAGCGAGAGCGCTCGCGCGACGTGTCCGCCGGCCAGCGCATCGCGGATGCCGACGATCCAGGCGCGCAACTTCTGCTCGTAGAGTTCCGCCTCCTCGAGCTCGCGAACGAGATGGGCGAGTTGGGCGGCGGTATCGGTCGATGGGGAATTGGGCATCACGATCTCCGGAACCACGAAGCACCGGACGCATCGATCCGGCGAAGCACTACGCTAGGGGCTACGCAAATATCTGTCACAATGACGCTTCTGCCGTACCGCCGCCATGGGTAACGTAGCGGCGATCCGGCGCCTACGGGAGGGTAGTCCAATTGAGAACACAGGGCAAAGGCAAGCAATCGCGGATCCGCTGGACCGCTGATGAAAAGGCCGCGCTCATCGCGCAATGCGGCGCACTCCGGTCGCAAGGTTGGAACAAGAGCGCGAAGGAACTCATGGAGAGCGCGCAGGCGGTGCTGCCGGCCGCACGCCGGCGGACGGTCTATCCGCCGCTCGTGTCGTGGATGAACAAGGAGCTGGCCGCAGCCGGTGGCCGCAGCCCTGGATCGGGCCGCGCCGCGGCCGCCGGTCGGGGTGTCGCGTCGCTGCCCATCGACGCGACGATCGGGCGCGGCCTGGCCGCGATCGACGGCGTTACCGGAGCATTCGAATCGGCGCTCGTCGCACGCTTCACGAGCGCCGGAGCGACGATCGTGGCCGGCATCCTGCGCGATCGCGCCGTGCAGCAAGCGTTGATCGGACTCGTTGGCGGGGCGCTCGGGGGCGCCGGAGCACCGTCGCGCGAGCCGGCGAATCCGCCGGCCGTACGCTCGAAGCGAGGACCGAAACCGGGCGCCAAGCGCGCGAGCAAGCGCGGTGCGAAGCGCGGCCGGCCGCGCGGCTGACGCAGTTGGGTCGCGCGCAGCGCGTCACGCGCCGCGCTACACGTCGAGGTTGCGCACTCCGAGCGCGTTGGTCTCGATGAAAGCGCGGCGCGGTTCGACCTGCTCGCCCATCAGCGTCGAGAAAATCTCGTCGGAGGCGATGGCATCGTCGATCTGCACCTTCAGGAGCGTGCGCACCTTGGGATCCATCGTGGTTTCCCAGAGTTGCTCGGGATTCATCTCGCCCAAGCCCTTGTAGCGCTGGATCGAGGTCGCGTCCCGCGCCTGCTCGAGCAGCCAGTCGAGCGCTTCCTTGAAGCTCTTGACGCCAAGCTGCTTCTCACCGCGCTTGATCACCGCACCGGGATGCACGATGCCGCGCACCACCGCCGCGGCATCGCGAATCACCTGCGCATCCTCGCTGGCGAGGAATCCCGCATCGATCCCGGACAGATGCGGCATCCCATGGTGGACGCGCTTGACGACGAGGCGGCGCGTCTCGGTGGTGGGGTCGTAGCGCGCTTCGACGGTGACCTGCGGATCGCCGATCGCCTGTTGCAGCGCGATGGCGCTTTGCGTCGCGGCCACCTCGGCGTCGAGGCTCACCTCGACGCCGTCGAGGAGCGCCGTCAGCGCGGCGACATCGATCACCCGAGCGAGACGCGCGATCACCGCCTCGGCGAGCTGGTACTTGCGCGCGACATCGGCCAGGGTGTCGGGCGCCAGTGACGGCAGGTCCGTCCCCGGCACGAACTCGGCGTTGCGCAGCGCCGAGCGCAGGAGGTGTTGCTGCAAGGCGTGGTCGTCCTTGAGGTAGACCTCGTCGCGGCCCTGCTTGGCCTTGTACAGCGGCGGCTGCGCGATGTAGATGTGCCCGCGCTCGATGAGCTCCGGCATGTGCCGATAGAAGAACGTCAGGAGCAGCGTGCGAATGTGCGAGCCGTCGACGTCGGCGTCGGTCATGATGATGATGCGGTGGTAGCGCAGCTTGTCGGCCGAGAAGGCGTCCTTGTCATCCTTGTCGTGGCCGTGACCATTGCCGTTGCCGTTGCCGGCCGCCTTGCCGATGCCCGCACCGAGCGCGGTGATGAGCGTGGCGATCGCATCGGAGGACAGCAGCTTCTCGAAGCGCGCACGCTCGACGTTGAGGATCTTGCCGCGCAACGGCAGGATCGCCTGGAACTTGCGGTCGCGACCCTGCTTGGCCGACCCGCCGGCGGAGTCGCCCTCGACGAGATAGAGCTCGCACAGCGCGGGATCCTTCTCCTGGCAATCGGCGAGCTTGCCCGGCAGGCCCAGACCGTCGAGCACCCCCTTGCGCCGCGTCAGCTCGCGCGCCTTGCGCGCGGCCTCGCGCGCCCGCGCCGCCTCGACGATCTTGCCGCAGATGATCTTGGCGTCCTGCGGATTCTCGAGCAGGAACTCGGCGAGCTTGGCCGACACCACTTCCTGCACCACGGGACCGACTTCGGACGAGACGAGCTTGTCCTTGGTCTGCGCGCTGAACTTGGGCTCGGGTACCTTGACGGACAAGACGCAGGTGAGACCCTCGCGCATGTCGTCGCCGCTCGTCTCGACCTTGGCCTTCTTGCCGATCTCTTCCTTCTCGATGTATTGGTTGAGCGTGCGCGTCATCGCCTGGCGCAGGCCGGTGAGGTGCGTGCCGCCGTCGCGCTGCGGGATGTTGTTGGTGAAGCACTGGACGGACTCGGCGTAGCTGTCGTTCCACTGCATCGCGACCTCGACGGTGATCCCGTCCTTCTCGCCGACCGCGTGGAACACCTTGGGATGCAGCACCGTCTTGCTGCGATTCATGTACTCGACGAAACCCTTGACGCCGCCCGAGTAAGCGAAATTCTCGCTCTTGCCGGTGCGCTGGTCGATGAGCTCGATCTTGACGCCGTTATTGAGGAACGAGAGTTCGCGGATGCGCTTGGCCAGGATGTCGAAGTGGTACTCCACGTTGCCGAACGTCTCGCGCGAGGCCATGAAGTGGACCTCGGTGCCGCGCAGCTGCGAGGGACCGACGACGGCGAGCGGCGCCACGGCCTCGCCGCGGCGGAACTCGATCTGGTGCAACTGGCCGTCGCGCCAGATCTTGAGCTTGAGCCAATCGGAAAGTGCGTTCACCACCGACACGCCCACACCGTGCAAGCCACCTGCCACCTTGTAGGCGTTGTTGTCGAACTTGCCGCCGGCGTGGAGCTCGGTCATCACGATCTCGGCAGCCGAGCGCCCGAGTTCGTCGTCGTCCTTGATCCCGGTGGGGATGCCGCGGCCGTTGTCGAGCACCGACACCGAATTGTCGGCGTGGATCGTGACCTTGATCTCGTCGCACACTCCGGCGAGCGCCTCGTCGATGGCGTTGTCGAGAACCTCGAACACCATGTGATGCAAGCCGGTGCCGTCGGACGTGTCACCGATGTACATCCCGGGGCGCTTCCTGACCGCCTCGAGGCCCTTGAGGATCTTGATGCTGGACGAATCGTAATCGCCGCCCGGCGATTGCGGCAGCGGTTCGGCTGATGCAGACATGAAACTCCGATGCGAAAAACCGGACGCTAGATGCGCATGGGCATCACGACGTACTTGTAGTCGTCGCGGTCCGGCATGGTGACGAGCGCGCTCGATCCGGCGTCGCCGAAAGCGAACTTCACTTTCTCGACGTCGAGGTTCGACAGCGCATCGACGAGATAGGTGATGTTGAAGCCGATGTCCAGAGGATCGCCCTGGTAATCGACGGCGAGCTCCTCTTCGGCCTCTTCCTGCTCGCTGTTGGTGCAGATGATCTTCAGCTGGTCGGGGCCGAGCACGACGCGCACGCCGCGGAATTTCTCGTTCGAGAGGATCGCCGCACGCTGCAGTGCCGCCAGGAGCTCGGTGCGGCTGGTCTCGATGTGCTTGCTGTGTCCGACCGGTATCACTCGATTGAAGTCGGGGAACTTGCCGTCGACGACCTTGCTCACGAGCTCGATGCTCCCGAATCGGAAGCGAACCTGGTTGGTGAGGAAATCGAGCGTAGCGGGCTCGTCGCTGTCGGCAAGGAGCTTGCCGACCTCGAGCACCGTCTTGCGCGGCAGGATCACTTCCTGGTGCGCGGGTTCGCCCAGGTCCTCGACGGGCGCCGGCGCGGCATCGGTCACGACGATGCTCGCCCACGCGAGCCGATGCCCATCGGTCGCCACGGCTTGCAGCATGCCGCCGCCGATGACGAGCAGCATTCCGTTGAGGTAATAGCGAATGTCCTGCTGCGCCATCGCGAACTCGACGTGCTTGAAGAGCGCGCGCAGGTCCTTCTGCGGCAGCGTCAGCGTGTGGATCTGCTCGGTCGACACGCCGATGCGCGGGTAGTCCGCGGCGGCGAGCGTTTGCAGATTGAAACGCGAGCGACCTGCCTTGATCGTCATCTTGTTGCCGGTGGCATCGACGTTGAGCCGTACGTCATCGGGCAGCGCGCGCAGCAGGTCTTGCAGCTTGCGTGCGCCGACGGTGATCGCCTGGCCGTCGGAGTCCGGCATTTGGCTTCGCGCGGTGATCTGCATCTCGAGGTCGGTCGCCGTGATGTGGAGGTCGCCGTCCTTCTGCTCCAACAGCACGTTGGCGAGGATCGGCAGCGTGTTCCGGCGCTCGACGATGCCGGAGACGGCCTGCAACGGTTTCAAGAGCGCATCACGAGCGATCTGTTTCAGTTGCATTTTGTTTGAAGATAAGAACAGTTAATAGGAGACGGCCCGCGCTGGGGACGATTGCCAAAAGCGCTTGTTTTTCAACCTGTTCGCTCGTTTGGCAGGTCGCGGGGAACGCCTGTGCGGGCGGTGGACGCTTTGGGGATGAATTTCGCTTTTCGCAGAACGCGCGCCTTGTCCACAGATTGCCCGCCTTCGCTACATGATGGACCTTGCGATTATACAGCGCGAAGGCCTGTTTTCCCAGGGAAAAACGCGCGCCCGCGCGGCGTGCGCACCGGTTGCGACGGCCTCGCCGGCGCGGTCAGCTGCGCAAGACCTGGAGGAGGAAATTGACGTCGTGACTCATGTCCGGGAGCGTTTCCCGGAGCTTCGCGATCTGCCGGCAGGCGTGCAGGACGGTGGTGTGGTCGCGACCGCCGAAGTTGCTGCCGATCTCGGGCAGCGACATCTGCGTGAGCTCCTTGGCGAGCGCCATCGCCACCTGGCGCGGGCGGGCGATGGCTCGCGAGCGCTTCTTCGAGTGCATGTCGGTGACGCGGATCTTGTAGTAGTCGGCGACGGTCTTCTGGATGTTTTCGATGCTGATCTGGCGGTTTTGCACCGCCAGCAGGTCGCGCAGCGCCTCCTTGGCGAGGCCGAGCGAGATCTCCTGGCCGTGGAAGTTGGAGTAGGCGAGGACGCGCTTCAATGCCCCCTCCAGCTCGCGGACGTTGCTGCGGATGTGCTTGGCGATGAAGAAGGCCACCTGCTCGTCCATGCGCATGGCGACCGACTGCGCCTTGGCGAGCAGGATCGCCACCCGCATCTCGAGCTCGGGCGGCTCCAGGGCGACGGTCAGCCCCCAGCCGAAGCGCGACTTGAGGCGCTCCTCGATGCCGGCGATCTCCTTGGGGAAGGTGTCGCAGGTGATCACCACCTGCTTGTGCGCCTCGACCAGCGTGTTGAAGAGGTAGAAGAACTCCTCCTGGGTGCGGCTCTTGCCGCCGAAGAACTGGATGTCGTCGATGAGCAGGAGGTCGAGCGTGCGGTAGTGGCGCTTGAACTCATCGAAGGCCTTGTGCTGGTAGGCGCGCACCACGTCCGAGACGTAGGTCTCGGCATGGATGTACTTGATGCGCGCCGCCGGATTGGCGGCCAGCATGTGGTTGCCGATCGCCTGGATGAGGTGCGTCTTGCCGAGCCCCACCCCGCCGTAGACGAAAAGCGGGTTGTACGACGTGGGGTGCTCGGCGACCTGCACGCCGGCGGCCCGGGCGAGTTGGTTCGCCTTGCCCGAGACGAAGGTGGCGAAGGTGAAGGTCGGATTGAGGCTCGAGGCATCCGCCTTGCGCGGCGCCACGGGGGTGGCCGGGCGGGGTGCGGGCGAGCTATCCACAGCTGCCGCCGTCGACACGGCGGGCGCGAGCGCGGCGGTGCGCACGGCCGGGCCGGCCGGCGCGCGGATGGGTTCGTGGTGAGCGGGGGCGCCGGCCGCCGGACCTTCGGCGACGGCATATTCGACCCGCACGGGGTGGCCCGCCGCGGCACTTGCCATGCCGACGATGCGTGCCCCGAAGCGGTCGCGAACCCATTGCAGGACGAACCGGTTGGGCGCCGTGAGACGCAGCGTGGTAGGTTCGCCCGGCTCTTCGACGCCGGTGAGCGGCTGGATCCAGGTGGTGAATTGTTGCGGCGTGAGTTCGCGGGAGAACGTGTCGAGGCAGACTTGCCAGGACGACGGGAAAAACGGAGTGGCAACGGCAGACATCATGGAAGCGAGCCTCTTGGAGGGCCTGTAACCGATCGAGAAGGCGCCGCGCCGGGTGAGGTCGAGCCGCGCTGTCCCCATCGCGGCGTGGACCCTTCGCCACCGGTATGCTGGTGTGGCGCGGAGGGTCGATTCTAGACAGGTCGGGGGCAGTTATCCACAGCCGTTTGGCGCTTCGCCGTTCAATTCCGGGAGGCCGGCCGCACAGGCGAGCGATACCGTAAGTGACCGCTCGCACCGGGACGCGGATGCGGGCCCATCCTTCTCGATCTTGACAGAACCCTCCATAACGCGTTCCAATATAAGGCTTTTCGCCGCTCGGCGAAGCAACGGTAAACCTCGAAGCGAGTTCGCCATGAAACGGACGTTCCAGCCCTCCAAGATCCGCCGTGCCCGCAATCACGGTTTTCGCGCGCGCATGTCGTCGGTCGGGGGCCGCAAGGTACTCTCGGCGCGCCGCGCCAAGGGTCGCAAGACCCTCACCCCGGTCTGATCGCGCCGGCAGGCTCAGGCCCCGCCGGTGACGGCAGCACGCCACCGCCCGCTGGCACGCGGCGTCCGCTGCGCCGCCTGAGCGGCCACGGGGCCTTCGACGCGGTCCTACGGGTCGGCCGCCGGATGGAAGGCCAATACCTTCAACTCATCGTCGCCGCTGCCCCCACCACGGGAGGACGCAGCGGCTTCATCATCGGTCGCAAGGTCTCGCCGCGTGCCGTCGATCGCAATCGCATCCGGCGCAAGCTGCGCGAGGTGCTGCGCACTTTGCCCGCATCCGCCGAACGCTACGACCTCGTGCTGCGGGTCAAGCGCGGCCGGACGCGCGCCGAGCAGGAAGCGGCGACGGCGGAAGCGGCCCGGCTCCTGGCGCGTCTCGTCGGGCGCACCGGTTCCGAACGTGCCGCGGAGTCACCGTGAAGACGATCCTGCGTTTCCTGGTGCGCGGCTATCAATACCTGCTGCGGCCGCTCCTCGGCAACAACTGCCGCTTCTACCCGAGTTGCTCGGATTACGCGCTCGAGGCGCTCGAGCGGCACGGCGCGCTGCGCGGGAGCTGGCTTGCCGTGCGGCGAGTCGCCCGCTGCCATCCGTATCATCCGGGGGGCTTCGACCCCGTTCCCTGACAGCGCGCTACGCGCCGCACGAAAGAAAGCAGCGGGTTACGCCGAGCCTTCGGTCCGACCCGGTGAAGCCACCATGCCCATGACGGAAATCCGCCGCCTTCTCCTGTTCGTGATCTTCTTCTCGTCCGGGTTCTTCCTGTGGAATGCGTGGCAGCAGGAGTACATGCCGCAGCCCCCGAAGAGCGCGCAAGGCGTCCCTGCGCCGGCGTCCCCCGGTGCGATGCCGGCCGCTCCCGGGGCCACGCCGGCGGCGCCGGGTGGTGCGGCGACACCGGCCGACGTCCCGACCGCGCCATCCGCGGCCCCGGCAGCCGGCGGTGTCGCCAGCGTTCCCGCACCCAGCGGCACGCCGGCGACGACGACGACGGGCCAGCTCATCACCATCCGCACCGACCTGTACACCGCGCAGGTCGACACGCTGGGCGGCGTCATCACCGAGGTATCGCTCAACAAGCATCACGACGCGCACGATCGCACCAAACCGTACCTTGTCCTGCAACGCAACGCCGAACGCACGTTCGTCGCGCAGTCCGGCCTCATCGGCGAGGGGCTGCCCAACCATCGCACGCAATGGACCGTCGAGCCCGGCCCGCGCGATCTCGCACCCGGCGCCGAGCGCGTCGAATTGCGCCTCACGACGACCACGCCGAGCGGCGATCCGATCGTCAAGGTGCTCACGTTCCACCGCGGCAGCTACCTCATCGACGTCGCCTTCGACATCACCAACAAGGGCAGCGCGCCGATCTCCCCGCACGCCTACTTCCAGTTGACGCGCGATACCAAACAGGCGGTGGTGCAAAGCTCGATGGCGCCCGCGGCCTACGTGGGCCCCGTCGTCTACAACGACAAGGATCACTTCAAGAAGGTCGAATTCAGCGAGATCGACAAGGAAGCGGCCGATCCCAATCGCAAGCCGGCGTTCACCAAGAGCGCCGACAACGGTTGGGTGGGCATGATCGAGCACTACTTCGTCGCCGCCTGGCTGCCGTCCGACGAGGCGAAGACCCCGCGCGAGTTCTTCACCCGCAAGCTCGACAACGGCCTGTACGCCGCCGGCGTGATCGTGCCGGTGGGCAGCATCGCGCCCGGCGCCACCGGCGAAGTGCGGGTGCCGCTGTACGTCGGCCCGCAGGACCAGGACGTGCTCGCCAAGACCGCGAAGGGCCTCGACCTCGTCGTCGACTACGGCATCTTCACCGTGCTCGCGGCCCCCCTGTTCGTGCTCCTCAAATGGCTGCACGGCCTGCTCGGCAACTGGGGCTGGGCGATCATCGTCATGACGATCATGATCAAGGGCGCCTTCTATCCGCTCAACGCGGCAGCGGCGCGGTCGATGGCGAAGATGAAGATCATCGCGCCCAAGATGAAGGCGCTGCAGCAGCAGTACGCCGACGACAAGCAGCAGCTCCAGATCAAGATGATGGAGCTCTACAAGACCGAGAAGATCAATCCGCTCGGCGGCTGCCTGCCGATCGTGGTGCAGATCCCCGTGTTCATCGCGCTGTACTGGGTGCTGCTGTCCGCGGTCGAATTGCGGCAGGCGCCCTGGATCCTGTGGATCCACGACCTGTCCGCACCCGATCCGTTCTTCGTGCTGCCGGTGATCTACGCGATCACCGCGTACCTGCAGGTCAAGCTCTCACCGACGCCGATCACCGATCCCACGCAGGCGAAGATCATGCAGATCATGCCGATCGCCTTCTCGGTGCTGTTCGTCTTCTTCCCGGCGGGCCTCGTGCTGTACTGGCTCGTCAACAACCTGCTGCAGATCGCGCAGCAGTGGCACGTGAACCGGATGCTGGAGAAGGAAGCCGCGCTGAAGGCGGCGAAGCGGCGCTGACGCGGCGTTACCCCAAGCACTCCGGCGGGCAGCCGCGCTGCCACAGCACTGCCCGGCGCTTGGCCTGCTCGCGATACTCGGGCGCATCCGGCGCGGGGAGCACGTCGCCCCACCATTCGTGCGAGCAGCCGGAGCGCCACGCCATCTCGTCGGCAAGCGTGGTGCCGTGGTCGACGCACGCACGCTCGAGTGCCGCGAACGCCGCGCGCACCGCCCGATCGGTTGCCGCATCGGGCGTCGTGAGCGCGTCGTAGCAGGCGCCGGAGAGCGCCTCCATCAAGGCGACGTACGGGTAGTTCGTGCGATCGCGCCGCCAGGCGTCGAGCCACTCGTCGGTGACGAGGCGCACCGACTCGCCGCGCGGCCGGTCGGTCGACTTGGCGGTGGTAAGCATCATGTGGCGCATCAGTTCCGCCCGCGAGTGGATCGTGCGGGCACGCAGCGCGGCCTCGCGGGCGACGGCAACGTCGGCCTCGGCGGCGTGGCGCAGTTCGGTGGTGAAGTCGGTCATGGCGTTCCTGTCGTGAGTCGAAGCTCGATTGCGGTAGTGAATCCCGGGCGCCGGACACGCGCGGGCGGCGAGACGAACGTCAATGGCGCGCGGGCTGCCCGGTCATGACGAGGTGGGCGAGGTCGTCGCCGGTGAGGCCGGCGGTCGGCCGATCGGCGATCTTGCGGCCGCTCTTCAGCACCGCGACGCGCGACGCGACGTCGACCACTTCGCCCATGTTGTGGCTGATGAGGATCACCGTGGTGCCGCCGCGCGCGAGCTCGCGAATGAGGTCGAGCACCTGCCGGCTCTCGGCCACCCCGAGCGCCGCGGTGGGCTCGTCCATGATCACGAGGCGCGCGTTCCAGCGCAGCGCGCGGGCGATCGCCACCGCCTGCCGCTGGCCGCCGGACAGCGTCTCCACCGGACGGTCGACGTCGTCGATGGTGACGTTGAGCCGGGCGAGATAGCGCTTCGCTTCCGCGCGCATGCGGCGCTTGTCGAGGATGCGCAAGCCGGGCACCAGCGGTCGCGTCAGCTCGGCGCCGATGAAGATGTTCTGCCAGATGGGTTGGCGCGGCGCGAGGGCCAAGTCCTGGTAGATCGTCGCGATCCCCGCCTGCAGCGCGCCCTGCGGCGAACCCAGGCGCACCGCGCGGCCCTCGATCTCGATCGCGCCGGCGTCGGGCTCGTGCGCGCCCGACACCACGCGGATGAGCGTCGACTTGCCGGCGCCGTTGTCGCCGCAGATCGCGAGCACCTCGCCGGCGTCGACGTGGAGGTCGACGCCGGTGAGCGCCTCGACGGCGCCGTAGCGCTTGCGGATCCCGGTGAGCCTGACGAGGGGCGCGCGGGTGGGCGCGCTACTTGATGAACTTGTCGACGTTGGAGGCATCGACCAGCACGCCGTCGACCCACAGGTACGGTCCCGACACCACCTTGTCGCGGGGAATCTTCTTGACGACGATCTTGTCGAGCGCGTCGATTGCCATCTGGCCCATCGACTCGAAGGGGATCGCCACCGTCGCGGTGAAGAGGCTCTCCGGATCCTTGATCCTTCGGTACGACTCCTGTCCACCGTCGACGCTCACCATCACCACGTCGCCCTTCTTGTAACCCTGCGCGCGCAGGAGGTCGTCGATGATCCACGCCTGGCCGTCCCACGATGCCCACACGCCCTGGAACTTGCCCTTGTTCTGCAGGATGAGCGCCTGCATGCCGTTGCGCACGTCGTCGCGCCAGCTCGCGGTGCGCGCCATCGAATGGCTGCCCAGCACCTTGACCGCGGGATTCTCGGAGAGGATCACGTCGAGGATCTTGCCGCGGATGCGCGAGGCGACGTTCTGCTCGAAGCGCGCGGTGAGGATCTCGCCCTTGTAGTTCATCTTCGACAGCAGGTACATCGTCGCCTGCGCGCCGCCGATGTAGTCGTTGACCTGGATGTCGAAGAGCGAGTGCGGACTCGTCCCGGAGACGACGGTGACGAGCGGGATGCCGGCCTTCTTGACGCTCGCGAACTGCGCGTCGGCCTCGATCGGCTTGCCCATGCACAGGACGAGGCCGTCGACCTTGGCCTGGATCATCGCCTCGATCTGCTCGGAGTGCTTGGGCAGGCTCCCCTCGGAGTTCAGTTGCTGCACCGTCCAGCCGAGCTTCTTCGCGGCATCCGCCGCGGCGTTGGAGCAGCGCGCGTGCGTTTCGGCCGACATCTGGAAGGCGATGATGCCGAGTTTGAAAGCGTGTGCCGACGTGGCGGCGAAGAGCGCCGCTGCCGCGATGAACAACGTGCGTAGCATGTTTTCCCCTAGATCCCGAAAGCGGCCTTCTTGAGCGCGGCGGCCGATACCGCGACGGAAGCGACGATGATAAGGCCCAGGACGATATCCTGGACATAGTACGGCGCGCCCATGAGGACGAGTCCGTTGCCGAGCATCCCGATCGTCGCCGCGCCGACCAGCGTGCCGGGAACGTTGCAGCGTCCCGGTTCGAACATCGTCATGCCGAGGAGCACCGCGGCGATCGAGGTGAGAAGGTAGTCCTTGGCCATGTCGGGGGCGGCCGAGTTGAGGGTGGCGGCGAGCAGGACGCCGACCAGCCCCGCGGTGAAGCCCGCGAAGGCGAGCGCCACCACCTTCATCCGCTGGACCTTGACGCCGGCCAGGCGCGCCGCCTCGTCGGCCTCGCCGGTGAACACGAGGTGCATGCCGAGCCGCGTTTGCTTCAGCACGAACTGCACGACGAGCGCGACCGCCGCTGTCCACAGGATGAGTGCCGGGATGCCGGCGACGCTGCCGCGGCCGAGCGCGAGGAAGGCGGGATCCCAACGGCCGACGAAGGCGACGCCGCCGGTGATGCCGAAGCCGGTGCCGGTGGCGACCGAGGCCGTGGCGAGTGTGGCGATGAGCGACGGGATGCGCAGGCGCGTGACGAGGAGGCCGTTGACGACCCCCGCGACGAGGCCCACACCGAGTGCGGCCGCAACCGCGAGGAGCGGTGTCACCTGGCGGAAGACGAGCCCGCCCGCCACCACCGCGCACAGGCTGCACACCGCCGCGAACGAGAGGTCGAGCTCGGCGACCGTGAAGGCGAGCGAGAAGCCGATGGCGAGGATGGCCAAGAAGCTCACCTGCTTGCCGACGTTGAGGAGATTGGTCGGATTGACGAAATTGTCGGCGGCGAGCGCGAAGAAGACGAACAGCGCGAGCGCCGCGAGCGCGGTGCCGTAGGTGGCGAAGAAGTGGCGGTTCACGGCAACGGGGCGAGGGCGAGGGCGGCGTCGCGGACCGCATCGTACAGCGCGGCACGCTGGGCGTACGCGGCGGCGTAACGCGGACGGGGGACGAAGCGGCGGGCGGGGCGCGCCATGCGGCGGGCGGCTCGCTCGAGATCGGGGTACGCGCCCAATCCCACGGCGGCGGCCATCGCCGCTCCGACGAGGCCCGTTTCCGTCGCGCCCGTGCGCAGCACCGGCACGCCGATGACGTCGGCCTTGAGCGCGCACCACGTATCGGACCGTGCGCCGCCGCCGGCGATGCGGACCTCGTGCGCACTGACCCCCGAGCCCGCCTGCGCGCGCCGCAGGATGTCGCGCACCGCGTGCCCGACGCCTTCGAGCGTGCTCCACAGGAAATCGTCCGGGCCGTGGCCGCGGTCGATGCGGTGGAAGGCGCCGCGCACGGTCGTCGACCACAGCGGCGCGCGCTCGCCGGCCAAGTACGGCAGGAAGAGCGGCGCGTCGGCGCGCAGCGCATCGCCAACGCGCGCAAGCGCGCTCGCGAGCGTCCCGGATATGCGAAACGTGTCGTGGCACCAGCGAGCGCAATCGGCACCGGCCTGCGTCGGGCCGCCCACCTGGTGCGCGGTCGCGGTCCACGCGAGGTGCAGCAGGCCCGGCACGCGCGTGGGCTGTGCGGTGATGAGGCCGACCGCTTCCGAGGTACCGCACACGTCGTACGCCTGCCCCGGCGCGACCGCGCCGGCGCCCACCGCCGAGGTCCAGGTGTCGAGCGAGCCCGCGAACACGGGCACGCCGGCGAGGCGCGCGAGTGCTGCGCTGCGCACCGTGCCGATCGCCTGCCACGGGTCCACGACGTGATCGGGCGCGAGGGGTAGCGCCGCCTCGCGCGAGCGCGTCACGCGATCGGCGGCGAGGACGCCGGTCAGGCGGTAGTTGAGGTAGTCCTTGGGCTCGACGACGGCGGCGATGCGCGCGTGGCGGCCCGGCTGGTGGCGCTCGATCCAGGCGAGCCGCGCGCGCGCATCGAAGGCCGTGGCATCGCGCAATTCGCGCGCGATGGCTGCTGCGCGGCGATCACGAAAGAGGATCGCGCGGCCCTGCGCACGTCCGTTCGCGTCGAGCAGGACCTGCGTGCGGGTGAGCGCCCCGATGCACAGGGCGGCGACCGGCGGCGCGCGGCGCAGCACGCGGGCCGTCGCGTGCCGCAGCGCCTGCCACCACCGCTCGGGGTCGAGCTCGGACCACCCTGCGCGGGGCTCGTCGGGGGCGAGCGCCACCGCCGAGGTCGCGATGATCGTGCCGTCGAGGCGAACGAGGCCCACGCGCAGCGCGCTGCCGCCCACGTCGACGGCGAGGATGTGCTCGTTGCGCATGGGGGTCATTATGACCGCGCGCAAAGGTTAAGCTTGCGCGATGCTCGCCATCGACACGATCGCCGCGATCGCCACCCCGCCCGGTCGCGGCGGCATCGGCATCGTCCGCGTCTCGGGGCGCGACCTGCGCGGCCTGATCGAGGGTGTCGCCGGCCGCGTGCCGCCGCCGCGCGAGGCGAGTCTCGCCACCTTTCGCGATGCGAGCGGCGCTGCGCTCGATGAGGGACTCGTTCTCCACTTTCCGGCGCCGCACTCGTACACGGGAGAAGCGGTCGTCGAGTTCCAGGGCCACGGCGGGCCCGCGGTCCTGCGCCTCGTGCTCGCGCGCTGCGTGGAACTGGGCGCGCGGCTCGCCGAGCCGGGCGAGTTCACCAAACGCGCCTTCCTCAACGGCCGCCTCGACCTCGCGCAGGCGGAGAGCGTCGCCGACTTGATCGACGCCGCGACCGCCACCGCCGCGCGCGCCGCCGCGCGCAGCCTTACCGGCGCGTTCTCGCGCGAGGTGCACGCGCTCGTCGCGGCGTTGACCGAGCTGCGCGCGTACACCGAGGCGATGCTCGACTTTCCCGAGGAGGAGATCGAGTTCCTGGCGGCGGGCGATGTCGTCGCGCGGCTCGCCGCGCTGCGCGCGCGGGTCGACGGCGTGCTCGCGCAGGCCCGCGCCGGGGCACTCCTGCGCGAGGGGCTCACCGTGGTGCTCGTCGGCCGCCCCAATGTCGGCAAGTCGAGCCTCTTGAACTGTCTCGCGCGCGAGGAGGCCGCGATCGTGACGGCCATCCCCGGCACCACGCGCGATCCCGTCGAGCGGCGCATCGAGATCGCCGGCATCGCGCTCACCGTGATCGACACCGCCGGGCTGCGCGACACCGACGATCCGGTCGAGCGCATCGGCATCGAGCGCACGCGCGCGGCGATGCAGCGCGCCGACGTGGCGTTGGTGCTGGTCGACGCCCGCGTCACCGCCGGCGCCGGTTTGCCCGCCGAGGACGTCGCCATCCTCGGCGAATTGCCCGCTGGGCTGCCGCGCATCGTCGTCCACAACAAGTGCGACCTTGCCGGCGTGGCGCCGCACGCCGCGACGATCGGCGACGTGCCGCACCTGTGGCTGTGCGCGCGCGACGGCGCGGGGCTGCCGGCGCTCGAGGCGAGCGTGCTGTCGCTGCTGGGAGCTGCCGAGAGCACCGAGGACAGCTTCCTCGCCCGCACCCGCCACGTCGAGGCGCTGCGGGCCGCGGCCTCGTGTCTCGCTGCGGCCGCGGGGCACGTCGAGGCGGTGCGGGCTCCCGCGATCGAGCTCTTCGCCGAGGAGTTGCGCCTTGCGCAGAACGCGCTCGCGGCGATCACGGGCGAGTTCACTGCCGACGATCTCCTGGGGGAGATCTTTGGGAGGTTTTGCATCGGGAAGTAGGTCTCAG
>JADZAQ010000266.1 GCA_020852555.1 Burkholderiales bacterium
CCATGGCCGACAACGAAACCGGATCGCCACCGCTCGTCCTCACCTTTGCCGCTTCGGACCCGTCCGGCGGCGCCGGGGTGCAGGCCGACCTGCTCACGCTGGCGAGCATGGGCTGCCACCCGCTGTCGGTGCTCACCGCGATCACCATCCAGGACTCGCTCGGCGTCGAAGGCGTGCAGCCGGTGGACGCCGACTGGGTCGCCGACCAGGCGCGGCGGATCCTCGAGGACATGCCGGTCGACGCTTTCAAGATCGGCGTTCTCGGCAGCGTCGAGAACATCGCGGCGATCGCCGAGATCGTCTCCGACTATCCGGACGTGCCGCTCATCCTCGATCCGGTCCTCGCGTCCGGGCGCGGCGACGAACTCGCGAGCGACGAGATGACGCGGGCGCTGCGCGGGCTCTTGCTGCCGCAAACGACGATCCTGACGCCGAATACGCACGAGTTGCGCGTTCTCGCCGACGCCGACGCCGAGGACGACGACGAGCGAACGCTCGAGCAATTCGCGCTGGCGCTCGTCGAGACGGGATGCGAGTACGTCCTCGTCACCGGCACGCACGAGAACACGCCGCAGGTCGTGAACACGCTCTACGGCAAGAGCGGTGCGCTGCGCACCGACAGCTGGCCACGCCTGCCCGGGTCGTACCACGGCTCGGGATGCACGCTCGCCTCGGCGATCGCGGCGATGCTCGCCAATGGGCTCGAGTTGGGTGATGCGGTGCGCGAGGCGCAGGAGTACACGTGGCAGACGCTGCGCAAGGCGTATCGTCCGGGTATGGGTCAGTTCATTCCTGATCGGTTGTTCTGGGCGCGCGAGGGGGCGCAAGCGCGCGACGATCCTGCCGCGCCGCCCGCTGCCGATTTCCACGATGGCCACTGACCGCCCGCCGGCGCTGCGCGGCCTGTACGCCGTCACTCCCGACGAACCCGATACGGCGCGGCTCGTCGCCGCGGTCGCGGCGGCGATTCGGGGCGGCGCCCGTGCCGTGCAGTACCGCAACAAAGCCGCTGATCCCGCGCTGCGTAGCGTGCAGGCGCACGCGCTCGCCCCGGTCTGTCGCGCCGCTGCGGCGCTCTTCATCGTCAACGACGATGCGCGGCTCGCGCACGACGTCGGCGCCGATGGCGTGCACGTCGGCGAGGATGACGGCGATCTCGGCGCGGTGCGGGCGCAGGTCGGTTCGGCCCTCGTCGGGGTGTCGTGCTATGGCGAGATCCAACGCGCGCGGCGGGCGGTCGCCGCCGGCGCCGACTATGTCGCGTTTGGAAGCTTCTTCGCGTCGACGGTGAAGCCCCGGGCGCGGCGTGCCGACGTGGGGGTCATCGCCGCGGCGAAGCCGCTTCACGTGCCGGTGGTGGGGATCGGTGGCATCACGCACGAAAACGCGCCGGCGCTCATCGCCGCGGGGATCGACGCCGTAGCGGTGATCTCGGCGGTGTTCGGAAGCGGCGACCCCGCTACCATCGAGGCGGCCGCGGCGCGCTTCGCGGCACTCTTTCCAGGTTGAGGCGCGGCGGTCGCGGTGCGGCCGCGCACCGCCTCGAGCGCTGCAACCAAGGCGCCGCACGATGGTCTATCGCCTTCGCGCCGCTGCCGTCGCGATGCTACAATGCGGCTAATTTATCCAGCAAAATCAATGTCTTTGGAAGACACCTCGACACGCAAGCGACTGGGCGAGATCCTCATCGAACGCGGCAAGCTCGATGCCGCGACGCTCGATCGGGCGCTGCGCCTGCAACCGGAGTCGGGCGGCAGGCTCGGCGCGCTGCTCGTCACCCTTGGTGTGGTCGCGCAACGGGACGTCTGCGAAGCGCTCGCGGCGCAACTCGGGCTGGCGCTCGTCGAGGCGGCGGCGTACCCGGAGTTCCCGATCCTCGAGGAACAGGTCTCGTCCCGATTCCTCCGCGAGACGCGGGTGCTGCCGCTCACCGAAGACGACAGCGAGGTCGTGCTCGCCATGGCGGACCCCACCGACGACTACGCGATCGACGCCTTGCGCATGGTCACCGGTCGCGATGTTCGACCGATGGTGGCGATTCCCTCCGACCTCGACGCGGCGCTCGAACGCCTGTACGGCTCGGGCAAGACGCAAGGGCAGGTGGTCGGCGAGATCGAAACGCGAGTCGACGATCTCGCCTTCGACGCCGACGTCCAGCAACTGAAGGACCTCGCCTCCGAGGCGCCGGTGATTCGGCTGGTGAGCCTCATCATCACCAACGCCCTCGAGGCGCGTGCCTCCGACATCCACGTCGAGCCCTTCGAGCACCGCCTCGGCGTGCGCTACCGGATCGACGGCGTGCTGCACGACATCGAGTCGCCACCCAAGCGCCTGGCCGCCGCCGTGATCTCGCGCATCAAGATCATGGCGAACCTCGACATCGCCGAGCGGCGGTTGCCGCAGGACGGTCGCATTCGCCTGCGCGTGCAGGGCAAGGAGATCGACCTGCGCGTGTCGACGGTGCCCACGATGCACGGCGAATCGGTGGTGATGCGCATCCTCGACAAGGGCGGTGTCGCGCTCGACTTCCACAAGCTGGGCTTCCTGGAGGACACGCTGCAGGCGTTCCTCGACGTGCTGATGCAACCGCACGGCATCCTGCTCGTCACCGGCCCCACGGGCTCCGGCAAGACCACCACCTTGTACACGGCGCTCGATCGCCTCAATCAGCCCGACGTGAAGATCCTCACGGTCGAGGATCCGGTCGA
Source organism: Burkholderiales bacterium (assembly GCA_020852555.1). GTDB lineage: Bacteria > Pseudomonadota > Gammaproteobacteria > Burkholderiales > Casimicrobiaceae > VBCG01. The sequence continues at coordinate 2,709 of JADZAQ010000266.1, forward strand.
GTACCAGATGGTCGGCATCAACCAGATCCAGGTGAAGCCGCAGATCGACCTCACGTTCGCCAACGCGCTCCGCTCGATCGTCCGCCAGGATCCCGACGTGATCATGATCGGCGAGATCCGCGACCTCGAGACCGCGCAGATCGCCGTGCAATCGGCGTTGACCGGCCACCTCGTGTTGTCCACCGTGCACACCAACGATGCGGCGTCGACGGTCAACCGCCTGCTCGACATGGGTGTGGACGATTACCTGCTCACCTCGACGGTGATCGGCATCCTCGCCCAGCGCCTGGTGCGCAAGCTCTGCCCGCACTGCAAGGAGCCGTACACCGCGCTGCCCGAGGTCGTCGAGCAGTTGGGGCTCGCGCGTCTGGCCGGCGGCGGCACGGTGACGCTGCACCACGCGAAAGGCTGCGCGCAGTGCGGCAATACGGGTTACATGGGGCGCCTGTGCATTCTCGAGATGCTGCCGATGTCCGATCCGTTGCGGGCGCTCGTCATGAAGCACGCGACGTCGGGAGAGTTGAAGGCGCAGGCACAGCGCGACGGCATGGTTTCGATGTACGAGGACGGCATGCGCAAGGCGCTCGCCGGGGACACGACGTTCGAGGAAGTGCTGCGCGTGACGCGCGAGGCGTGAGCGGCGTGCGGGAAGCCTGTTCACAAAGAGACGCCGAGGCGCAGAGAAGGACACGAGTTTCCTCGGTGTCTCTGCGTCTCCTGTGAAAGCCTTGAGCCGTATGCCGAGAACCCGTTCACTAAGAGTCGCCGAGGCGCAGAGAAGGACACGAGTTTCCTCGGTGTCTCTGCGTCTCCTGTGAAAGGCATCTGATGCCGATGTACCGCTACCGCGCCGTGAGCGCTGCCGGCGAAGTCGCCGTCGGCGAGCTCGACGCCGCCAATGAGGGCGAGATCGTCGATCGCCTGCGCGACCAGGGCCTGATGCCGGTGCAGATCGCACACGCCACCGGGGCGGCGAGCGTGGCGCCGGCGGCGGGCGCCGGGGCCGGCGCGCGGCGACGGCGCCTTTTCGAGTCGACGACCGTCACCCGCGACCAGCTCCTCGCGCTGACGCGCGAGCTGGCGACGCTGTTGCAGGCCGGTCTGCCGCTCGATCGCGCGCTCGAGATCCTGATCGGGCTGGCCGCCACGGCGCCGGTGGCGTCGCTGCTGCAAGGGATACGCGACGACGTACGCGGCGGCAAGGCGCTGTCGCAGGCGCTCGATGCGCGACGCGAGATCTTCTCCCGCTTCTACATCAATATCGTCCGGGCAGGGGAGGCGGGTGGCGCGCTCGGCGTCGTGCTGCAACGGCTGTCCGACACCATGGAGCGCAACAAGGAGTTGCGCGAGTCGGTCAAGTCGGCGCTCATCTATCCGTCGCTCCTCGTGCTGGTGGCGGTCGTCTCGGTCGCCGTCCTGCTGGTCTGGGTGGTGCCGCAGTTCGAGGCCACTTTCGCGCAGGCCGGCAAGGCGCTGCCACTGCCCACCCTCGTCGTCGTCACGCTCGGCAAGTTCATGCGCCACTGGTGGTGGGCGGTCGCGGGGTGCGCCTTGCTGGCGGTCTGGTGGCTGCGCCGCCGGGGGCGGCTCGCCGCGGTGCGTCGCGCCCGCGACGCGCGCTGGCTGCGCCTGCCGCTCGTCGGCGACCTTATCGCCAAGGTCGAGACGGCGCGTTTCGCGCGCACGCTCGCGACGCTGCTCGCCAACGGCGTGACCTTGCTGTCGGGCATCGCCATCGTCAAGGAGACGATGGGCAATACCGTCCTCGCCAACGCGCTCGACGGGGTGCTCGTCAAGCTGCGCGAGGGGAAGGGATTCGGGCGGCCACTCGCCGAAACCGGCCTGTATCCGCGACTCGCCACGCAGATGGTCATGGTCGGCGAGGAATCGGGCCGGCTCGAAGAGATGCTCCACCGGGTGGCGGACATCTACGACCGCGAGGTGCAGGCGGCGATCAAGCGCTTCCTGGCCGTCCTCGAGCCGGCGCTCATCCTGACGCTTGCCGTACTCATCGGCGGCATCGTCTTCTCGATCCTGATGGGCGTGATGGGTATGAGCGAACTCGTGATCTGATCCGCCGTCTTAGGTACTGGCCCCATGCCCGCTCCGCCTCCCTGTCGGGGTCGGGCGACAACGAAGGATGTTCGAACGATGACTTCCCGCAATGCAATCCGCCGCCGTCCAAACGGCATGACGCTCATCGAGATCCTGGTCGTGCTGGTGCTGATCGGGATCGTGATGGGCATCGTCGCCGGCAACTTCATCGGGCAGGGCGAAGAGGCCAAGCGCAAGGCTGCCGCGATCGAGGTCAGCCAGATCGCGGCCACGCTCGACCTCTTCAAGCTCGAGGTCGGCCGCTACCCCACCACGCAGGAAGGCCTGCAGGCGCTCATCACCGCGCCACCCGGCGTGGCGAACTGGAACGGGCCGTACTGGAAGAAGGCCTCGATTCCCAAGGACCCCTGGGGCAACGAATACAAATACACCTCGCCCGGCGCGAAGATGCCCTACGAGATCGTGTCGTACGGCGCCGACGGCAAGGAAGGCGGCGATGGTCCGAACAAGGACATCACCAGCAACTGACGCGGCCGGGCACCGCCGGCGCGTCCCGGCACGTCGCGCGCGCGTCGCGGCGGCCAGGGGCATATCTCGCCCGCGGCGCGGGACGGTTCGCGCGATGCACTCGCGCGGCTTCACCATGATCGAGCTCCTCGTCGTGCTGGTGATCATGGCGCTCGTGTCCGCCGTCGCCATTCCCGTGTTCAGCGGCACGTCGAATGCGGAGATGAAGAGCGCGGCACGCCAGCTCGCCTCGGGCCTGCGCATGGCGCGCAGCGCGGCGCTCACGCAGCGCCGCGAGACGTTCCTCGTGCTCGACCTCGCCGGGCGCCGCTTCAAGGTCGACCGCGACGCGCGCGAGTATCCGCTGCCGCGCAACGTCGAATTGAAGCTCTTCACCGCCCAGCGCGACCTCGTCGACGACAAGGTCGGCGCGATCCGCTTCTATCCCGACGGGGGCAGCAACGGCGGGCGGATCACGCTCGCCGCCGGCGAGCGCAAGTACGAGATCGACGTCGACTGGCTCACCGGCCGCGTGGCGATCCTCGACTGATGGTGATGCGCTCCCGCGCCCGGCGCAGCCGCGGCTTCTCGCTGCTCGAGGTGCTCGCGGCCTTCGTGATCCTCGCCCTGGTGGCGACGGCGATCTTCAACCTCTTCGCGTCGTCGCTCGGCAACGTGGCTGCCGCCGACGAGTGGAGCCGCGCGCTCGTGATCGCCGAATCGCGCCTCGAGGCCGCCGCGGCGGCGCAGCCGCTCAAGGAAGGCAGCGAGCGCGGCCAGTCCGCGGATGGCCGCATCCAGTGGGCCGCGACGGTGGCGCCGTACGCGCCAGCCGCCGTCGATCCCGATCTCGATCGCGCCTCGGAAGCGCTCGCGATGCGCCTCTTCCGCATCAGCGTCGAAGTGACCTATCGCGGCGGCGACGGCAAGCCGCGCACGCTGGCGCTCGCCACCGTGCGTCTGGGTCCCAAGAGCTTGACGTGATGATCCGGCCGCACCGTCTCGCCCGCCGGCATGCCTGCGAAATCGCCGCGCGGCAGCGCGGGTTCACGATGATCGAACTGCTCATCGCGATCGCGCTCTTCGCGCTGCTGTCGGGGGTGCTCTTCGGCGCGCTGCGCCTGGCCGCGAACAGCACCGATGCGGGCGAAGCGAAGGCGCAGGCCGTCTCCGGCATGCGCCTGACCAGCGACTACCTGCGTCGCGAGCTCACCGCGCAGCATCCGCAGCGGATGCGCAGGATGCAGGAATTCCCGCTGCTCTTCGGCGGCACGCGCGACGAGGTCCGCTATACCGCGCCGCTGCCGGCGCGGATCGGCGCGGGCGGCATGTGGTACTACCGCCTGTCGGTGGCGCCGGTCGCCGGCACGCAACGTCGGGCGCTCGTTCTCGATCGCGTGATTCCCGATCTCGGCGCACTGTCGATGCCGCAATTCAGCGACGCCGAGCGCTCGGTCCTTGCCGACGACATCGC
>JADZAQ010000267.1 GCA_020852555.1 Burkholderiales bacterium
ATGGTGCCGCGGGGCGATGTCGTCACGCTCGACGTCGACGCCCCGTTCGAGGAGACCTTGCGCATCATCGACACCTCCGATCACGCTCGTTTTCCGGTGGTGCGCGGTGGCTTCGACGACATCCTGGGGGTGCTCACGGCGCGCCGGCTCCTCGCCCGCATGGCGCACGGTGAGCGGCCGGATCTCACCAAGGATCTGCGCGCGCCGCTGTACGTGCCGGAGACGGTCACCGGCATGGAGCTGCTCGACAATTTCCGCTCGTCGGGCGGGCAGGTTGCGTTCGTCGTCGACGAGTACGGCGAGATCCTGGGACTCGTCACGCTGCAAGATCTCATCGAAGCCATCACCGGCGAGTTCCAGCCACGCAATCCCGATACCGCGTGGGCGGTACAGCGCGACGACGCCTCCTGGCTTCTCGACGGACTCATCCCACTGGTCGAGCTCAAGGATCGGCTCGGACTGACCGAACTTCCCGAAGAGGAGCGCGGCCGCTATCACACGTTGGGCGGCCTCTTCATGCTCCTGGCGGGACACCTGCCACGCGAGGGGGAAGCGGTGGAATGGGGTGGTTGGCGCTTCGAGGTCGTCGACATGGATGGCAAGAAGATCGACAAGGTGCTGGCGGTCGCACTTCCCAAGGATGCGGTCGAACGCGATGGCTGACGGCCGTCGGTGCGGTGGCCGCCACTTCGGTGCGCGGTGCTGCGGTGCCCGGCGATTCGTCGCTCGTCGTTGGGCACTCCATGTATAATTTCGTCAAAACAAACAGTTAGCCGACGCAATTCATTCCTGCCGACCGCGCCACGACGTACCTGACGTTGCCGCGGACGGCCGCCTTTGCGAAGCAGGCCGCCTTCGCTCGCCAGCCAAGAATCGTCCATGTTCAACCTCGTCACCAAGCACAAGCGCGTCGCGCAGCTGATCCTCTTCCTGCTGATGGTCCCGTTCGCCTTCTTCGGCGTGGACTTCTACTTCCGCGGCGGTGGGCTGGAGGGTTTGCTGGCCACGGTCGGCGGCGAGAAGATCACCGAGAACGACTTCAACGACGCGATCCGCGAGCAGTCCGACACACTGCGCCGTCAGATGGGCGCCAATTTCGATCCGAAGATGTTCGACAACGCGCAGGTGCGCTTCGCGTTGCTCGACAACCTTGTCAACCAGAAGCTGGTGTCGAACAAGGCGCGTGACGAGAAGTTCCGGGTCTCCGATGCCCAGTTGCAGCAATACATCGGCTCGATCCCGACGTTCCAGGTCGACGGCCGGTTCAACAACGATCGCTATCGCATGTTCCTCGCGGCGCAGAACATGCCGGCGCCGTACTTCGAGCAGCGCCTGCGCCAGGATCTCATGACCGGCGCGGTGCAGGACGCGATCACCCAGGCGAACATCGTTGCGCACTCGTCGGCCGAGCGCTTCATCGGTTTGCTCGAACAGCAGCGGGAGGTCGCGCTCGCCACCGTCGACATCGACCCGTTCCTCAAGGACGTGAAGGTCGACGACGCGCAGGTGCGCGAGTTCTACGACAAGAATCCGGCGGCATTCCAGGTTCCCGAGCAGGCGAAGATCGAGTATCTGCTGCTCACACCGGACGCGCTGTCGGCGCAGGTGACGGTGACCCCGGAGGAGGTGCGCAAACAGTACGACGCGAGCGCCGCCCAATACACGGCGCCCGAGGAGCGCTCGGCTTCGCACATCCTGATTCCGGTCGCCGCCGATGCCAAGGAAGATGCCATCGCCGCGGCAAAGAAGCTCGCCGACGAGATCTACGCGAAGGCGAAGGCCAATCCGGCGAAATTCGCCGACCTCGCCCGGGAATTCTCGAAGGATCCGGGATCGGCGGCGCAGGGCGGTGACCTCGGCAGCTTCGGCCGCGGGTCGATGGTGAAGCCCTTCGAGGATGCGGTGTTCGCGGCCAAGACCGGCGACCTGCTGCCGCCGGTCAGGACCGAGTTCGGCTGGCACGTGATCAAGGTGACCGGCGAACGTGGCGCGCACACGCGGCCGTTCGAGGAAGTGCGCGCGCAGATCGAAGCCGAGCTCAAGAAGCAGAAGGCGGCGCAGAAATTCGCCACGGCCGCCGACCAGTTCCAGAACCTCGTCTACGAGCAGGCCGACAGCCTCGCCGGCGCCGCGAAGGCGCTCGACCTCAAGGTCGAGACGACACCGGGCTTCGTCACCCGCGCGCAGGCGCAGGCGATCGGGCTCGGCAGCGCCAAATTCGTCGATGCGCTCTTCTCGCCCGATTCGATCCAGGGCAAGCGCAATACCGAGGCGATCGAAGTCGGCACCAATGCGCTCATCTCGGCACGCATCCTCGAGTACAAGGCGGCGGCGCCGCGACCCTTCGACGAGGTGAAGAACGAGATTCGCCAGCAGCTCGTGCGCAAGGCGGCGAGCGAGCTCGCGCAAAAGACCGGGCAAGCCAAACTCGCCGAGCTCAACGCGGGCAAGACCGACAGCGGCGTGGGACTCGCCTTCGGCAAGCCGATCACGGTCGGTCGCGGTCAGTTCCAGCCGGGGCTGCCGCCCGACGTTCTCAATCGCGTATTCATGGTCGATCCGCAGAAGCTTCCCGCGTACACCGGCGCCACCAACGAGCGTGGCGGCTTCTCGATCGTGCGCGTGCTCAAGGTGGACACCCCGGCGGTAGCCGACAAGGCGCGCGTGGACGCGGCATCGGAACGGCTATCCAGCGAGGTGGGGCGAGAACTCTTCAACGCGTATCTCGCGAGCCTCCGGGCGAAGACCGAGGTCAAGATCAACCAGGCGCAGCTCGACAAGCGCTGACCGATCGGTCGTGCCGGAAACGAAACGGGCGCCGCGGCGCCCGTTTCGCATGTGACCATCGGTTAGCTCTGACAGTTGGCCTTGATCCAGGCCTCGATCTCGACCCGCTCGCGACGACGGGTGGCGTCGTCGACGACCACCGTCTCGCCCTTCTCGTTGTGGCGCAGCAACGCGACCTGCTCGGCAGCGAGCGTGCGCAGGTTGGAGCGGGCCCGATCGCACATCTCGATGAGTTTCGCCTGCTTGATGCGCTCGGCGTCGGACTTGGTCTCCGCTTTCGCGGCGTCGGCCTGCCGCTTCTTGAATTCCGTTTCCTTTGCCGCCAGGTCCTTGACGGCATTCGGATTCGACGGCGGGGCCGCCCCGCCGACGATCTCGTATCTTTCGCTCCCCGCCGGTGGCTGATCGGAGTAGACGACGCGGCCGTTGGCATCGGTCCATTTGTAGAGCGCGGCGGCGGCGTGACCGGCGACGAGCAGCCCGAGCATGCAGGCGGCAAGTGCCGCGGCGCGCGGCCAGCGCGGCAAGCGACGGTTCGGTTCGACATTCACGGCGAGTCTCCTTCGCGGCCCGCGCGACGGCGTGCCCTTCACGCGCCGCACGGTAGCGCGGGACGGCGGCCATCGTCAACCCGACGCCGCGGCGATTCGGTGGGCGGCGCAGGGCCGGCCCCGCGATGCAGAACCCGCCGCGGCCGGATCGGTCGCGCGTGTATAATCGATTTTTGCGCACAGGAGAAATGCCCATGCGTGTCGTCTGCAAAGCGCTGACTTTCGACGACGTCCTGCTGGTCCCCGCGCATTCCCTCGTCGTTCCGCGCGACGTCTCGCTCGCCTCCCGCCTCACCCGCAGCGTCACGCTCAACATCCCGCTCGTCTCGGCGGCAATGGATACCGTCACCGAAGCGCGGCTCGCCATCGCCATCGCGCAGAAGGGTGGCCTTGGCATCATCCACAAGAACATGTCGCCCGCGAAGCAGGCCGCCGAAGTCGCCAAGGTCAAGCGCTTCGAGAGCGGCGTGGTCAAGGATCCGATCACGGTTCCACCGTCGATGACGGTGCGGGAAGTGCTCGAGCTCACCCGCAAGCATCGCATTTCGGGGCTTCCCGTCGTGGCCGGCAAGCGCGTGGTCGGCATCGTGACCAACCGTGATTTGCGCTTCGAGACCCGCCTCGACCAGCCGATCGCCGACATCATGACCAAGGGCGATCGTCTGGTGACGATCACCGAAGGTACCGACGTCGAAGATGCCAAGGAGCTCATGCACCGGCATCGCATCGAGCGGGTGCTCGTCGTCAACGGCGACATGGAGTTGCGTGGTCTCGTCACCGTCAAGGACATCCTGAAAGGCATCGAGCATCCGGATGCCTGCAAGGACGAGCACGGACGGCTGCGCGTGGGGGCGGCGGTCGGGACCGGGCCCGATACCGACGAGCGCGTCGACGCACTCGTGGCCGCGGGAGTCGACATCATCGTCGTCGACACCTCGCACGGCCACTCCGAAGGCGTGCTGCGACGGGTGGCGGCGATCAAGAAGAAATTCCCGGCGGTGCAGGTGATCGGCGGCAACATCGCTACCGCTGCTGGGGCGAAGGCGCTCGCCGACCATGGTGCGGATGCGGTGAAGGTCGGCATCGGTCCCGGGTCGATCTGCACCACGCGCATCGTCGCAGGTGTCGGCGTGCCGCAGATCTCGGCGATCCAGTTCGCGATCGAAGGGCTCGCGGCCAGCGGCATTCCGGTGATCGCCGACGGCGGCGTGCGTCATTCGGGTGACGTCGCCAAGGCGATCGCCGCCGGAGCGTCGTGCGTGATGCTCGGCAGCCTCTTCGCCGGCACCGAGGAAGCCCCCGGCGAGATCGAGCTCTTTCAGGGACGCTCGTACAAGAGCTACCGCGGCATGGGCTCGCTCGGGGCGATGCAGGAAGGCAGTTCCGACCGCTACTTCCAGGATGCGGAAGGCGAGGACGCCGCGGAGAAGCTGGTGCCGGAAGGGATCGAAGGTCGTGTCCCGTACAAGGGGATGCTGCATTCGGTGATCCACCAGCTCATGGGGGGCTTGCGCGCCTCGATGGGCTATTGCGGCTGCGGCACCATCGACGCATTGCGGACGCGCGCCGAATTCGTCGAGATCACCTCGGCCGGCATCCGTGAATCGCACGTGCATGACGTGCAGATCGTCAAGGAAGCGCCGAACTACCGCGTGCAGTAACTGCGCTCACCGGAGACGCAGGGACGCAGAGAACGGCGCAAACCGAGGTCTCCTCTGCGTCCCAGCGTCTCCTGTGAACAGGATCCATGCCAACCCGGAACCATTCCCGCATCCTCATCCTCGACTTCGGTGCGCAGTACACGCAGCTCATCGCGCGCCGTTTGCGCGAGACGCACGTTTACTGCGAGATCCACCCGTACGACGTGTCGGATGATTTCGTGCGGAGCTACGCGCCCCGCGGCATCGTCCTCTCCGGTGGGCCCGAGAGCGTGACCGAGGGCGACACGCCACGGGCGCCGGCGGCGGTATGGACACAGGGCGTGCCGGTGCTCGGCATCTGCTACGGCATGCAGACGATGGCCGCACAGTTGGGCGGCACCGTCGAACGTGGCGCGGTGCGCGAATTCGGCTACGCCGAAGTGCGCGCGCGCGGGCATTCGGCGCTCTTCCGCGACCTCGACGATCGCCGCAGCGCCGAAGGGCACGGGCTGCTCGACGTCTGGATGAGCCACGGCGACAAGGTCACCGCGTTGCCGCCGGGCTTCACGCGCATCGGCTCGTCGCGAGCGTGCGACATCGCCGCCATGGCCGACGAGTCGCGGGGTTTCTACGCGGTGCAGTTCCACCCCGAGGTCACGCACACGACGCAAGGGGCGGCGATCCTCGCCCGCTTCGCGCATGACATCTGCGGGATCGGTGAGGACTGGAACATGCACGACTACGTCGGCGAGGCGATGTCGTCGATCCGGGCGAAGGTGGGCGACGAGGAAGTGCTGCTCGGGCTCTCCGGAGGCGTCGACTCGTCGGTCGCGGCGGCGCTCATCCACCGGGCGATCGGCGATCGTCTCACTTGCGTGTTCGTCGATCACGGCCTGCTGCGGCAGGACGAGGCGCGACAGGTGATGCACACCTTCGCGCAGAACCTCGGCGTGCGGGTGATCCACGTCGATGCGAGCGAGGAGTTCCTCGGCGCCCTCGCGGGGATCGCCGACCCCGAAGCCAAGCGCAAGGTCATCGGCAAGCTCTTCGTCGACGTCTTCCAGCGCGAGTCGGGCAAGCTCGCCAACGTGAAGTGGCTCGCGCAAGGCACGATCTATCCGGACGTGATCGAATCGGCCGGCGCGACGACCGGCAAGGCGCACAACATCAAGTCGCACCACAACGTCGGCGGCCTGCCGGAGACGCTGCACCTGAAGCTCCTCGAGCCGTTGCGCGAGCTCTTCAAGGACGAGGTGCGCGAACTCGGCCTCGAGCTCGGGCTGCCGCGCGAGATGGTGTTTCGCCATCCATTCCCGGGGCCGGGACTGGGCGTGCGCATCCTGGGCGAAGTCACCCGCGAGCGCGCCGACCTTCTGCGCCGCGCCGATGCGATCTTCATCGAAGAGCTACGCGCGGCGCGCGATGCCGACGGTAAGAGCTGGTACGACAAGACATCGCAGGCGTTCGCGGTGTTCCTGCCGGTGAGGAGCGTCGGCGTGATGGGCGACGGGCGCACCTACGAGAATGCCGTTGCGCTGCGCGCCGTGCAAACGACCGACTTCATGACCGCGCACTGGGCCCCACTGCCGCACGAATTGCTCGCCCGGGTCAGCAGCCGCATCACCAACGAGGTGCGCGGCTTCAATCGCGTGGTGTACGACATCTCCGGGAAGCCGCCGGCGACGATCGAGTGGGA
>JADZAQ010000268.1 GCA_020852555.1 Burkholderiales bacterium
GCCCTCCGCGGAGACGTCCACGCGGATGAAGAACCAGAACCAGTAGCCGCCCACCAGCACCATCAGCGCGCCGATCCACCACAGCGCCGGCCAGATCGCCGGCGTGGCCGTGGCCGCGGTGGGATAGCCGAACACCATGACGGCCGTCGCCACGAGGTAGAGCACGAAGCCGTACATGCCGAGCAGGTGCGCCACCCGGCGTTTCGGGTTGCAGAACTCCCCCGAGGCCAGCACGTCGACCACCGCGGTCTGCACGGCGATCGAGACCAGCTCGCCGCCCCCCAGCTCGCGGCCCTTGCGCTTCGACTTCCCCATGTTGGCGAAGAAATACTTCGCGCTGCCCTTGTGGATGACGTCGAAGAGCGTTCCGGCCACCACGGCCAGCGCCATCACCACCAGGAACCACTGCATGAAACCGGCAGGCAGCGACGCGCCCGCGACGGCGAACGGATTGACGCTCGGCATGGAATTCTTCCCTCCCGTGCGCAATTTTACGTGGGCATCCGGCGGCCGACGCAAAATCTTGCTATGCCGCCATAGGGCGGTTGAATGGTGCTCGGGGGCCGGATGTGGCGGATCTCACGGGTGCCAAAGCCGCCCGCCGCGCGGGAACGGGGGGCGCCGCGTCGAGGCCGCCGCGGCGGAACCGGTATCGTTGCGACACGGCCGGCGGCGCCGGCCGCGCACGCGGCCCCGCTCGCCGGTCAGCTCGGCAGATTCTGCGCGATGCGACCGCCGTCGACGTAGTACGTCTGCCCGGTGACGTAGCTCGCCTCGTTCGACAGCAGGAACGAGATCACCGCCGCGACCTCGCCAGGCTCGCCGACGCGCTTCAGCGGAGTGCGCGCGTGCACGCCATCCAGGGCGCGCGGGTTCGCCTCGACCCAGCGATCGAGCATCTCGGTGCGGATGGTTCCGGGGCCCACGGCATTGACGCGGATGCCATGCGGAGCGAGCTCGACGGCCATTACGCGCGTCATCTGGGCGATCGCGCCCTTGGTCGCTGCGTACTCGGTGTGCGTGGCGCTACCGATCACCGCGTTGACGGAGGACAGGTGCACGATCGAGTACGAGCCGCTCTCGGGTACACCTTGCCTCGCCATCACCCTCGCCACGACCTGGGCGAACCTGAACGAGCCCAGCACGTTCACGTCGATGATTTCCCCGAACGCCTCGTCGGTGATGTCGAACAGCGGCGTGCGCCGATCGACCCCGGCACTGTTGACCAGGCCGTCGATGCGGCCGAAGGCATCGAGCGTCCGGTTCACCGTGGCCTGCACGTCGGCACGGCTCGTTACGTCGCACTGGATGGCGATGTGCGAACGCGCGTCACCGTCGAGGAGCGCACGTTGAGCCATCGAGGGCTCGGAGCGGTCGGCGATGGCAATGCGTGCACCCTGCGCGAGGAGCATCCGTGCGGTCGAAAAACCGATTCCGCCCAGCCCCCCGGTGACGATGAACACGCGCCCTGAATGTCGCAGCGTCACGGCTTGCCGCCGAAGCAGTGATGTCGGGTCTGGTGACTCCGGATGAACTCCCAATCGAGCGTGACGCCGAGGCCCGGTCCGTCGGGCACCGGATAGCAGCCATCCTCGCCGACCGCGGTCATCGAGTCGGAGTACCCGTCGGCGTACACGGGCGGCAGGATCGTGGGGATGCCGGGGCCGACCAGCGCCAGCTCGTAGTAGTTGCTGTTGTGGATGGCGCTCATGCAGGCGCGGTGCGCGGGGCCCGCGGAATGGATCTCGCAATCGAGCCCGAACGCCTCGGCAAGGTGCGCCGTCTTCATCGTGCCGGTGACGCCGAGGTCGTACTCGGGATCGGCACGCACGAAATCGGTCGCCTCGGCGGCGATCCAGTCGGCCTTCGGCTCGAGCCCGCGCACGTGCTCGAGCGCCAGGATCGGCGTCCTGATCATTTGCCGCAGTTTTTTCTGCGCATGCTGCGACGTGCCGTTGTCGCGGAACGGATCCTCGAGCCAATAGAAGCCCGCCTCGTCGCACGCCCGCCCGATCCGAAGCGCGTCGGCGAAGGTGAGGATCTCGCCGCCGAGGTCGAGCATCAGCTCCATGCGGCCCGCGAAGTGCTTGCCGAGGTGCAGGACGTTCGCGATCTCGCGGCCGGCGTCGCCGTCGGTCCATCCGTGCACCTTGAAGGCACGGAAGCCGAGCGCGTAGCACTCCTCGGCAAAGTCGGCGAACGCCTCCTTGCAGCAGAGCCCGCCGTTGTCGTCGGCGTGAATCGCGCTCGCGTAGGCCGGAAGACGCTTGCGGTATCCCCCGAGAAGCGCGCTGACCGACATGCCGGTGCGCCGGCCCAGCAGATCCCATAGCGCGCAGTCGATGTGCGACGCCCCCACCCCGCCGAAGTGCCGGAGCACCTTCTTGAGATCGTTGAAGATGCGCTCGCGCTCGTCCGCGATCTGGCCGACGATCAGCGGCGCGACGAACAGCACCTGCCCCAGGTGCGGCAGCTTGCCTCCGAGGCCCGGCGCGAACTCGCCGACCGACCCTTCGCTGCCGGTGATGCGCACGACGAAGTTGCCGATCCGCGACTGCGCGCCCTTCTGGTAGACGCGATTGTGCTTGCGATCGGCGCCCAGGTTCTGCACGACGAACTCGTACTCGAAGACCTCGATGCGTGCGATCCGCTCCGTCATGTCGATGACCCTACGAGGTGGGCAGGAGAACCTGGCGCAGTGGCGCACCCGATGCGAGGAGGTCGAACGCCTCGTTGAGAC
>JADZAQ010000269.1 GCA_020852555.1 Burkholderiales bacterium
CGCGAGCCGGCCCAGCCGAGGAGGTGCGCTTGAATCCGACCGACATCTCGCAGCCCGACTACTTCCACAAGGTCGTCGACTGCCAGTGGGCGTGTCCCGCCCATACCCCCGTTCCCGAATACATCCGCCTCATCGCCGCCGGCCGCTACGGCGACGCCTACCTCGTCAACTGGCACGCCAACGTCTTCCCGGGGATTCTCGGGCGCACCTGCGACCGGCCCTGCGAGCCCGCGTGCCGGCGCAGCCGTGTGGAAGAGGGCGGCGACAAGAAGGGCAAGCCCGAGCCGGTCGCGATCTGCCGGCTGAAGCGGGTGGCCGCCGACTACAAGGACGACATCACCGAGTTCCTGCCCAAGGCGGCCGCGCAGAAGAACGGCAAGCGCGTGGCGCTCGTCGGCGCGGGGCCGGCATCGCTCACCGTCGCCCGCGACCTCGCGCCGCTGGGCTACGACCTCGTCGTCTTCGACGGCGATGCCAAGGCGGGCGGCATGATGCGCACCCAGATTCCGAAGTTCCGCCTGCCGGAGAGCGTGATCGACGAGGAAATGGGCTACGTGCTCGACATGGGCATCGACTTTCGGCCCGGCACGCGCGTCGACAGCCTGCGCGATCTCCTCGACCAGCGCTTCGATGCCGTCTTCGTCGGCAGCGGCGCGCCGCGCGGGCGCGACCTCGACATCCCCGGGCGCCGGGAAGCGGCCGCCAACATCCACATCGGCATCGACTGGCTCGCCAGCGTGTCGTTCGGCCACGTCACGCGGATCGGCAAGCGGGTGGTCGTGCTGGGCGGCGGCAATACCGCGATGGACTGCTGCCGCAGCGCGCGGCGCCTCGGCGGGGAAGCGGTCGACGTCGTCGTGCGCTCCGGCTACGACGAGATGAAGGCGTCGCCGTGGGAGAAGGAGGACGCGCGGCACGAGGGAATTCCGATCCACAACTATCTCGTGCCGAAGGCGTTCACACACGACCACGGCAAGCTCACCGGCGTGACGTTCGAGAAAGTGGCCCCGCAGCGCGACGCCAAGGGCCGTCGCCAACTCGTGCCGACGGGCGAGCCCGACGTCCACTTCCCCTGCGACGACGTCCTGGTGGCGATCGGCCAGGAGAACGCGTTCACCTGGATCGAGCGCGACCTCGGCCTCGCCTTCGACAAGTGGGGCATGCCGGTCGTCGACACCACGACGATGGCGTCGACGCTGCCCAACGTATTCTTCGGCGGCGACTCCGCGTTCGGTCCCAAGAACATCATCTGGGCCGTCGCGCACGGCCACGAGGCGGCGATTTCGATCGATCTGCACTGTCGCGGCGAGGACCTGCGCAAGCGCCCACCGCCGCACGTGAATCTCTCGTCGCAGAAGATGGGGATCCACGAGTGGAGCTACGACAACGCGATCACGGGGGATCGCCGCTTCCGCGTCCCGCTCAAGGACACCAAGATCGCGCTGGCCAGCATCAAGGTCGAGGTCGAGCTCGGGTTCGATCCCAAGCTCGCCTTCGCCGAGGCGCAGCGCTGCCTCAACTGCGACGTGCAGACGGTGTTCAGCGACAAGCTGTGCATCGAGTGCGACGCCTGCGTCGACATCTGCCCGATGGATTGCATCACCTTCACCGACAACGGCGACGAGGCCGACCTGCGGCAGCGCCTGAAGGCGCCGGCGGTCAATCTCGCGCAGGATCTGTACGTGTCGGGGACGCTCAAGACGGGCCGCATCATGGCCAAGGACGAGGATGTGTGCCTGCACTGCGGCCTGTGCGCCGAGCGTTGTCCGACCGGCGCCTGGGACATGCAGAAGTTCCTGCTCGTTCCCGCGCACGCCGACGACCGCTGCCGCACCCACCACGCCCGCGAACGTGAACCCGCGAGGATCGCCTGATCATGCGTATCGATGTCCACCCCAACGTGCGGGTCAACGACTTCGTCGTCAAGTTCGCCAACGTCAACGGCTCCGGCTCGGCCTCGGCCAACGGACTTTTCGCGCGGTCCATCCTGCGCATGGGCGTGCCGGTGGCGGCGCGCAACATCTTTCCGTCGAACATCCAGGGACTGCCGACGTGGTACGAGGTGCGCGTCACCGGTGACGGCTGGCGCGGGCGGCGCGGCGGTGTCGACCTCATGGTCGCGATGAATCCGCAGACCTGGGACAAGGACGTCGCCGAGATCGAGCCGGGCGGCTGGCTCTTCCACGACTCGACGAAGCCGCTGCTGCCGTCGCGCTTTCGTGACGACGTGATGATTCTCGGCATGCCGCTCACCGAGATCTGCAACGCGACGTATACCGACGCGCGCCAGCGGCAACTCTTCAAGAACATCATCTACCTGGGTGCGCTGTCGGCGCTGCTCGACATCGCGCCCGAAGAGATCGAGCGGCTCTTCGGTGAGCAGTACAAGGGCAAGGAAGCGCTGATCGACGCCAACCGCAAGGCGCTCGCGATGGGTCGCGAGCATGCGCAGCAGGCCTTCGACTGTCCGCTGCCGATCCGCGTCGCGCGCAGCGACCGCGTGGGCGAGCGCATCTTCATCGACGGCAACAGCGCAGCGGCGCTCGGCGCGGTCTACGGCGGCGCGACGGTCGCCGCGTGGTATCCGCTGACGCCGTCGTCGTCGCTCGCCGAGAGCTTCGGCGCGTACTGCCGCAAGCTGCGCACCGAGCCCGAGACCGGCAAGAAGCGCTACGCGATCATCCAGGCCGAGGACGAGCTCGCCTCGATCGGCATCGTGATCGGCGCCGCGTGGAACGGGGCGCGCGCCTTCACCGCGACGTCGGGTCCGGGCGTGTCGCTCATGCAGGAGTTCCTCGGTCTCGCGTATTTCGCGGAGATCCCGGCGGTCCTCTTCAACGTGCAGCGCGGCAGCCCGTCGACCGGCATGCCGACGCGCACGCAGCAGGCGGATCTCGTCTCCTGCGCGTACGCGTCGCACGGCGACACCAAGCACGTGATGGTGTTCCCGGAGGATCCCACCGAGACGTTCGCCTTCGGTGCGCAGGCATTCGATCTCGCCGACCGCCTGCAAACGCCGGTGTTCGTGATGATGGACCTCGACATCGGCATGCAGGATTGGCTGACCGAGCCCTTCGCGTGGGACGATGCGAAGCGCCTCGATCGGGGCAAGGTGATGACCGCCGCCGAGCTCGAGGCCGGGCGCGACTTCGGCCGCTACCTCGACGTCGACGGCGACGGGATCCCGTACCGCACGTATCCCGGCACGCACCCCAGCAAGGGCAGCTACTTCACGCGCGGGACGAGCAAGGACCGTTACGCACGCTACACCGAGGAGGGCCCTGCGTACGTCGACAACATGCAGCGGCTGCTGCGCAAGTTCGAGACGGCGAAGTCGCTGGTCCCGGCGCCGGTCATCACTCGCGCGAGCAAGCCCACACGCAGCGGCGTGATCTGGTTCGGCTCGTCCGGCGCGGCGATGAGCGAATCGCTCGCGGCGCTCGAGCTCGACGGCATCCATCTCGATCGGATGCGGCTGCGTGGCTTCCCGTTCTCCGACGCGGTCGCCGACTTCATCACCGCCCACGAGCACGTCTTCGTGGTCGAACAGAACCGCGACGCGCAGATGAAGTCGCTCATCGTCAACGAGTGCGGCATCGATCCCTCGCGGCTCGTCTCGATCCTGCACTACGACGGCACGCCGATCACCGCGCGGTTCGTCACCCGCGAGATCACCGAGAAGGCCCGGGTGTTCAACGTCACCCCACTGCGCCGCACCGGCGCCGCGTGATGCTGCCGCAGCCACCTGTCGCGCGACCGCAGACTTCCGATCCCTGATCCCCGATCCCCGATCCCTGACCATGACCTACCTCGCCAAGCCGAAGATCCACCATCCGAGCCTCGCGAAGAACGCGCTGGGCTACACGCGACGCGACTACGAAGGCGCGATCAGTACCCTGTGCGCTGGCTGCGGGCACGACTCGATCAGCGCGGCGATCATCCAGTCGCTCTACGAGCTCGACGTGCCGCCGCACCGGGTCGCGAAGCTTTCGGGCATCGGCTGCTCGTCGAAGACGCCGACGTACTTCCTCGGCAATTCGCACGGCTTCAACAGCGTGCACGGGCGCATGCCGTCGGTGCTGACCGGGGCTGCGCTTGCCAACCGCGATCTCGTCTACCTGGGGGTGTCCGGCGACGGCGACTCGGCGTCGATCGGGTTGGGTCAGTTCGCACACGTGATGCGCCGCGGCGTGAACATGGTCTACATCGTCGAGAACAACGGCGTGTACGGCCTCACCAAGGGTCAGTTCTCCGCGACCGCCGACAAGGGCAGCAAGAGCAAGCGCGGCGCGGTCAACAGCGACGAGCCGATCGACCTCGTGACACTCGCGATGGCGCTCGGCGCCACCTTCGTCGCCCGCAGCTTCTCCGGCGACAAGGAACAACTGGTGCCGCTCATCAAGGCGGCGGTGGCCCACCACGGCGCGGCGTTCATCGACGTGCTGAGCCCGTGCGTCGCCTTCAACAACCACCCGGGGTCGACCAAGAGCTACGACTACGTGCGCGAGCACAACGAAGCGGTGAATTTCCTCGACTTCATCTCGCCGCGGGAGGAGATCACCACCGAGTACGCGCCAGGCGAGGGGCGGACGGTCGTGCTGCACGACGGCGGCACGGTGCGTCTGCACAAGGTCGGCAGGCACTACGATCCTTCCGACCGCGCTGCGGCGGTCGCCTACCTCGAAACGCACCGAGCCGCAGGCGAGATCGTCACCGGCCTCATCTACCTGCACCCTGACTCGACCGACATGCACGATGCGCTCGACACCATCGGCACGCCGCTCAACGCGCTCGGCGACGCCGAGCTGGTGCCGGGAAGCAGGGCGCTCGCGGGAGTGAATGCAGCGTTGCGGTAGGGTGGTGGCGCCCGGGCCGGGTTCGTAGCCGGCGCTTGGGGGTACCACTGCGCGGCGATTCGTGTCTACGTCGTGGCGCCGGCCGGAGCGCGGTATCGCTTGCGCCATTGTAGGTAGACGACGACGGTGAGCCCCAGTCCCAGCGCGTAGCCGATGACCGCGGCAGTGACCGCGGGCGGTGCCGCGTTCAACGTGGCGATGACGAGTGCCAGCCCGGGGTTGCGCATCGCGGCGGCAATCGCGACTGCAGGGCGTACGGCGGCATCCCGCCACGCACATGCGGCGCCCACGGCGAGTGAGGCGGCAGTGATGCCGACGCCGGCGACCGTCGGCACCCAGCCCACCATCCGGACGAGCGGCGGCAGGTCGACGAGCACCATCGCGGCCATGAGTGCGAGGAGCAGGTTTCCGGCGCGTCCGAGCGGTGCCTCGATCCGTGACGCGAGCGCGGGGTAAGAGGCACGCAGCGCTGCACCGAGCGCAAGCGGCAGGAGTTGCGCGAAAAACACCTGCTTGGCGATGTGCAGCGGGGTCACGCTGAAATCCTTGGCGAAGATCCAATCGAGGATCACCAAGGTAACCGGTACCGTGACGACCGCCAGGGCGACGATCGCGAGGTGCAGCGCGGGTGCGAATGCCCGGTCGCCTCCGGCTTCCAGGGCGCGCCGCAGGGCCACCGGCGCGCCCGGTGAGATGGCCATCAGCACGATGCCCGCGGCCACCGAACCGGTGATGCCAAAGACCTTGACCACGATCACCGCGAGCGCCGGCACGGGAACTACGACGGCGAAGATCGCCGCAGCCAGAACCACCCGTCGCTGCATCGCGGCCACGATCTGTTCGCGCCCGAGCATGAGGCCGAGTGCGAACATGACGACCCATATCGCCGCCGTGGCGAGGAGACCGATCCACTGAAAAGGGATGGGCATGGCGGATTATCACTCACGCCGCTTGCCATGGCGCTGCCTCCCATCGATGCGGCGGCACGGATCCGCGCGGCGGCAGGCGGTCGCACCGGCGAAGGAGCGCGAGCGGTGGCGCGCGGCCGCGTAGAATCGGCGGCATGGTGCGCAGGTCCGTGAAGATCCTGATCGGGCTCCTCGTGGTGGGCCTCGTCGTGGTCGTGGGCGCCGCCATCGCGGTGACCACGCTCGGCCGCGAGACACTGGTACCGCCGCTGGCGGCGCGCGTGCAGGCGCTGACCGGTCGCACGCTAACCGTCGGCGGTGACGCCCGTATCGCGCTCACGCTGCCGCCACGCGTGATCTTCACCGACATTGCGCTCGGCAACGTACCCGGGGCCACGCCGCCGAACATGATCGAGGCGGGAGAGCTCGCGCTCACCGTCGAATTGCTGCCGCTCCTCGGGCAGCGCGTCGAGCTGTCGAAGATCGAGCTTGCGAAGGCGCGCCTCGCCTTCGCGAAGGATGCAGCGGGACGTGGCAACTGGCAGTTCGCCGGTGCAGCGGCGCCGCCCGCCACGGCCGTGGCGCCGGCGCCGTTGTTGCCGGCGGCGCTCGTCATCGGCAACGTCGCGGTCCGCGACAGCGTCATCACGTACCGTGACGGTCCGCGGGCGGCCATCACCACGCTCACGGTGCGCGATCTCCGATTGCGTACGCGAGCCGTGTCGGGTGACGTGGATCTGCGCTTCGCGGGTGCCGTGGGCGAGATCGGCCTCGACCTCGAAGGGCGGGTCGGGCCGCTGCGCGATCTCCTCGACCGCAAGTGGCCGTACCCGGTCGAGGTGCGCGGGACCGTGGCGGGGCAGAAGCTGCGCTTTGCAGCGAAGGTCCGCGCCGACGGCACGCGCTACGCGTTCGACGACCTCGCGGCTGCCGTCGGCAGCAATGCGCTGCAGGGAACGCTCGCGATCGACACCGGCGGGGCGCGCCCGCGCTTCGACTTCGATCTCGCCGCGCCCGCGTTGACGTTCGCGGCGCTGCCGGTGGCCATCGCCGTGCCGGGTCCCGCCGCCCCGGCAGCACGCCCGGGCGACGCGCGGCTCTTTCCCGACACGCCGATCGACTTTGCGCGGCTGGGCATGGCGGACGCGAACGGCCAACTCGCCATCGATCGCCTGACCCTCGCCGACGGCCGCGATCTCGGACGCGTGCGGGCACACATCGCGCTCGCCGATCGCAAGCTCGACGTGACCGATCTGGAGGTCGGGCTCTTCGGCGGGAAGCTCACCGGCAGCGTGACGGTGGATGCGCGCAGCGCAGCGGCAGCCACCATCGTGACGCGTCTCGAAGGGCACGCGATGTCGCTCGAGGCGATGCTCGCGGCCGCGGGACATGCGCGCGAGGTGACGGGTGGGCGGACCGACCTCGTGGTGAACCTCACGCTGCACGGCAATTCGCCGCGCGCCTGGGCGAGTAGCGCCAGCGGTACGTTCCGGCTGGTCAGCGGCGCGGCGACGATCATCAATGCCAAGGCGGAAGCGCTGCTCGCCTGGGATAAGCTCGCCGACGCGGTCAATCCGTTTCGCGCCCGTGACGCCACGACGGAGCTTGCCTGCGCGGTGGTCAACCTGCCCATCGCCAACGGCGTGGCGCGCAGCGATCGCTCGCTCGCCCTGGAAACGACCAAGGTCGGCGTCGCGGCGAGCGGGATCCTCGACTTTCGTAACGAGACCCTCGATCTCGTGTTCGCACCCCAGGTGCGCAAGGGAATCTCGCTCGATGTCGCGGGCTTGACCGGTCTCGTCCGCCTGACCGGGCCTCTCGCGTCGCCGCGCGTGACCGTCGACGTCGGTGCATCCGCCAAGGTCATCGCCAGCGTCGGTGCGGCAATCGGGACCGGTGGCATTTCGGCGGCGGCGCAGGCGCTGGTCGGCTGGGCCGATGGCCGCGGTCCAGGTCCCTGCCAGATAGCGCTCTCCGGCGCTCCGGCGGCGCCGGCCGGCGCGACTGCCACAGCGCCTCCGGAATCGACCGTGGTCGCGCCGCTCGTCAAAGGGCTCGGCAAGGCGGTGGGGAAGCTCTTCGGCAGGTAGAGCG
>JADZAQ010000270.1 GCA_020852555.1 Burkholderiales bacterium
CTAGTGCGGGCGGCGCCGGCACCTCAAGGCGAGCACATCGCGCGTGCCGCCTGCAGCACGATCCGCGCCAGCCGGGTGACGACGTCGACGAGCGCGGCCTCGGCGCGCTCGAACAACGCGCCCTCGGTCGCGCGCATCAGTTCCTCGAGTTCTTCGCTCAGCGCTTCGAGCGGCTTTTGCGCCGCCACCAGCAGGTGCACCCGACTGTCGCCGGCCGCCGGCGTCACGCCGGCGTGTGCATCATTGCTCGACGGCGATGCGGTTGCCGGAAGCGACGATTCGAGAAGCCGCGCGCTGTCCTCGTCGCCGAGCGCGCGCAAGCGTGCGGCGAGCGCGTGATGCGCCGCGGCGATGCCGGCCTCACGGCTCGCGAGCAACGCATCGAGCGCTTCCGCTGAACCGATGGGCCCCGGCTTCGCGGCGGGGGCGCGCCGTTCGCGGTGCCACGCTTCGCGTCGCCAGCGGCGCATGACTTCCGCGTGGCGCAGTTCCTCCACGCCGAGCCGTTCGGCCTCGCTCCTGACGTGCGGATCGGTCGCCCGTGCGGCAAGATAGCTGTAGAGCGCAAACGCGCGTTTTTCGTTGTCGACCGCGATCGCAAAGGCGCGGTACGGCGTGAGCAGCGCGCTGCCCGCGATGGCGTCCCAGGAACGTGCGACGTCGGCGGCGAGCTCCCACTCGAAATGGCCGGGCTCGGTGCGCGGTTCGCCCAGCGCGGCGGCGCGGCGCGCGATGTCGTCGGCGTGACGCTGCTCTTCATCGAGCATCACGCGAAAGGCGGCGGCGGTGGCGGATTCGCCGCGGCGCTCCATCGTCCGCGCGAGCGCCGCGTACCGGCGCATCGACTCGCGCTTGATCGCGCTGGCGACGCCCATGAGCGAGCGCATGTTCACCGACTGGATCTCCGGGTCGCGGGTCAGCAGTGACTCGCGCATCGTTCGACCTCCGTGGCTTCGATGGACCTTGACCGTGGGCAAAACGCCCGCGCGGCCGACTGCGACAATCGCAAGCATCATCCCACAAACTGGACTCCTCCCGGACCCGGTCGAGCGGTGCCCACATCCTTGGCAATGTTCGTGCGCGGCGTGGCGAGAGCGTGCCTCGTTGCCGCGTTGGCGGCGCCGCTGCTCGTCGCCGCGCAAGCGGTCCCCGCGACGCTCGATCGCTTCCTTGGCGGGCTTGCGGCGGCGCAGATCGTGCCGGGTGCCGATCGCTTCGGCGCGGTGCGGGCCAACCCCGCGGTGGCTCCCGCGTACCGCGGCGACGCGCTCGTCGGGTATGCGTACCTCAACTCGGAGCAGGTCGATGCGACCGGCTATTCGGGGAAGCCGATCCACATCGTCGTCGGCCTCGATCCGGAAGGCACGATCGTCGGCGCGAAGCTCGTCGAGCATAGCGAGCCGATCGTGCTGATCGGCATTCCGGAGAAGCGCGTCGCCGCGTACCTCGCGCATTTCATCGGCTACAACCCGCTGCAGGGGGCGGCGGAGGGACGCGGGCCGCCGCAGGCGGATATCGTCA
This sequence comes from Burkholderiales bacterium, assembly GCA_020852555.1. Taxonomy (GTDB): domain Bacteria; phylum Pseudomonadota; class Gammaproteobacteria; order Burkholderiales; family Casimicrobiaceae; genus VBCG01. Next base: position 1,522 of record JADZAQ010000270.1, read on the forward strand.
GCGGCGCTACCGTCACCGTGCTGGTGATGGGTGACAGCGTGGTGCGTTCGGCGGCGCGCGTCGCGCGCGCCTTGCGGCTCGGCCCCGCGGCGGGCGGCGCCGGCGTGGCCACGCGCAGCGTCGATCCCGACGCGGGCACGATCGTCGACTGGGCGACGCTGCTGCAGGAGGGCACGGTGCGCCGCCTGCATCTGACGGTGGGTGCGGTGAACAAGGCGTTTGCCGAGTCCGGCAATCGGGCCGCGGCCGGGCGGCCCGAGCCGGGGCCGGCCGACGCCACGTTCATCGACCTTTACGTCGCGCTCGTCTCGCAACCGGCGATCGGTCGCAGCCTCCTGGGCGACGCCGAGTACGCCAACCTCGCGCACGTCCTAGCGCCGGGCCAGTCGGCGATCCTGATCGCCGGGGACGGCCTGTACTCGTTCAAGGGCTCGGGTTACGTGCGTGGTGGCATCTTCGATCGCATCGAGCTGCTGCAGGGCGCCGAGACCATCCGCTTCCACGACTACACGCATCGGCGCGTCGGAGATCTGCACGCCGCCGGGGCGCCGAGCCTGCGGGAGATCGGCGTGTTCGCGATCCCGCCCGGTTCCGAGTTCGATCCCGCGGCTGCGTGGCGACTGCAGTTGCTGATCCAGCGGGCGACCGGCGCGCTCGACAAGGCGTTCGTGTCCTTCGCGGTCGACTATCGCCTGCCCGAGCGCTATACGAAGGCGGTTGCCGCGGCGGCTGCAACGACTCCGGCCGCCGGGGCGGCGCCGGCAGTCGCCAGGCCGGCGCCCGAATCCGCAGCCGCGCCGGCTTTCGCAGCCGGCGCAGCCGGGCTGCCGCCGCCGGATGTCGCGACGGGGGACCCCGCGCTCGCCGACGAGCCGGCGCCGCCGCTGTGGCAACGGATCTGGCGCAGCAAGATCGCATCACTGGCGATGCTGGCCATGATGCTCGGCGCGCTTACGCTGATCTTCTTTTTCCAGGACCCGCTCGTCGCCCGCGAGCGGCTCTTCGATCGGGTGCGCATCGCCTATCTCGTCGCGACACTGTTCTGGCTGGGCTGGGTTGCGCACGCGCAGCTGTCGGTCGTCAACGTGCTCACCTTCGCCAACGCCCTGCGCACGGGCTTCGACTGGTCGCAGTTTCTCGTCGATCCGCTGATCTTCGTGCTCTGGTGCTCGGTGGCGGCCGCGCTGCTTTTCTGGGGGCGCGGCCCTTTCTGCGGCTGGCTATGTCCCTTCGGAGCGCTGCAGGAGCTGTCCAACCGGGTGGCGCGACGGCTCAAGGTGCCGCAGCTGAAGGTGCCGTGGGCGGTGCACGAGCGCCTGTGGCCGATCAAGTACATCATCTTCCTCGGCCTGTTCGGCGTCTCCCTCGGGTCGCTCGCGTATGCCGAGCGCTTCGCGGAGGTCGAACCCTTCAAGACCGCGATCGTGCTGCGCTTCGTGCGCGAATGGTGGTTCGTCGCATTTGCGCTTGCGCTCCTTGCGGCGGGCCTGTTCGTCGAGCGCTTCTTCTGTCGCTACCTGTGCCCGCTGGGCGCCGCGCTCGCCATCCCGGGGCGCATGCGTATGTTCGACTGGCTGAAGCGCTACCGCGAGTGCGGCAATCCGTGCATCCGCTGCTTCAAGGAGTGCCCGGTCGAGGCGATCCACCCCGAGGGGCACATCAATCCGAACGAATGCATCTCGTGCCTGCATTGCCAGGTGCTGTATCGCCACGATTACAAGTGCCCCGTGCGCGTGCAGCGCCGGCTCAAGCGCGAGAAGCGGGCGGCGCTGGCGGCGACCATCCCGATCGCCGCCGCACGCCCCGACGCCGGCGGCGCGGGTCCCGCCGGATGACGCGGGATCGCCAGGACGGCGAAATTCGCGGCGCGCCGCCGGTGTGCCGCACTCGACGAAAGAGGTGACGAAATGGATGAGGACAAGATCCGCAGCGGACTGCGTGATCCGGAGCGTCGGGCGATGCTCGGCGGCGGCGCCAAGGCCGTGGCGCTCGCGGCCGGCGCCGGATTGCTGAGCGCCTGCGGCGAGCAGACACCGGCGCCGAAGACCGATGCGCCGCCGCCGGCGCCGGCCGCGTCGGCGCCTGCTGCTGCATCGCCGGCCGCGAGCGCCATCGCCAAGACGCACGTCGGGCCCGGCGAGCTCGACGAGTACTACGTCTTCTTCTCCGGCGGCCAGAGCGGCGAACTGCGCATCGTGGGCCTGCCGTCGATGCGCGAGCTGATGCGCGTGCCGGTGTTCAACCGCTGCAGCGCGACGGGCTGGGGGCAGACCAACGAGAGCCTCAAGGTGCTCACCGAGGGGTTGACGCCCGAGACGCGCAAGCACCTCGCCTCACGCGGCGGCACGTACCTCAACGGCGACCTCCACCATCCGCACATGTCGTTCACCGACGGCACCTACGACGGGCGCTACATTTTCGTGAACGACAAGGCGAACACGCGCGTGGCGCGGATTCGCTGCGACGTGATGAAGTGCGACAGGATCATCGAGCTGCCGAACCAGCACACCGTCCACGGTTTGCGCGTGCAGAAGTATCCCAAGACCGGGTACGTCTTCTGCAACGGTGAAGACGGCGTGCCGATTCCCAACGACGGCCGGCACCTCAACGACCCGAAGGAGTACCGCTACGTCTTCACCGCGGTGGACGGCGAGACGATGAAAATCGCCTGGCAGGTCATCGTCAACGGCAACCTCGACAACGTCGACTGCGACTATCAGGGGAAGTACGCCTTCGCCACGAGCTACAACTCGGAGGAGGGCGTGACGCTCGCCGAGAGCACCGCGGCCGAGCAGGATTGGGTGACGGTGTTCAATCTGAAGCGCATCGAGGAGGCGGTCGCGCGCGGCGAATTCGAGCGCAACGGCGGCGTGCCCGTGCTCGACGGCAGGAAGGGCTCTCCATTCACCCGCTACATTCCCGTGCCCAACAGTCCGCACGGCATCAACACCGCGCCGGACGGCATCCACGTGGTGGCCAACGGCAAGCTCTCGCCGACGGTCACCGTGTTCGACGTGCGGCGCTTCGACGATCTCTTCGACGACAAGATCAAGCCGCGCGACACCGTCGTCGCCGAGCCCGAACTGGGGCTGGGCCCGCTGCACACCGCGTTCGATGGACGCGGCAACGCGTACACGACGCTGTTCATCGACAGCCAGATCTGCAAGTGGTCGATCGGGAAGGCAGTCGAGAAGTTCAACGGGAAGGACGTCGACCCGATCATCCAGAAACTCGACGTGCATTACCAGCCTGGTCACAACCACACGTCGATGGGGCAGACCAAGGAGGCGGATGGCAAGTGGCTCATCTCGCTCAACAAATTCTCCAAGGATCGCTTCCTCAACGTCGGCCCGCTGAAGGCCGAGTGCGATCAGCTGATCGACATCTCGGGCGACCAGATGATCCTTGTGCACGACTCGCCGAGCTTTGCCGAGCCGCACGACGCGACGATCGTCCACCGTTCGAAGGTCAATCCGATCGATATCTGGAAGCGCGATGACCCGATGTGGGAGGCTGCGCGGCGCCAGGCGAAGGCGGATGGCCTGGATCTCGAAACCGATTCGAAGGTGGTGCGCGACGGCAACAAGGTGCGCGTATACATGTTCTCGGTTGCGCCGACCTTCAGCCTGCTCGACTTCACCGTCCGTGAGGGCGACGAGGTGACGGTCTACGTCACCAATCGCGATCAGGTCCAGGATCTCACTCACGGTTTCACCATCGTGAACTACGGCATCGCGATGGAGGTGGGTCCGCAGGCAACCGCGTCGGTCACCTTCAGGGCCGACCGGCCCGGCGTATTCTGGTATTACTGTCAGTGGTTCTGCCACGCGCTGCACATGGAAATGAAGGGGCGCATGCTGGTCGAGCCGCGACGCCGCTGAGCGATGGCCGCGCATCGCGGTGCGGCACGAACGGCGCGGAGCGCCGCTTGGTGCACGGTGTGGGCGATCGCGGCCGCCGCGGCGCTCGCGCAGGGCGCGCCCGCGGGCGGGGAGACCCCTGGTGCTCGCGTTGTCGAACGCACCGTCGCTCCGGGTGAACCCGTCCAGCCCCTGCTCGACGCGCTGCCGGCCGGCGCCACGCTGCGCCTCGCGCCGGGACGGCACGTCGGCCCGCTGCGCATCGACCGTCCGTGCGCGCTCGTCGGCGAGGCGGGGGCGGTGCTCGTCGGTTCCGGCAGCGGCAGCGTGGTGACCGTGAGCGCACCCGACGTGCGCGTCGAGGGCCTCGAGATCACCGGATCGGGGGCGGACCTGCCGGCGATGGACTCCGCCGTGCTGCTCACCGAAGGCGCGGCGCGCGCGCGTGTCGTGTCGAATCGCCTCGTCGACAACCTGTTCGGCGTGTACGTGCACGGCGCCGCCGATTCGATCATCCAGGGCAACGAGATCGCCGGACGGCGCGACCTGCGGCTCGCCGAAGCCGGCAACGGCGTGTCGATCTGGAACGCCCCCGGCGCGCAGGTGATCGGCAACCGGATCCGCCATGGGCGCGACGGCATCTTCGTGAAGACGAGCTCGCGCAACGTGTTTGCCGACAATACGTTCGCCGAGCTGCGCTTCGCGATCCACTACATGTACACGAACGACAGCCGCATCGTCGGCAATCGCTCGCGCGGCAATCACGTCGCGTGGGCGATCATGTACTCGGATCGGCTCGAGATCCGCAACAACGTTTCCGACGACGACCGCGACCACGGTCTCATGCTCAACTCGACGCACCGCTCGAGCGTGATCGGCAACGTCGTGCGGCGCGGGCGTGAGAAGTGCGCATTCGTCTACGCGGCGACGGCGAACCGGTTCGAGGACAACTGGTTCGAGGGCTGTCCGATCGGCATTCACTTCACGGCCGGATCCGCGGACAACACGATCACCGGCAACGCGTTCGTCGGCAATCGTCACCAGGTGAAATACGTCGGCACGCGCCATCTCGACTGGACGCACGCGGGTCGGGGCAACTACTGGAGCGACAACCCGGCCTTCGATCTCGACGGCGACGGCATCGCCGATCGGCCGTACCGCCCAAACGACGTGATGGACGCGATCCTGTGGACGCTGCCGGCGGCCAAGGCGCTCGTCAACAGTCCGGCGGTGCAGGTCGTGCGTTGGGCGCAGGCACGCTTCCCCGCGCTGTATCCGGGCGGCGTGATCGACAGCGCGCCGCTGATGCGGCCGGTGGCAGTACCACCGGCAGCGCTGCCGTGACCGCCGTCGCGCAGTGGGAGGAAGTCACCCGGCGCTATCGCGGAGTGACCGCGGTCGACCGCGTTTCGCTCGCGCTCGAGGCCGGGCAGGTGACGGCGCTGGTTGGACACAACGGAGCTGGCAAGACCACGCTCATCAAGTTGCTGCTGGGGCTCGTTCGCCCGACGGCGGGCCGCGTGCGGATTGGCGGCGTCGATCCGGGCGGCAGGCGCGGGGCGCAGGCACGGCGCGCCATCGGCTTCCTTCCCGAGAGCGTCGCCTTCCACGGCGCGATGACGGGCCGCGAGCTCATGGACTTCCACGCGCGCCTCAAGGGTCGGCCGTTGCGGGACAACGCGGCACTTCTGGCGCGGGTCGGCATCGCGCACGCCGCCGAGCGGCGGGTGGCGACGTACTCGAAGGGCATGCGCCAGCGACTGGGCCTTGCGCAGGCGCTGATCGGCGCGCCGCGGCTCATGCTCTTCGACGAGCCCACCAGCGGACTCGATCCCGCGTCGCGCAACGACGTCTACCGGACGATCGATGCGCTGCGCGCGGATGGCGCCACGGTGCTTATCTCGACGCACGCGCTGGCCGAGGTTCAGGACCGGGTCGATCGCGCCGCGATCATGCATCGAGGTCGCCTGCTGGCGGCAGGGACGTTGCACGAGTTGCGCCATCGCGCCGCGGTGGCCGCACGCATCCGCGTGCGCGCCGCGGCCGGAGCTGCCGATCGTGTGCTCGCGGGCCTGCCGCCGGAGGTGCGCTGTCGCGAGCGTGACGGCGACGTCCTGACGCTGGAGGTCGACGCCGACGCGAAGATGCCGACGCTGCGCAGGCTCGCCGCGGCCGGTGCACCGGTCGCGGACGTCGAGGTTGGTGCGGCGGGACTCCAGGAGCTCTACGATCGCCTCATCGCCACCGTGGAGCCTGCGGTTTGAACGCGCTCGTGATCGCCGCGCAGGAGATCAGGGTCGGCCTGCGCAACCGCTGGGTGCTCGCGACGACGACGCTGATGGCGGCACTGGCCCTGTCGCTTGCACTGCTGGGCAGCGCGCCGACCGGCGCGGTAAAGGCGGATGCCCTCGCGGTGACCGTGGTGAGCCTCGCCAGCCTCACCATATTCCTCGTGCCGCTGATCGCGCTCCTGCTGTCGTTCGATGCGATCGTGGGCGAACAGGAGCGTGGGACGCTCCTGCTCCTGGTGTCATATCCGGTCGCGCGCTGGCAGGTGGTCGTCGGCAAGAGCGCCGGGCAGGTGGCGATCCTCGCCATTGCGACCGTGATCGGCTACGGCGCGGCTGCCGCCGCGATGGCTCTCAAGGGAGGCTTCGTCTCGCAGGCGTGGCCCGCCTACGCGGCAATGATCCTCACTTCCATCATGCTCGGTGCGTCGTTCATTGCGCTGGGTTGCCTCGCCAGCACGCTGGTGAACGACCGGGCGACGGCGGCGGGAATCGCCGTCGGCGTGTGGCTCTTCTTCGTCCTCGTCTACGACACGGCGCTGCTCGGCGTGCTCGTCGCCGACCAGGGGCGAGTCGTGAACAAGCCGGCACTCGATGCGTTGCTGTTGCTCAATCCGGCCGACGTGTATCGGCTCTTCAACATGACCGCAAGTCAGGCGGTGTCGGTCTACAGCGGGATGGCCGGACCCGGCGACCCGGCGGCGTTGCCGCCCGCGGTGTTCCTGGCGGCGCTCGCGGCCTGGATCATCGTGCCGCTGGCGGGCGCGGTCGTCGTCTTCGGGAGGAAGTCCCTGTGATTGGATGGCATCGAAGACGGTTCGTGCGCACCGTCGTGCTGCTCGCCGCCGTTGCCGGCTGCGATCGCCGCTCCGCACTGCCGCCGCCACCTCCGGTCGAGGTGTCGAGTGATGCCACGGGCCATTACTGCGGCATGCGACTCATCGATCACGAAGGCCCCAAGGGCCAGATTCACCTGGCGGGCCGTTCCGAGCCCGTGTGGTTCTCGTCGGTGCGCGACACGATCGTATTCCTGCGCTCGCCCGAGGAACCGCGGGCGATCGTTGCGGCGTACGTCAACGACATGAGCCGGGCGGCCGACGCGCGGCAGCCGGAGCGCGGCGCCTGGGTCGAGGCGAAGCTTGCGTGGTTCGTCATCGACAGCGAAGCCCGCGGCGGAATGGGCGCGCCCGAGGCGGTGCCCTTCTCGTCGTCGGCGGCCGCCGAGGCGTTTCGCGCGACCCGAGGCGGGCGCGTGGTGCGTTTCGATGACATCCCGGACAGCTACGTGCTGGGCTCGACGCCGCCGGCAGACGCACCGGCGCACACCGGCCATTGAGGAGGATCAAGCCATGATCGGTCGTCGCCGCTTCCTGTCGATCGTTGCCGCGTGCGCCGCGCTGACTCCGGTCGCCGGCGCGCGCGCGACGCCCAGCAACCAGGTACGGCCGGTCGTCTGGAAAGGCACGGCGCTGGGTGCGCTCGCCTCGATGACGTTGGTCGCACCCGATCGCGCACGGGCGCAGGCGCTCGTCCGGCGTTGTGTCGGCGAGATCGATCGACTGGAGTCGGTATTCAGCCTGTACCGTCGCGATTCGGCGCTGTCGCGGCTCAACGCCGCCGGCGAGCTGCGCGATCCGCCGCTCGAGCTCGTCGAACTGCTGTCGCAGGCCATCGCTCTCGCGCGGGCGAGCGGTGGCGCATTCGACCCCACCGTGCAACCGCTGTACCGGCTGTACGCGGAATACCATGCAGCTCCCGGTGCGTCCGCCGCCGGGCCGTCGGCGGCGGCGATCGCCGCGGCGCTGCGCGACGTGGGGTTCGGCGGTATCGAGTTGACCGCCCGCCGCGTCCACCTGCGCAGCCGCGGCATGGCGATCACGCTGAACGGCATCGCGCAGGGGTTCATCACCGATCGCGTCGCCGATCTCCTGCGCGATGCGGGGCTCGCCGACATCCTGATCGATCTCGGCGAGGTGCGCGCCCACGGAAGGCGTGGTGACGGTGCGCCCTGGCGCGCGGCACTGGCCGATCCACGGAATCCTCGACGCAGTGTGCGCGATGTGTCGCTCGGGGATGCTCCGGGGATGCTGCCGGCGCTGGCAACGTCCGCGGCGAGCGGCACGGTTTTCGGCAGCGACCCGCGCGTCCACCACCTCTTCGATCCGGCCACCGGCCGTAGCGCGAACCATTACCTGTCGGTATCGGTATCGGCGCCGCGTGCCGCCCTTGCCGACGGCCTGTCGACCGCGCTGTCCGTGCTGCCGCCGCGCCGAGCCACGGGCCTGCTCGCAGCCTATCCTTCCGCACGCGCGTGGTTTCTGCTCCCGGACGGAACGCTCGCCCAAGCCGCTCTCGGCAAGGACAGCGCGCTCGCGTCGCTGCTCAAGTCGCCGCTGGATGATGGTGCGCCGCGAGCTCGCGCGCGCGCGCGAGCCGCGTGAGGCGGCCGGCATCGATCCATTCGCGCGTCGTGCGCATCGTGCGATCGATGAGTTCGCGCGGCTCCTTGAGCGCGCAGGCGTAACCTGTCGGGAGAACCACGATGCCCGTCGCCATGGCGGGCCGCGCTTCACGCGGGGTGGGCGAGCCTTTGCGCCTCCGCGAGCGCCTGCGCATCGCGTCCGATCGTCGCCACCGCGAGCGTGCGGCCGCCCTTGCGGTAGCTCACCGTGCAATCGTGCGCGGCAAGATCGCCGTCGATGCGGATCTCGTCCCAGGTGAGCGCGTGGCCCACGTAGCGGATGGTGACGTCGTGGTGCGCGCTCCAGAAGAACGGCACGTCGCGGTAGCGCTCAGCCGCGCCCAGCATGTTCTTGGCGGCGACCTGTCCCTGCCGCTCGGCGACCACCCAGTGCTCGACGCGCAGCGATTCGCCACCGGGGTCGCCCGGCCAGCGGGCGATGTCGCCCGCGGCATAGATGCCGGGGTGCGAGGTCTCGAGATATGCGTCGACGACGACGCCGCGATCGACGGCAAGACCCGCTGCCTGCGCAAGGGCGACGCGCGGCCGCACCCCGACGCCGACGACGACGATGTCCGCGGCAAGCTCCTTGCCGTCCTTCAAGGTCACCGTACGCGGCCCGATCGTCGCGATCGAGGTGCCCATGTGGAAGGTTTCGCCGTGCGCTTCGTGCAGCCCGCGCACGAAGTCGCCCAGTTCGGCACCCAGCACGCGCTCCAGCGGGTGCGCGTCGAGCGCGACGACGTGCACGGCCAGTCCGCGCGCGGCGAGCGAGGCGGCGACCTCCAGTCCGATGAAGCCCGAGCCCAGGACCACCGCCGACTGCGCACCCGCGGCACGGGCGATGATCGCGCGGCTGTCGGCGAGCGAACGCAGCGTGAAGACGTGCGGCTGGTCGGCGCCCGGGATCGGCAGCCGCACCGGCTCGGCACCGGTGGCGAGCAGCAACCGGTCGTAGGCGTGCCGCGCGCCGTCGCCGGTGACGACTGTGCGCCCGGCGACGTCGATCGTGGCCGCCGTCGTGCCGAGCCGCAGGTCGATGCGCTGGTCGGTGTAGAAGTTCGCCGGCCGCAGCGGAATCCACTCCTCGGGCGCGTTGCCCGCGAGATAGTCCTTCGACAGATTCGGGCGGTCGCAGGGCGCGTCGGCTTCGGCGCTCAACACCGTGAGCGTGCCGTTCCAGCCGCTACGGCGCAGCATCTCCGCGGCGGCAAATCCCGCGGCGCCACCGCCGACCACGACGATGCGCTGCGGCGTCTTCGACGGCGCCGCGACCGCGGATGGCGCAGTGACGGCGGCACGCTCGCGCACGAAGTACCGCTCACCCTCGCGCTCGACCTTCCAGCAGGCGATCGGATCGAACGCGGGTGCCGCCAGCGCCTCGCCGGTGCGCAGCGAGAAGCAGGCGTGATGCCACGGGCAGCGCACCGTGTCGCCCTCGACCGCGCCTTCGTCGAGCGGCCCGCCGTAGTGCGTGCAGGTGGCACCCGTCGCCAGCACTTCGTCACCGATGCGCGTCAGGAGAACGGCGTCTTCGCCGACGTGGCCGCGCAGCACGCGGCGGCCATCGAAATCGGCCAGCGTGACGCCGCGCGTGAGGTCGGGACCTGCCTGGTTTGTTGCGGATGACGACATGATGGTTCTCCTCGGGAGGCACGCCGCCGGCAGCGCGTGCGACACACCGGCGGCGATGCGGTCAGGCTGGTTCGCTCAGCCCCTCGGCCTTCGCCTGTGCGAGTACGTTGGCGACGATGCGGTCGCAGCGCGCGCCGTCGAAGGCGAAGACATCGTCGAGCCCGACGTCCACCTGCTGCGCGAGGCCTTCGCGCAACAGGCCGCGGGCGCGGAAGAAGCGCGTGCGCACCGTCGCCTCAGGGATGTCGAGCACCTGCGCCACTTCCTCGACGCTCAGCTCCTCGACCGCGCGCAGCATGAAGATCGTCCGGTAGATCTCGGGCAGGAGGTCGATGTGCGCCTCCAGGAGCCGGCGAACCTGGGCGCGCATCGCGATCTGCTCGGGGCCGCGATCGGGAGCTTCGGTGAGCGCTTCCTGGGTGTCGGGATCGGATGCCGTCATGGCAGCCTCCAAGGGGATGACCTCCGCGCCTCGGCGGCGCAGCCGTCCCAGCGCTTCATTGGCGACGATGCGCACGAGCCACGTCGAGACCTTGCTCTGCGCGCGGAACTCGCCGAGGGCGCGCCACGCGCGCAGGTACGCTTCCTGCACGGCGTCCTCGGCCGCGGCATCGTCCTTGAGGATGCTGCGCGCGGTGCGAAACAGGAGGCGGTTGTGGCGGCGCATCAGCGCTTCGAAGGCGGCGCCGTCGCCGCCAGCGGCGAGGGCGGCGAGCTCTTCCTCGGAGGTGCCCGCCGACGGCGGCTTCGGGACGACGCGTGGTTCGACAGGCATTGGCTTCTCCGACAAGGGCGCCTTCGGTTCAATTATCGCGCACGCACGACGGCGCGTCCGGTTGCGGCGTGTCGCGTTGCGATCAGTCGTGCGCCCGCTGCCGCAGGCTCAGGAACTCGCGGCGCAGGCTCGCGTCATCGAGGAAGGCGCCGCGCATCACCGAATTGGTCATCTGCGAGTGCTCGTCCTTTACGCCGCGCCAGTGCATGCAGTAGTGATCGGCCTCCATGACGACGGCGAGGCCGTCGGGACGGACGCGCCGCTCGATTTCGTCGGCGAGCATCACCACCGCTTCCTCCTGGATCTGCGGCCGGCTCATGATCCAGTGACAAAGCCGCGCGTACTTGGACAGCCCAATGAGCGCCGACGCCGCGTTGGGCAGCACCCCGATCCACACCCGACCCATGATCGGGCACAGATGGTGGGAGCACGCGCTGCGCACGCCGATCGGGCCGACGAGCATGAGCTCGTTCAGTCGCGCGACGTTGGGAAACGTCGTGATCGCCGGCGCGTCGACGTAGCGTCCCGCGAAGACCTCGTCGATGAACATCTTCGCGACGCGGCGCGCGGTGCCCGCCGTGTTGTGGTCGTTCGCGGTGTCGATGACGAGCGCCTCCAGTACGTCGTGCAGGTGCGCCTCGACTTCGACGCGCAGTTCGTCGAGCTCGCCGGGGCGCACGAAGGCGGCGATGTTGTCGTTGGCGTGGAACCTCTGGCCCGCTTCCCGCAGGCGCTCGCGAATCCGCTCGGAAGCGGCCGTCCGCGGGACGGCTGCTTCCTTGCGAAACGCGGGGCTGGCGACGGTGGCGATCATGGCGCGCTCCGTGGCCGCCATCACATCTCGAACTGCTTGGGGAACGCCGCGACGAGGCCGTCGCTCAGCGCGTCGGCGAGCATCAGCATGTGCGCCTCGGCCTTGCCGTACTGGGCGATCCCGGCGGCGTACTTTCCTTGCAGGAGCGACGTCGCGTAGACGAGCGTGGTGTCGATGTGACCTTTCAGCATCTCGCGCACCGTCGCCTGCGGCCAGTGCGAATTGGCGGTCGCGAGGAAGTCGGCGATCTCCTGCGCGTTGGCGTACGCCGCCTTGATGCTGCGATCGAGTGCCGCCTTGTCGCCGGCCTTGGCTGCCTTGACGACGGCGACGGCGCCGCTGATGTGCTCCTGGAGGAGCTTCGTCAGCGCGTTGGCCGCCGACTCGCCGTAGAAGGGCTTGATCGCGTTGCCGATGTCGACCTGGTTCTGCATGAGTCGCGCAGCGGTCGCCTCGAATGCAGGCGAATCGGTGGCGAACGCGGTCACCGCCGCGTAGGTCCACTCCATGTGCTGGGCCCAGAGCGTGCGCATCGTGTCGTGCAGCGCATTGGCGCTCGGACTGGAGGCGACGGTCGCCGCCGACCCGCCGTGGGCGAGGATCGCGGGAGGATTGAACGAGAAGCCGAGTACGGCGGCAACCGCGACCGCGCGCGCGGTTCGGCGCAAAGTGGCAGGAAGACGGCGGGTGTTGGCGGGCATGGTGGGGTCCTTGGCTGTCGGTTGATCGGCGGATGCCGGCCTCCCGCATCGCGGCGGTCGCTGCGCCATCCGTCCTGCCCATTGGATGCAGCAACCGCTTGCTGCGTTTCAGGGCCAGGCGTTGCCGTCCGCCGCGACCGCAGCCCGGTGCGGTGCGCCGCCGCCGCGAAGTGCGCGCGCGGCGGCGTGCCGCAAGACGCGCGCGGCTATCATTGGAGACTCGACAGCACACCCAAGACCCGAAGGACGCTCCCGTGACTGCCCTTGCCGTGACCACCCCCAGCTTCGAAGACGACGTCCTGCGCGCTTCCGCAGCACGACCCGTGCTGGTCGATTTCTGGGCGCCCTGGTGCGGCCCGTGCCGCACGCTCGCGCCCATCCTCGAGCGGGTGGCCGACGAGTTCGCCGGACGCATGACGCTCGTCAAGGTGAACTCCGACGAGGAGCCACAGGTGGCGGCACGCTACGGCGTGCGCGGGATCCCCAACTGCAAGCTCTTCGTCGACGGGGAGGTCGTCGACGAGTTCACCGGCGCGCTCCCCGAGGGCGGGATCCGCGCCTTTCTGCAGCGCGCGCTGCCGTCGCCTGCCGCGTCCCTGGTGGCCGAGGCCGCGTCGCGTGCGCAGGCGGGTGACCACGACGCGGCGCTGGCGATGCTCGAGCGGGCGCTGGCGGTCGATCCGGAAGACGAGGGCGCGCTGTTGCTGCGTGCCGAGGTGCTGCTTGCCGCGAAGCAGGTCGACGATGCGCGAGCGGTCATTGCGAAGCTGGAGGAGCCGAGGCGGTCGTTGCGCGACCCGCAGCGGCTGGCGGCACTCGCCGCCCGCGCCGCGCTCGCGCACGGCGCCGCCGTCGACCTCGCGGCGCTGGCGCGTGCCGCCGCGGCGGATCCCGTCGACTGTGCCGCCAAGCTCGCGTACGCGCAGGCGCTGGCGGCGGCGGGGGACTACGAGCCGGCGTTATCCGAGCTCCTTGCCATCGTGCGCACCGACCGCCGGTTCGGCGACGACGTGGGCCGGCGCACGATGCTCACGGTGTTCGCGGCGCTGCCCGGGGACAGCGAGCTGGTGCGACGCTATCGCCGCGAACTCGCTTCGGCGCTGAACTGACGCAGGCGCGCCTACGCGAGCGAGCGAGTGGCGGCGCGTGGCCGCAGGATCGTCGCGATGAGGTCATCCTTGTCGCGCCACTGCCCCTCGACCCACGCGGCGATGCGCTGGCGATACGCCTGGTCGTGCACCGGATCACCGCCCAGCACGGCGGCGGGTATCTCGCAGCGGCGGACGCGCACCGTCACGCCGCCCACTTCGCCGCACAGGAGTTGCCAGAAGGTAGGCGCGCCCTGCGCGTAGACGATCGTCACGTCGAGAAGCGCGTCGAACTGCTCGCCCATCGTGGCGAGGGCAACGCCGAGGCCGCCGATCTTGGGTTTGAGCAGATGCCGATAGGGGCTGGTCTGCGCCGCGTGCTTGGTAGGGGTGAAGCGCGTGCCCTCGACGAAGTTGATCACCGTCGTCGGGATGAGCTTGAACTTCTCGCAGGCCTCGCGCGTGGACTTGAGATCGTTCTGGCGTGCGTCGGCACCCTTGCC
>JADZAQ010000271.1 GCA_020852555.1 Burkholderiales bacterium
CGCTGCGCATCATCTCGTCGATGGCGACCCGCCAGGTATTGGGCGAGCTCGTAGCGCTCTATCGCCAACGCGCGGCCGTCGACACAGGCCTCGAATCGGTCGGCGGCGTCGATGCCGCGCGGCGCGTACGCGCGGGCGAAGCCTTCGATGCCGTCATCCTCGCCGCGGAGGCGATCGACCGGCTCATCGACGAAGGCCGGCTCATCCCGGGCAGCCGGGTCGACCTCGTGCGATCGGGCGTCGCGGTCGCGGTGCGCGCGGGAGCGCCGCACCCCGACATCGGCTCCGCGGAAGCGCTGCGCCACGCCGTGCTCGCGGCACGCAGCGTCGGCTACTCGACGGGGCCGAGCGGCGTCCATCTCGCGCGGGTCCTCGAGCGCTGGGGCGTGCGCCCCGGATCGGGGCCGGTGGTCGTGCAAGCGCCACCCGGCGTGCCGGTGGGCACGCTCGTCGCCCGCGGCGAGGTCGAATTGGGCTTCCAGCAGCTATCCGAGTTGTTGTCGCTCCCCGGCGTCGACGTCCTCGGGCCACTGCCCGATCCCATCCAGATCGTGACGACCTTCGCCGGTGCGGTCGCCGCCACCTCCGCGCAACCCGAGGCGGCACGCGGCCTGCTCGCCTTCATGGCCTCGGCCGATGCCGATGCCGTGAAGTATCGGCAAGGGATGGAACCGGCGGCGTGAGGTCATCGATCGGCCGCGATCTCCCATGCCATATCGGCATAGCTGGTAGTGTCGCCATAGCGCTGTTCAATGTGCCGGATGGCGTGCAGACTGCCGATGTCGGGGCGGTCGCCGTCGAACGCGGGCCTCGCCACGCGGCAACGTCGCCGCGGGGCGATCGCAAGGCCGCAACGAGGCAGTCCCCGAGGGCGATCGCGAAGGAGGCCACATGAGCGAATTCGGCAAGCTGGGGGTAGCGGTGCGCAACGTCGCGCGTGCCGACGCGGGTGCGGTCGATCGCCTCGCGCGCGCCGGGGTCGCGACCGTGCACGAGGCGCAAGGCCGTGTCGGACTCATGAAGCCCTACCTGCGACCGGTCTGGCCTGGTGCCGCAGTCGCCGGTTCGGCGGTGACGGTGCTCGCGCAGCCGGGCGACAACTGGATGCTGCACGTGGCCGCCGAGTTGCTGCAACCGGGCGACGTCTGCGTGGTCGCGGTCACCACCGACAACGACGATGGCATGTTCGGCGACCTCCTCGCGACGTCGTACCGCGCACGCGGCTGCCGCGCGCTGGTGATCGATGCCGGCGTGCGCGATGCGCGGGTGCTGGCCGAGATGAAGTTCCCCGTCTGGTCGAAGGCGATCCACGCCAAGGGTACCGTCAAGGCGACCGTCGGCTCGGTGAACGTGCCGGTGGTCTGCGCCGGCATGCTCGTGCACCCGGGCGACGTCGTCGTCGCCGACGACGACGGCGTGGTGGTCGTGGCCCGCGAGCGCGCCAGCGCCGTTGCCGACGCCGCCGAGGCGCGCGAGAAGAACGAGGAAGGCAAGCGCGCGCGTCTGGCCGCCGGCGAACTTGGCATCGACCTCTACGGCATGCGCGAGCCGCTTGCCAAGGCAGGGTTGAAGTATGTCGACTGACGTCACGACCGGCAGCGCTGCCGCGCCGCGGTCTTCCGGTGCGCGCGCCTTCACGATGGATGCCGACTGGATGCCTTTCCACCCGAATCCGTCGAAGCCACGGTTCCGGCCACCGCCGGGCGCGGTCGATGCGCACTGCCACGTCTTCGGCCCGGGTGACGTCTTCCCCTATGCGCCGGAACGCAAGTACACGCCCTGCGACGCGCCCAAGGAGAAGCTCTACGCGCTGCGCGACTTCCTGGGTTTCGAGCGCAACGTCGTCGTGCAGGCGACCTGCCACGGCAACGACAACCGCGCGCTGGTCGACGCGCTGGTGCACGCGCACGGCAAGGCGCGCGGCGTCGCATCGGTGGCGCGCACCGTCACCGACGACGAATTGCGCGCGATGCACGCCGCCGGCGTGCGCGGCACGCGCTTCAACTTCGTGCGGCGGCTGGTCGACTTCACGCCGCGCGAGGTCCTTTTCGAGATTGCAAACCGGATCGCGCCCTTGGGGTGGCACGTCGTCGTCTACTTCGAGGCGCAGGACCTGCCCGAACTGTGGGACTTCTTCACGTCGCTGCCGACCACGGTGGTCGTCGACCACATGGGGCGGCCCGACGTCACCAAGCCGGTCGACGGTCCCGAGTTCCAGCGCTTCGTGAAGCTCATGCGAGAACATCCGAACGTCTGGTCGAAGGTGAGCTGCCCCGAGCGCCTGTCGAAGTCGGGTCCGCCCGCCTACGACGACGTCGTGCCGTTCGCGAAGTACCTGGTCGAGGCGTTTCCCGACCGCGTGCTGTGGGGCACCGACTGGCCGCACCCGAACCTGAAGGTCCACATGCCCGACGACGGCAAGCTCGTCGACTTCGTCCCGCGCATCGCCACCACGCCCGAGCTGCAGCGCAAGCTCCTGGTCGACAATCCGCTGCGCCTGTATTGGAAGGACTGACGCCGTGCAGGACTACAACGAGGCTTTCCGGGACATCCCGGGCACGACGGTGTTCGACGCGACGCAATCGCGCCTGGGTTACCACCTCAACATGTTCTGCATGTCGCTCATGAAGGCCGGGAACCGCACGGCGTTCAAGGCCGACGAACGCGGCTACCTCGAACGCTACCCGATGAGCGCCGAGCAGCGCCAAGCCGTGCTCGACCGCGACTACAACCGGATGATCGCGCTCGGCGGCAACATCTACTTCCTCGCCAAGATCGGCGCCACCGACGGCTTCTCGTTCCAGAACCTCGCCGCGAAGATGACCGGCGTTCCGGAGGACGAGTACAAGGCGATGATGGTGGCGGGCGGACGTCCGCCGCAGGGCAACCGCAGCCTATCGGATCCGACGAGGTAGCGATGGCGCGCATCACCGCAGGCCTCGCGACTTCGCACATTCCGGCGGTGGGTGCGGCGATCGATTTGGGCAAGACGCAGGAGCCGTACTGGCAGCCGGTCTTCGCGGGCTACGAATTCAGCAAGCGCTGGATCGCGCAGCACCGGCCGGACGTGGTGGTGCTCGTCTACAACGACCACGCCTCGGCGTTCTCGCTCGAGATGATCCCGACCTTCGCGATCGGCTGCGCCGAGTCGTTCTCCCCCGCGGACGAGGGCTGGGGACCACGACCCGTGCCGATCGTGCAGGGTCATCCGGAACTCGCCTGGCACATCGCGCAGTCGACGATCCTCGACGAGTTCGACATGACGATCGTCAATCGGATGGATGTCGATCACGGGCTCACGGTGCCGCTGTCGTTGTTGTTCGGACAGCCAGCGGCGTGGCCGGTGCAGGTGATCCCGCTGGCGGTCAACGTCGTGCAGTATCCGCCACCGACCGGCAACCGCTGCTGGAACCTGGGGCGCGCGATCCGCAAGGCGGTCGCCTCGTTCGATCAGGACTTGAACGTCATGGTCTGGGGCACCGGCGGCATGTCGCACCAGTTGCAGGGGCCGCGCGCCGGCTTCATCAATCGCGAGTTCGACACCCGCTTCCTCGACCAGCTCACGCAGGACCCGGAGGGCCTCACCCGGATCCCGCACGTCGA
The DNA here is from genome assembly GCA_020852555.1 of Burkholderiales bacterium. Classification (GTDB taxonomy): domain Bacteria; phylum Pseudomonadota; class Gammaproteobacteria; order Burkholderiales; family Casimicrobiaceae; genus VBCG01. The sequence continues at coordinate 3,604 of JADZAQ010000271.1, forward strand.
CTACGTGCGCGAAGCGGGTTCGGAAGGCATCGAGCTCGTCATGTGGCTCGTCATGCGCGGCGCGCTCGACGAGCGGGCGCGCGAGGCCCACCGCTTCTATCACGTGCCCGCGTCGAACACGGCGGTGGGCCACATCATCCTCGAGAATCCATGAACATCTGTCTCGCCGGCGCCGGCGCCTTCGGCATCAAGCACCTCGAAGCCCTCGCCGCGATCGACGGCGTACGCGTGACCTCGCTCGTCGGCCGCACGCGCGAGGCGACCGCGGAGGTCGCGCGCCGCTTCGGCATCGACCACGTGACGACCGACCTCGCCGAGAGCCTCGCGCGCGCCGACGTCGATGCGGTGATCCTCGCCACTCCGACTCCGCTCCACGCGAGACAGGCGATCGCCTGTCTCGCCGCCGGCAAGCACGTGCAGGTCGAGATTCCGCTCGCCGACTCGCTCGCCGGCGCCGAAGCCGTGCTCGCCGCGCAGCGCGCCTCGGGCAAGGTGGCGATGGTCGGGCACACGCGCCGCTTCAATCCGAGTCACCAGTGGGTGCGCCGGAAGATCGTCGCCGACGAATTCCATCTCCAGCAGATGGACGTGCAGACGTACTTCTTTCGCCGCCGGAACATCAACGCCCTCGGCCAGCCGCGGTCGTGGACCGATCACCTGCTGTGGCACCACGCGGCGCACACCGTCGATCTCTTCGCGTATCAAGCGCGCAGCGAGATCGTCACCGCGCACGCGGTGCAGGGTCCGCTGCATCCGGAACTCGGGATCGCGATGGACATGTCGATCCAGTTGAAGAGCACGTCGGGCGCGATCTGCACGCTCTCGCTCTCCTTCAACAACGATGGGCCGCTGGGTACCTTCTTCCGCTATATCGGCGATTCGGGAACCTACATCGCGCGCTACGACGATCTCGTCGACGGCAAGGACCAGAAAATCGACGTGTCGAAGGTCGACGTCTCGATGAACGGCATCGAATTGCAGGACCGCGAGTTCGTGGCGGCGATCCGCGAGGGTCGCGAGCCCCATGCGAGCGTCGCGCAGGTGCTGCCGTGCTACCGGACGCTCGCCAAGCTCGAACGCGATCTGGCGGCACAGCCCTGAACGAGTTCTGGTGAACGGCGTGGCGATGCACTGATCGAGAACAAGGCAAGTGGCTTCGGCGGCGATGCCCGCCGGGGCCGGCAACCGGCGCCCCAGGTGGGGCGCCGACCGTGACCACTCGATTCCCGAGAGGAGGCGACGATGGGAGCAGGCAAGAAGGACTACGGCATACCGGGAACCCCGATCTTCGACGGTGACGCGGCGCAGAAGGGCTACGCGCTCAACGCGATGTGCTATTCGTTCAATTCGGCGGAGAACCGCGAGGCGTTCAAGCGCGACGAGGCTGCGTACTGCGCGAAGTTCGGCCTGAACGACGCGCAGCGCAAGGCGATCGCCAACCGCAACGTGCTGGAACTCATCGCCGCCGGCGGCAACATCTACTACCTCGCGAAGTTCGCGGGGATCTTCGGGCTCGACGTCCAGGACGTCGGCGCGCAGCAGACCGGCATGACCAAGGACGCCTTCAAGGCGAAACTCGTCGAGGCAGGGAGGTAATCATGGCCACCATCGTCGGCAGCATCATGACGTCGCACGTCCCCGCCATCGGCGGGGCGATCGCCAAGGGACGCCAATCCGATCCCTACTGGAAGCCGTTCTTCGACGGCTATCCGCCGGTGCGCACCTGGCTCGATCGCGCGAAGCCGGACGTCGTGGTCGCGTTCTTCCAGGACCACGGGCTCAACTTCTTCCTCGACAAGCTGCCGACGTTCGCCGTCGGCGCGGCGCCGGAGTACCAGAATGCCGACGAGGGCTGGGGCATCCCCACGCTGAAGCCGGTCAAAGGTGATCCCGCGCTGTCGTGGCACATCATCGAGTCGCTCGTCGCCGACGAGTTCGACATCACGATGTGCCAGGAGATGAAGATCGACCACGCGCTGACGCTCCCGCTCGCGCTGCTGTGGCCGGGCGGTGGGGATTGGCCGGTGCGCGTGGTGCCGATCACCATGAATCACGTGCAGCACCCGCTGCCCTCGCCCAAGCGCAGCTGGAAGCTGGGCGAGTCGGTCGGCCGCGCGATCCAGTCATGGGATAGCGATGCGCGGGTGCTGGTCCTCGGCACCGGCGGGCTGTCACACCAGCTCGACGGCGAGCGTGCGGGATTCATCAACAAGCCCTTCGACCTCATGTGCATGGATGCGCTGGTGAACGATCCGCAGACGCTCACGCGTTACTCGGCGCTCGACCTCGTCCGCGAGGCCGGCGCGCAAGGGACCGAGCTGATGGCGTGGATCGCCGCACGCGGCGCCACCCCCGGCCGGCTGACCAAGGTGCACTCGAACTACCACGTGCCGATCTCGAATACCGCCGCTGGCCTCCTCGTGCTGCAGAACGAGGACGCGGCGTTGCCGAAGGCGGCGTGACCCGCACCCGGGCGTGCCGCGCGAGCGGCGCGCCCCGGCGGGCAAGGCTCGGCTCACGCAAGGACCCACCACGATGATCATCGACTGCCACGGTCACTACACGACTGCCCCGGCCGCGCTCGAAGCCTGGCGCAAGCGCCAGATCGCCGCCCTCGGCGACCCGGCGGCGACGCCCCAGCGCTCGGAGCTCGTGATCGGCGACGACGAGATCCGCGCGAGCCTCGAGAAGGCGCAGCTCAAGATGCAGCGCGAACGCGGCACCGATCTCACGATCTTCTCGCCGCGCGCGAGCTTCATGGCGCACCACATCGGCAACGAGGCGACGAGCCGCGAGTGGTCGCAGATCTGCAACGACCTCGTCCATCGCGTCTGCCAGCTCTATCCCGACAACTTCATCGGCGTGTGCCAGTTGCCGCAGTCGCCCGGCGTCCGGCCGGAGAACTCCATCCCCGAGCTCGAGCGCTGCGTGCAGGAGCTGGGCTTCGTCGGCTGCAATTTGAATCCCGATCCCTCCGGCGGCCACTGGAAGGAGCCGCCGCTCACCGATCGCTGGTGGTATCCGCTCTACGAGAAGATGGTCGAGCTCGAGGTGCCGGCGATGGTGCACGTCAGCTCGTCGTGCAATCCCGTGTTCCATGCCACCGGCGCGCACTACATCAACGCCGACACCACCGCGTTCATGCAATTCCTGACCTCCGACCTCTTCCGCGACTTCCCGACGCTCAAGTTCATCATCCCGCACGGCGGCGGCGCGGTGCCGTACCACTGGGGACGCTACAAGGGACTCGCGCAGGACCTGAAGCGCCCGCCGCTCAAGGAACTCGTGCTCAACAACGTCTTCTTCGACACCTGCGTCTACCACTACCCCGGCATCGAGCTCCTCGCCAAGGTCGTCCCGGTCGACAACATCCTCTTTGCCTCCGAGATGGTCGGTGCGGTGCGCGGCATCGATCCCGACACCGGCCACCACTACGACGACACCCGCCGCTACGTCGACCAGTTGCAGGGGCTATCGGCGGACGCCCGCTACAAGATCTTCGAGGGCAATGCGCGCCGCGTCTTCCCGCGCTTGGGCGAGCGCAGTGCGCGCGCCGTCAACGCCGCCGGCCGCCGCGGCTGAGCCGAACGCGACCCCATGCCGAGCGCCACGACGCACGACCCGCCGGTCCTCTACCTGCTGCCGGGGTTGCTCTGCGACCGCGCCGTCTGGGCGCCGGTGATCGCGCGCCTCGGCAGCACGGTGCAGTGCCGTATCCCCGATTATTCCGCCGAGCGCTCGCTGCCGGCCATGGCCGAGCGCGTGCTCGCGCGGGCACCGGAGCGCTTCGCGGTCGCCGGGCACTCGATGGGGGCTCGCGTCGCGCTCGAGATCCTGCGCCTGGCACCGGCGCGCGTGACGCGCGTGGCGCTCCTCGACACCGGCTACGCGGCCCGCTCCGGCGGCGACGCCGGGGAAACGGAACGTGCGCAGCGGCTCGCGCTGCTCGCACTCGCCCGCGAGCGCGGCATGCGGGCGATGGGCGAAGCCTGGATGCGCCCGATGGTGCATCCGGCGCGCCTGACCGACGCCGCGCTCGTCGAGACGATCCTCGCGATGATCGAGCGACAAAGCCCCGAGCGCTTCGCCGGTCAGATCGAAGCGCTCCTCGATCGGCCCGACGCCACCGACCTCATGCGCACGGTCCGCGTGCCGGCGCTCGTCGCCTGCGGGCGCGAGGATGCCTGGTCGCCGCCGGCGCAGCACGAAGCGATGGCCGCCGCAATTCCGGCGAGTCACCTCGCGATTTTCAACGACTGCGGTCACATGGCGCCGATGGAGCAGCCCGACGCGGTGGCACAGGCGCTGGCGGCGTGGCTCGTCGCCGGGCCGTCCGACCCTTCCGAAGCTCCATCACGCGCCAGCGGGCCAGCGGTGCCCCATGGCGCCGTCACGCCGCAGACCAACCCCGTACACTTCGTTCCATAACGCTGCTTCCAGGAGGACAGGAACCATGAACCGACCTTGCCACCCGAATCGCCGTCGTATCCTGCAAGGCGCTGCCGGCGTCGCCGCGCTGAGCGCCCTGCCGCGCTTCGCCTTCGCGCAGAACGCGCCGGTCAAGATCGGCCTCATCCTGCCGATGACCGGGCCGTTCGCCTCGACCGGCCGACAGATCACCGCCTCGTGCAAGCTCTACCTGCAGCAGCACGGCAGCAGCGTCGCCGGGCGCCCCGTCGAACTGATCATCAAGGACGATACCGGCGTCGCGCCGGAGACGACCAAGCGCATCGCGCAGGAGATGGTCGTGCAGGACAAGGTGACGATCCTCGCGGGCTTCGGCCTGACGCCGCTCGCCTTCGCCGCGGCGCCGGTGGCGACCGAGGCCAAGGTGCCGATGATCGTGATGGCCGCCGGCACGCAGGTGATCCCGCAGCGCTCACCGTTCATCGTGCGCTCGGGGTTCACGCTGCCGCAGAATACCGCGCCGATCGCGGTGTGGGCCTCGCAGAACAAGCTCAACCGCGTCTTCACGATGGTGACCGACTACGCGCCCGGTCTCGACTCGGAGAAGACCTTCGTCAACCGCTTCAAGGCAGCGGGCGGCTCGATCATCGAATCGGTGCGCACGCCGCTCAAGAATCCGGACTACGCGCCGTTCCTGCAGCGCGCGAAGGACTCGAAGGCCGATGCGTTGTTCGTGTTCGTGCCGTCTGGCGAGGGGCTCGCGGTGATGAAGCAGTTCGACGAGCGCGGCTTGAAGCAGGCGGGAATGAAGATGATCGGCCCCGGCGACGTCGTCGACGACGACATCCTGCCCAGCATGGGCGCGGCCGCGGTCGGCGTGATCACGTCGATGAACTACTCGGCGGCGCACGACTCTCCCGAGAACAAGGCGTACGTCGCGGCGATGACCAAGGCGAACCCGGGGCTGCGCCCCAATTTCCATTCGGTCGGCGGCTGGGACGGCATGCACCTCATCTACGAGGCGCTGAAGAAGCAGCCCGGCGGTTCTGGCGAGCAGCTGGTCGAGGCGATGAAGGGGATGAAGTGGACGAGCCCGCGCGGGCCGATGTCGATCGATCCGGCCACCCGCGACGTCATCCAGACCGTCTACCTGCGCGAGACGAAGATGGTGAACGGCGAGCCCTGGAACATCGAGTTCGCGAAGTACGACAACGTCGGCCCCGACGGCGAGATTCCGGGGCCGCTCCTGAAGATGGGCGCGTAGATCCGGCCGCGTCGACCGGGATCGCACCGTGATCGGCAATGCGCTGGGCGTGCTGTTCGACGGCGTCGCCTACGGGAGCCTGCTGTTCATCATCAGCATCGGGCTCTCGGTGACGATGGGGCTCATGAATTTCGTGAACCTCGCGCACGGCGCATTCGCGATGCTGGGCGGCTACGCGAGCGCGATGCTGATGTCGCGGGCGGGGGTGCCGTTTCTCGCCACGCTGCCGATCGCGTTCGTGGTGGCGGCGCTCGCCGGCATCGTGCTCGAGCGCACGCTCTACGTGCGCCTGTACAAGGCGCCGCCGCTCGACCAGGTGATGTTCTCGATCGGCCTCGTCTTCATGGCGATCGCCGCCACCACGTACTTCTTCGGGCCGTCGCAGCAGCCCGTCCATCTGCCCGATTTCCTGCGCGGGCAGGTGCAGGTCTTCGGCGTGGGGCTCGGTGCCTACCGCATGTTCCTGATCGCGGTGGTGGCGGTGATCACCGTTTCGCTCCACCTCCTCCTCGTCAAGACGCGCTTCGGCGCGCAGGTGCGCGCGTCGGTCGACAATGCGGTGGCCTCGGCCGGGCTCGGCATCAACGTCAATCGCGTCTTTGGCGTGACCTTCGCGCTGGGCTCGGGCCTCGCGGGTCTCGGCGGCGGGCTCGGCATCGACGTGCTCGGCCTCGACCCGACCTTCGCGTTCAAGTACATGGTGTACTTCCTCCTCGTGGTCGCGATCGGCGGCGCCGGCACCATCAAGGGTGGGCTGGTCGCCGCCATGATCCTCGGCATCTGCGACGTCGCGGGCAAGTACTACATCCCGCAAGTGGGCTCGTTCATCATCTATTTCCTGATGGTGGTCCTGATGATGGTGTTCCCGGCGGGTCTGTATGGCCGGCGTACCTGACCGCATGCGTGCGATCGCAGCGCCCTCCCCGTCGTCCGGCGCGGCATCGATCGCGCCCGACCTGCCGACGGATCGCTGGCGGCCCGCGGAGATCGTCTTCTGGCTCGCCGCCGTCGCCGCATTCTTCGTGTTTCCGCAGGACCGCGTGCTCGGCAGCCAGATCCTCATCACCGGGATGTTCGCGGTCTCGCTCGACCTCATCCTGGGTTACGCCGGCATCGTGTCGCTCGGCCACGCGGCGTATTTCGGCATCGGCGCCTACGCCGCCGGCATCCTCGCGGTGCACGGCTGGGGCGAACCGATCTCGGGTCTCCTCGTCGCGGGCATCGCCGGCGGCATCGTCGGCTTCGCGACCAGCTTCCTCGTGGTGCGCGGCTCGGACCTTGCCCAACTGATGGTGACGCTCGGCATCGGCCTCATGCTCTACGAGGGCGCGAACCAGTTGCCGTCGATCACCGGCGGCGCCGATGGCCTGCCCGGGGTCACGATCGACAGGATCTTCGGGCGCTACTCGTTCGATCTCGCCGGCAGCACGGCGTACGCCTACAGCCTCGTCGTGCTGTTCGTGCTCTTCATTGGCGTGCGGCGCCTGGTCGCCTCGCCGTTCGGATTGTCGCTGCGCGGCGTGCGCGAGAACGTGAAGCGGATGCCGGCCATCGGCGCGCCGGTCACCCGCCGGCTCATCGTCATCTACACGGTGAGCGCCGCGATGGCGGGTGTGGCCGGCGGGCTCCTCACGCAGACCACACAGTTCGTCGGCCTCGACGTCTTCGGCTTTCCCCGCTCGGCGGATCTCATGATCATGCTCGTGCTGGGCGGGACCGGACGCCTGTACGGCGGCCTGATCGGTGCCGCCGTATTCATGATCGCGCACCACTGGTTGTCGGACTTGAATCCGATCTACTGGCAGTTCTGGCTCGGATTGCTGCTCGTCGTCGTCGTGCTCTTCGCACGCGGCGGGATCCTCGGTGCGATCGACGTACTGCGCGGACGCCTCGGAAGGCGCCTCCAGTGACCGTTGCGCTGCGCACCGAGAGCCTGTCGAAGCACTTCGGCGGCTTCCAGGCGAACAGCGACGTCTCGCTCACCCTGCCGAGCGGGGCCCGCCACGCGCTCATCGGCCCCAACGGTGCGGGCAAGACGACGCTCATCAATCTTCTCACCGGGGCGCTCGCGCCGACCGCCGGCCGCGTCTTCCTGCGCGACCTTGACGTGACCGCGCTGGCGCAGCACCAGCGGGTGAAGCGCGGCATGACGCGCACGTTCCAGATCAACACGCTCTTTGCCGGGCTTACCGTGCTGGAATCGGTGGTGCTCGCGGTCTGCGAGCGCAAGGAGCGCGCCGGCGTCTGGCACCGCACGGTAGCCGCCGGGCGCGAGGAGGCCGACGAGGCGGCGGCGCTGCTCGCCACGCTGCGCCTCGGCGCCGACGCTAACACGCTGACGCGCAACCTCCCCTACGGCAAGCAGCGGCTGGTCGAGATCGCGCTGGCGCTCGCCACCAAGCCCGGGATCCTGCTGCTCGACGAGCCGGCGGCGGGAGTTCCCGCCGGCGAGAGCGCCGAGCTCTTCGGCGTGATCGCCGGGCTGCCAAAGGACGTGACGATCCTCTTCATCGAGCACGACATGGGACTCGTGTTCCGCTTCGCCGAGCGCATCACGGTGATGGTCGGCGGCCGCGTGCTCACCGAAGGCACGCCGGCGGAGATCCAGCAGGATCCGCGGGTGCGCGAGGTATACCTTGGCGAGGCACAGCATGCCTAGGCTCCTGCGTGTCGAGCAGCTCACCGCGGGCTACGGCGAAGCCGTGGTGCTGGAGGACGTCTCCTTCACGCTCGACGAGGGCGACAGCCTGGCGCTCCTCGGCCGCAACGGCATGGGCAAGACGACGCTGCTCGTCACGCTGATGGGGTTGACGCACCGGCATCGCGGCACGCTCGCCTGGCGCGGCGGCGATCTCGCCGCGCTCCCCACGCACGCGCGCAGCCGCGCCGGCCTGGGCTGGGTGCCGCAGGAGCGCTACATGTTCGCGTCGCTCACCGTCGAGGAGCACCTGACGGCGGTCGCCCGACCCGGCCGCTGGGACGTGAAGGGCGTCTACCGAATCTTCCCGCGTCTCGAGGAGCGGAAGGCGAACTACGGCAACCAGCTCTCCGGCGGCGAGCAGCAGATGCTCGCGATCGCCCGCGCGCTGATGGTCAATCCGTCGCTCCTGCTCCTCGACGAGCCGATGGAGGGTCTCGCCCCGATCATCGTCCAGGAACTGATGAACGTCGTCCGCGAACTGGTCACCGAAACCGGGATGGCGGTGATCGTCGTCGAGCAGCACGCCAAGCTCGCGCTCTCGCTCACCCGTAACGCGATCGTCCTCGAGCGGGGCCGCGTCGTGCACCGCTCGGCGAGCGATGCACTGCTCGCCGAGCCGGAGACGCTCGACCGCCTCGTCTCGGTGTCGTGACCGCAAGGGAGTCCATGAAGTCGCTGCGCATCATCCAGGACGAGCATCGCGCGATCACCGCGGTGATCGAAGGCTTGCGCCACCTCGTCAAGGCGGTGCGCGACGGCCGCATGGCGCCCGATCACGCACTCTTCGGCGCGATGTTCCACTACATCGAGACGTTTCCCGAGCGGCTGCACCATGCGAAGGAGGACGACTACCTCTTCGCGCGCCTGCGCATGCGCCGCCCCGAGGTGACGCCGGTCCTCGATGCCCTCTCGCGCGAGCATCGGATCGGCCGCGAGCGCTTCGACGAGCTCAAGGCGAAGTGGGAGCGCTTCCGGGACGATCCGGGCGCGCTCGACGCTTTCGCCGACGGTGTGGAGCGTTACTCGCACTTCCACTGGAAACACATGCGCCGCGAGGAAGACGAGGTCTTTCCGCTCGCCCGCGAAGCGCTGACCGCGGAGGACTGGCAGGCGATCGACGCTGCCTTCGCCTCGAACGAGGATCCGATCGTCGGCGTCCCTGCGTCGAAGGCGTTTCACGGACTCTTTCGCAAGATCGTCGCGATCGCGCCGCCGCCGTTCGGGGTCGGCCCAGAGGCGGGTCTCGGTCGCTGACCGGACCCGGCTCGCACGACCCCGGCGCGTGCTGACCCGGGTGACCACGCCATGACCGCACCTTACCTCTCGCAACATTCCCGCACCCTGCTGCTCCTCGCCGCGCTGGTGATCGCGGCGCCTGCATTCGCCGCCGAGCAAACGCTGGGACGCAGCCTGCACGACCACTCGTGGACGTTGAAGGCGGGCACCGACGCCTCCGGGGCCGCGATCGACGGACTGATCGTCGCCGATCATCCTTTCGTGCTACGTTTCGACGGCAAGCGGGTGAGCGTATCGGGCGGCTGCAATCAGATGAACGGCGGCTGGCGCCTCAGCGAATCGTCCCGGCTCGAGATCGGCCGCCTGGCCGCGACGATGAAAGCCTGCGAGCCGGCGCTGATGAATGCCGACACGGCACTCGCGGCGGTGCTCGCACAGCCACTCGATGCGCGGATCGACGCCGGCGCCACGCCGACGCTGCATCTCACGTCGACAACCGGACAGGCGCTGACGCTCACCGGCCAGCCGACGCTGAAGAGCCTGTACGGCGCGCCGACGCGGATCTTCCTCGAGGTCGCGCCACAGACGGTCCCCTGCCACCCCGGCGCCGGCGCACCGACCCAATGCCTGCAGGTGCGCGAGCGCAAGTACGACCAGCAGGGGTTACGCGTCGGCTCGCCTGGCGAGTGGCGCATCTTCTACGACCGCATCGACGGCTACACGCACACGCCAGGCGTGCGCAACGTGCTGCGCATCGATCGCTATCAGCGCAAGCAGGTGCCGGCGGATGCGTCGAAGTACGTCTATGCGCTCGACATGGTGGTCGAGAGCGAAGTCGTGAACAAGTGACGGCATGCTCCCGCGCTGCCTCCATCGCCTGCGTCGGGGATGACAGGGTCGCCGAGTAGTATTACCATTCATGGTAATGTAATACGGCAGGGCCACCCATGGCGACCACGATGATCGTGAAAGGGCAAGTCACCATCCCCAAGAAGGTGCGGCAGGCCCTCCGTTTGGGCCCGGGCGATGGCGTCGAATTCGATGTCAACCGCGAGGGCCAAGTGGTCGTCCGCAAGGCTGGCGCACGCCCGACCTGCAAGCCGGACCGCTTCGAATCGGCGCGCGGCAAGGCGCAGGTGAAGTGGCGCACGGATGAACTGATGAACCTGCTGCGCGGGACGGATTGAGTGCGGCACCGTGCTCCTCGTCGACACCAACGTGCTGCTCGACGTACTCCTCGACGATCCGGCGTGGGCGGATTGGTCGGTGCACCAGCTTCGTGCCCAGGCGCAGGTGCACGAGTTGTTCATCAACCCGGTAATTTACGCCGAGCTGTCCCTGGCCTTCGATGAGGTCGTGGCCGTGGATGAGGCCATCGAGCGGATGCGCATCACCTGCCACGAACTGCCTCGACCCGCGCTGTTCCTGGCAGGTCGCGCATTCGTGAAATACCGGCGCGAAGGAGGAACCAAAGCGAACGTGCTGCCCGATTTCTTCATCGGCGCCCACGCTGCGGTGCTGGGTTGCGGCATCCTCACGCGTGACGAAAAACGTTACCGCAGCTACTTCCCACGCGTGCCGCTGGTGACGCCCGAGGCGAGCGGCTCGGCGTGACCCCCGGCGAAACAGAGGGCTTTCTTCAGACCTCGGAGTGCCGCGCCGAGGACGCGACCCGACGCACCGGGACCCCGAGCCCCTCCGCTTCCCCCTCCTCGTCGTCCGGCGCCTCCAGCCGGCGCCGCGCGAATGCCACGAAGGCACCGACGAGTCCCGACTGGATGCGCTCGCGCGGATAGACGGCGGTCAGTTGCCGCGTGATCGGCGGCGCGAGCGGAATGCGCACCAGCAAACCGAGCCGCACTTCCTTCACGACCGAGACCTGCGACATGATCGCAAAGCCCATGTCGGCGGCGACGAGACCCTTGAGCGCTTCCGGGCTGCTCGCCTCCATGCTCACGTTGAGCCCGGCGGGCTCGATGCCGGCCCGCGTGAGGTACCGGTCGATCACCTCGCGCGTACCCGAGCCCTGCTCGCGCGAGAGATAGGCGTGCTCGACGAGGGCGCCGGCCGCCACCGATTTCAGCCGTGCCAGCGGGTGGCCAGGGGCGCAGACGACCTGCAACTCGTCGCTGCACAGGCGCTCGGCCGCGAGCGAGGGCATGGTCGAACCGCCTTCGATGAAGCCGACGTCGAGCGCGCGCTCGGCCAGGCGCTGCTGGACGGCCTCGGAATTGCCCACGAAGAGACTCGGCGCGACCCCGGGATGCGCCGCCTTGAATGCCCCGAGGATCTGCGGCAGGAGGAAGTCGGCGATCGTCGTGCTGGCGCCGATCAGGAGCGGACCGGCCACCTGGCCGCCGAGATCCTTCACGCGCACGTCGAGCTCGGCCGTCAGCGCGAGGATCTTCTCGGCGTAGGCCAGCGCCACCATCCCCGCCGGCGTGAGCGCGATGCGGCCGTGCGCGCGGTCGAAGAGCCGGGCGTCGAAGTGATCCTCGAGCTGGCGGATCTGGAAGGTCACCGCTGGCTGCGTCATGCACAACGCTTCGCCGGCCTTGGTGAACGAGAGGTGTTTCGCTACTGCATGGAATACCTGGAGCCGCCGATCCGCCATCGTCCTGTCCCCTGTTCGAGGGGACTATTCTGCGCTACGGCTTCTTCGGCGTCTTGTACTCGGCCTCTTTCTGGAACTTCTTCCAGACGGTCTCGAAGCCGACGAAGCCCTTCTCGTTGGGCGCCATCTGCCGCGTCGTCACGTACGGCGTGACGCCGTCGGGAACCTTGGCCGGAGGTGGTTTGTGGTCGCTCATGGGGTGCCTTTCTCGTTGCAGGTGAGGACTGCCGCTCAAACCGGGCGCAGGAGCGACGCGTCGACGTCGGGACCGCCGGGAATCGCGCCGCCGGCGCGCATCTCGTCGTCGGTGGCATCGCGCACGGTCAGGATCTCGAGCGCGAAGACGACCTCGCGCCCGCACAGCGGATTGTTGCCGTCGACCGTCAGCGTGTCGTCGTCGAGATGGGTCACGAGGAAGCTCTTGGTCTGTCCCCGATCATTCTCCATCAGGATCGAGGTGCCGACTTGCCGGTACTCCTCGGGGACGTTGTCGATGGCATCGGAGAACACCAGCGACTCGTCGCGGGGGCCGAAGATGTCGTTGCCGTTGATCGGCACCTCGATCACCTCGCCGGCCGCCTTGCCTTCGAGTCGCGCGTGGACCGCGGGGGCCAGGATCTCGTTGTGCCCGTGCACGTAACCCAGCGGGAACTCGACGCGGGTGAGGACATGCCCCGTCTTGCGGTCGCTCACCTGGTAGGTGAGCTCGACGAACTTGCCGGACCGGATGATTTCGCTCACGTGTGCTCCTGCGCAGGCGATCAGAAGATCGACGCGCCGAAGATCCGGAGCGTGCCGTCCTCGTAGCCCAGGACCAGCCGGCCGAGCCACTCGCCGGGCTTCTTCGTGCTGCGCTGCCGGAATACGACGGTCACGTGCTCGCCGCGGCGAATGGTGCCGAGCGCGTCGAACTCGCTCGACAGGTTGCGCGCGAGCTCGCTGTGCGCGAACTGGTGACCCGCCGCGACCTGGTCCATGGCGCGCGCCAGCGAACCCGCGAAGTTCTTCGAGAAATCGCCGTACTTGCCCTCGTTCGAGTACCGGACGAGATCCCCCCACAGCGGCTTGGCCAGGGCCAGGATCTCGTCGTCGGTCTTCTCGGTGATGTTCACGCGCGTACGGCGGACGACACTACTTCTCGTCCGCCACGAGGTGATAGCAGGGCGCCTTCTCCATCGTGTACTCGCCGGACTTCGGATCGCGGCGCGACACCGTCAGCACGTGCCAGTTGGCGTCGTCGACCTTCATCGCGTCGCCGCGGTAGTAGTAGCCCGGCCAGCGCGTCTCCTTGCGGAACAGCGTGTGCTGCGTGACGCACTCGGCGGCGCGATGGCGGTGCTTCAGCTCCCACGCGCGCAACAGCTCGTGGATGTCCTTCGCGGCGAGGTTGGCGAGGTCCTCCTCCATGATCGCGAGCTTCTTCAAGCCGATGTTGAGGAGCTTCTCGTTGGTCATGTAGTTGACGCTCGCCCCGCCGCAGTACTCGTCCATCAGCTTCTGCAGGCGATCGAGGCCCTGCCTGGGATTGATGTAGTGCGGGTTGACGTCGCCGGCGACGATCGCATTGCGATAGATGCGGTAGTGCTCGAGCGGCTTGTAGATTTCTTCCTTGCGGCGGCTGATCTGCGCATCCGACACGACGATGCCCTCGCCCTTGCCGTCGTCGATGTACTTGCACGCCGCCTTCGCGGCGAGACGGCCTTCGGTGAACGACCCCGACGAGAAGGCATGCGGCGTGCCGCCCACCGCGTCACCGGCGCCGAACAGTCCCTCGACCGTCGTCATGCGGTTGTAGCCCCAGAAATACTCGGGCGGCGAGATGTCCTCGGGACCCGAGCACCACGCACCCGAACCGGTGGCGTGCGAGCCCATGACGTAGGGCTCGGAGGTGGTGAGCTCCGGGTTCTCGTTCTTGGGATCGACGTCGGTGGCGGCCCACAGCACCGCCTGGCCCACCGTCATGCCGAGGAAGTTCTCCCAGCCGACCTCTTCGAGGTGCGGATCCTGGAAGGCGCGCATCGTCACCATGTGGATCGGACCACGACCGGCGTTGACCTCGCTGATCAGCGCGTGGTTGCGCAGGCAGGTCGGGATCGGCCGGTGCGTGAGGTGCGAGGCTTCCGGATCGAGGTACTCCTTGCCGACCAGCTTCTGCAGCTCGGGGAACCAGCGCGACTCGTACTCCTCGCCGAGACCGTTCTGCGTGTAGGTCTTCAGGTGCAGGAAGTAGGCGCCGACCGGGCCGTAGCCGTCCTTGAACCGCGCCAGCACGATGCGGTTCTCCATCTGCGTCATCTTGGCGCCGGCGTCGATCAGGAGGCCATACGCGGACGCCGACGACCACGGCGCGTACCAGGTGCGGCCCGAACCCTCGCCCACCGAACGCGGCTTGAAGATGTTGGACGCGCCGCCCGCACCGCAGATCACGGTCTTCGACTTGAAGACGTGGTAGTTGCCGGTGCGCACATTGAAGCCCACCGCGCCGGCGACGCGATTCTCCCGGCTCTCATCCATCAGGAGGTGCGTGACGCAGATGCGGTTGAAGACCTTGTCGGCCGACTTCTTCGCCGCCTCGGCGACGATCGGCTTGTACGACTCGCCGTGGATCATGATCTGCCAGCGACCTTCGCGCAGGTAGCGCCCGGTCTTCGGGTCCTTCATGATCGGCAGGCCCCACTCCTCGAACTGGTGGACCGTCGAGTCGACGTGGCGGGCCATGTCGAAGAGCAGATCCTCGCGCACCATGCCCATGAGGTCGATGCGCGCGTAGCGGACGTGGTCCTCGGGATTGTTCTCCCCCCAGCGCGTGCCCATGTAGCAGTTGATCGCGTACAGGCCCTGCGCAACCGCACCGGAACGATCGATGTTCGCCTTCTCGGCGATCACGATCTTCTTGTTCTGGCCCCAGAAGCGGGCCTCCCAGGCGGCACCCGTGCCGCCGAGACCCGCACCGACGACGAGGACGTCGATGCCGTCTTCGATGATGGTGTCGTGAGCCATTAGTAGTAGACCCCTTTCCTGAGCTTCAGGCCGGCCGCATCGAGCGTGCGCAGCCCACCCTCATCCATGCGGATGTACTTGGGCTCGTTGTAGAGGAGTTCGCCGTCGCGCATTTCCTTGCTCGGCGCGGGAACCTCGGCGAGCTTGGGAATCGCCGTCCCCCAGGGCTTGGTGGTGATCGGCGAGAGGAAATTCTTCTCGGTGCCGTTGCGGAATTTGATCCGCCAGGCGATCGTGCCCTTCTGCTCGTCACGGTCGACGCGCACGCTGTGGCCGAGCGGCGCGAAGTCGGCGTAGCCGCGCACGTCGATCGCGTGCTGCGGGCAGGCCTTCACGCAGGAATAGCACTCCCAGCACATGTTCGGCTCGATGTTGTAAGCGCGCCGATAGGTCTTGTCGATGTGCATGATGTCCGAGGGACAGATGTCGACGCAGTGTCCGCATCCGTCGCACCTCGTCATGTACACGAAGGTAGGCATGGGGTTGGCTCCCTGGTTTGTTCCGCGCGGGCCGGCGGAGTGATGATCAGTAGTGGCGCGGCGCTTCGCGCTTGATGCCGAGCCCCATGTCCCTCGGGGCATCGCGCAGGAGTTCCATCGAGTGGCGCTCGCGCTGCGCGGGATCGTCGCGGGTCAGGAGCGGCAGGTTCATGTTCGTGCCGTCGGCCTTGGCGATCCGCTTGTCGAACGCGGCCGCCGGCTTGAAGAACATGTGCGCGAACTTCGACCAGTACACGCCGCAGAAGAGCACCGTGGTGGCCACGAGGTAGAGGCCGAAGAAGAGCCACGCGCCCGCGCCGCCGCGCGCTTGCAGCCACGCCCAAATCACGCCCAGCGTGGTGCTGGCGAGCAGCGACAGGACGAAGAGGTCGGCGCGCATCAGCCGCAGCGACTTGTCGCCCTCGGCCGCCACGTCCACGCGGATGAAGAACCAGAACCAGTAGCCGCCGATCATGACCAGCAGCGCCCCGAGCCACCACAGTTGCGCCACCAGCGCCGGTGTCGCGGTCGCCTTGGTCGGATAGCAGTACACCATGAGCGCGGTGGTCACGAGGTAGAGGATGAACCCGTACATCGTGAGGAGATGCGCCACGCGCCGGCGCTGGTTGCAGAACTCGCCCGATGCGAGCACGTCGACCGCCAGCGTCTGGACCGCGATCGACGCCTTGCTGACCGGCTTGCCCTGCACGCGCGACTTGCGGGCATTGGCGAAGAAATACTTGGCACTTCCCTTGTGGATCATGTCGGCGATCGTGCCGACGATGACCGCCACGACCATGAGCGCCACGTACCATTGCATGAATCCGGCGGACAGGCTTTCGGAAACCGCCGCGAAGGGGTTGCTGCTGAACATCGTGGTCCTCCCTGCTGGCCGACCATGCGCGTCGACCTGAATTCGTTAGTATGAGGCGCGACCCGGGGCGAGTGGAACGAATCGAATGATACGGCCATAAACGAAACCTATGCACGCGGAATCGTCGGCGCGCGGGTTCGCCAGGATGCCGTCGGGTGGGGGCGGAGGGCCTCCCGCTCCTCCTTCCCGCCTGCTACGATCCCCGGAGCTTCCGCGGTTTCGTCGGGAAGCCGCCGGGCGCCGGGAGCGCACCGACAGTGCGCGCGACGACGCCGGGTGCGACCGATCCGCGCGGGGTCCTCCGCGCACGACCAAGGAGTCCACGAGATGCGAATCCCCTTCATCGCAGTGACCCTCCTCGCCGCCGCCCCTGCGCTTGCGCAGGACGTGGGCTGGATCGATGACGCGCGCAAGGTCGCGAGTTCGGTCCCGCCCAAGCTCCTCGCGGTGCTCCAGACCGAGATCGCGAAGGGCGGCCCCGAGGGGGCGATCGAGGTCTGCCGCGACAAGGCGCCGGCGATGGCGAAGGCCGCCTCCGAGGAGACCGGCTGGGCGATCCGCCGCGTGAGCCTCAAGAACCGCAATCCAAAGGCCGTCCCCGACGCCTGGGAACGCGCGGTGCTCGAGGATTTCGATCGGCGCGCCGCCGCCGGCGAGAACCCAGCGACGCTCGAGAAAGCCGAGGTCGTGACCGCGGACGGGAAGCCGGTGCGCCGCTACATGCGAGCGCTACCGACGCAGGAGCTCTGCCTCGGCTGTCACGGCCCCGCCGACAAGCTGAAGCCGGCGGTGAGCGAGAAGCTGAAGGTGCTCTACCCCGAGGACAAGGGCACCGGCTATGCGGTCGGCCAGATCCGCGGCGCGATGACGATCAAGAAGACGATGTAGCGGCATCGCCAGCTCCCGGGGCTCCCAGCCTCGGGAGCATCCCGCAGCCGTGGGTCGTTCGTACGGGAGGGAACGCACGGCCTCGAGGCCACTGCCTATGCACCGCTCCCTTGGGTGGCGGCTCGCTTCGGGTCAAGTCGCAAACGGGTTGCGAATGGTCAGGCGGCCGGCGACGACGCGACCGCCCTGCATGTCCTCCGAGTAGAGGACGGCGCACTGCGCAAGGAGCGCCGAAGCGACGATCATGCTGTCGTAGACGTGCAGCTTCATCTCGCGCGCGATGTCGAGTCCGCGGGCGTGGGTTTCCACCGTCAGCGGCACGACGGCGCACAGCGAACGCACGATCGAGAGGACGTCCTGCACCTCGCGCCACGGCATGGCGAGCTTGCCGCGCGCCACCGCGGCCAGCTCGTTGAGCACCTGCACGCTGATCGTGCCGCCGAGGGCGAGCAGCTCCTCCGCGCGATCCGCCTTCCCGGCCTCCTCGGAGAGGAGGTGGAGCAGCACATTGGTGTCGAAGAAGGCGTCACCCGCGGGCATTCGCTTCCACGCGATCGAAGATGAAGCCGGCGGGAAGGCGACCGCGATACTTCCGCAGGCGCGCCAGCAAATCGCGGCGACCGGCCGCCCTTCGAACGGCAAACGTGCGTGCGTCGGCGAGGACGACTTCGATCTGGTCGCCTTCCCGCAGCTCGAGCGATTCCACCACGGCCGCCGGCAGACGGATGGCGAGGCTGTTGCCCCAGCGTGCGACTCGCATGTGGATGACCTTCCGGAGTTAGATATACAAAGGTTCAATGTATATCCTCGCCGCAAGTGCGTCAACCTCGCTCCGCTAACCTCCCTCCGGCGGCAGGGTTCCGGCGGTGTACCACCCCCCGCGCGAGCGCCACCCCCCGATGAACGGCCGGCGCGCGTCCGCACCGCCATCTGCGAGAATCGGACCGGAAGGAGTGGCCGTGTCCAACCCGTTCTTCGATCGCCCGATCCTCAATTCGCCCTACGAGCGCCCATCCCGGCACTGGGAACTCGACGCCGACGGGCAGCCGACGCAAAAGGTCAACGCCGTCCGCCGGCGCGCCGAATTCATCACGCCGATCCCGAAACCGAAGAAGCGCAAAGGCAAGGACAAGACGCAGCGCGAGATGGTGTTCGACGAGGGGCGCGGGCTGTCCGACGACCAGCAGCAGTACGCGACGATCTCGATCATCAACGAGCTGCGCCAGGCGGTCGACGTGTGGCGCGAGCTGCCGAATCCGAATCAATGGGGCGTCACGCCGGAGACCACCCGGCTCCTCAAGCACTGGCGCCACCATGCGTTCACCGACCTCCGGCCGTTCTTCTGCCAGATCGAGGCCGTGGAAACCGCGATCTGGCTCACCGAGGTCGCACCGCACACCAAACCCGGCAAGCGCCTCACCGACCACCTCGCCGCCGCCAACCGGGATGCCAATCCGGAGCTGCTGCGGCTCGCCCTGAAGCTCGCTACCGGCGCCGGCAAGACGACGGTGATGGCGATGCTCATCGCGTGGCAGACGGCCAATGCGGTGCGCCGCCAGGGCAGCAAGCTGTTCACGCAGGGATTCCTGGTCTGCACGCCGGGGCTCACCATCAAGGACCGCCTGAACGTGCTGCAACCCAACGATCCGTATTCGTACTACCGCGAGCGCGAGCTCGTCCCCGGCGACATGCTCGAAGCGGTGGGACGAGCGAAGATCGTCATCACCAATTACCACGCCTTCAAGCGGCGCGAGCGCATCGCGCTCTCCGCCGGCGGCCGGGCACTCCTCAAGGGCCGTAACGGCGAGGATCTCGATACGCTGGAGACCGAAGGCCAGATGCTCCAGCGCGTCATGCCCGACCTCATGGGCATGAAGAACATCCTCGCCATCAACGACGAGGCGCACCACTGCTACCGCGAAAAGCCGGAGGATCCCGACGACGAGGCGCTGAAGGGCGACGAGCGCAGGGAGGCCGAAAGGAACAACGAAGCCGCGCGCCTGTGGATCTCGGGCCTGGAAGCGGTCAACCGCAAGCTCGTCCTCGCCCGCGTGATCGACCTCTCGGCGACACCCTTCTTCCTGCGCGGCTCGGGCTACGCCGAGGGCACGCTCTTTCCCTGGACGATGAGCGATTTCTCGCTCATGGATGCGATCGAGTGCGGCATCGTCAAGCTGCCGCGCGTGCCGGTGGCCGAGAACATCCCCGGCAACGAGATGCCGATGTTCCGCAACCTCTGGGAGAACATCCGGGCAGACATGCCGAAGAAGGGGCGCGGCACGGCGGGAGACCTCGATCCGCTGAAACTCCCGACCCGCCTGCAGACGGCGCTCGAAGCGCTCTACGGCCACTATGAGAAGACCTTCGCGCTGTGGCGCGAGCGCGGCATCAAGGTGCCGCCCTGCTTCATCATCGTCTGCCAGAACACGGCGATCTCGAAGCTCGTGTACGACTTCATCGCCGGCTTCGAGCGCGACAACGGCGACGGTACGACAACCCTCGTGAATGGGCGCCTCGCCCTCTTCCGCAACTACGACGCCGACGGCCGGCCGCTCGCGCGCCCCAACACGCTGCTCATCGACAGCGAGCAGCTCGAAGCCGGCGACGCGCTCGACGACAACTTCCGCCGCATGGCCGCCGACGAAATCGAGCGCTTCCGGCGTGAGGTCGTGCAACGCACCGGCGACGCGCGCGCCGGCGAGAACCTGACCGACCAGGATCTCCTGCGCGAAGCGATGAACACCGTCGGCAAGCCGGGGCGCCTGGGTGGCGACATCCGCTGCGTGGTGTCGGTGTCGATGCTCACCGAGGGCTGGGACGCCAATACGGTGACGCACGTGCTCGGCGTGCGCGCGTTCGGCACGCAGCTCCTGTGCGAGCAGGTGATCGGCCGCGCGCTGCGCCGCCAGTCGTACGAGGTCAACCGCGACGGACGCTTCGACGTCGAGTACGCCGACGTCTTCGGCATTCCCTTCGACTTCACCGCGAAGCCGGTCATCGCCCCGCCGCAGCCGCCGAAGGAGACGGTGCCGGTCCGCGCGCTGCGTCCGGAGCGTGATGCGCTCGCGATCCGCTTCCCGCGGGTGGAAGGCTACCGCGTCGAGCTGCCCGAGGAGCGCCTCACCGCCGACTTCAACGACGATTCGGTGCTGACCTTGAGCCCCGACCTGGTCGGTCCGTCGGTCACGCGCAACGCGGGCATCATCGGCGAAGGCGTCGACCTCGATCTTGCGCACTTGGGCAACCTGCGCACGGCGAGCCTCGTCTTCCACCTGACGAAGCGCCTGCTCGACACGCACTGGCGCGATCCCGGCGAACCGCCGGTGCTCCACCTCTTCGGCCAGTTGCAGCGCATCGCCCGCGAGTGGCTCGACACCCGCCTCGTCTGCATCGGCGGCACCTATCCCGCGCAGCTCATGTACCAGGAGCTTGCCGACCTGGCCTGCGGCAAGATCACCGCGGCGATCACCCGGCGCTACCAAAACGAGCGTCCGATCAAGGCGATGCTCGATCCGTACAACCCGGTCGGATCGACCGCGCACGTGCGCTTCAACACCTCGCGCACCGAACGCTGGGACACCGGCGGGCCGCCGCCGAAGAACCACGTCAACTGGGTCGTGCTCGACAGCGACTGGGAGGCCGAATTCTGCCGCGTGGCCGAAGCGCACCCGCGCGTCATCGCCTACACCAAGAATCACGGACTGGGCTTCGAGGTGCCGTATCGCTACGGCTCCGAAGTGCGCCGCTACCGCCCCGATTTCATCGTCCGCGTGGACGATGGCCGGGGCGAGGACGATCCGCTCAATCTGGTCGTCGAGATCAAGGGCTATCGGCGCGAGGATGCGAAGGAGAAGAAGGCGACGATGGAGACGTACTGGGTGCCCGGCGTGAACCACCTGCGCAGCTACGGGCGCTGGGCATTCGCCGAGTTCACGGAGGTCTACGCGATGCAGGCCGATTTCGCGGCGACGATCGGCAAGCGGTTCGCGGAAATGCTGGAAGCCGCCAGGGCGAGTCGATGAGCCCCGCTCACGTCCGTTGCGCCGTGGTCGGAACCCTGCCGGGCCGCACTCTCGACTTCACCCGATCGCGCAACTGCCCAGCGGGTTCGCGTAATGGCGCCGTCCGTCGAGGATCAGCTGTACGACCGAGTGCGAGTCTCGTGGCTTTACGTCAGGCTGGAGGAGTCGTGAAGCGCACTGGACATCCGTGGCCCCCAGGAATATATAGCAAATATGCTATCATTCGATGGAATGGTCGGTTACCTTCTAAGGGTGCAGAAGGAATTGCCCGCGTCTTCTATTGCACCGCGGTACATCGAAGAATCGTCGTCCTTCACCAGTTCGTGAAGAAGACGGACAAGGCCCCTCGCAAGGAACTCGCGATTGCGCGATCGAGAATGAAGGAATTCTCTTGAGCACGTTGAAGCAGTTCAAACGGCGCGCATTCACGCATCCCGGCGTTCGGGAAGCTTATGCGGAGTCGGCGAACGAGTTCGCCTTCCTCGACGAGGTGTTGCGCGCGCGTGCGGAAGCGGGCCTTACCCAGGCCGAGGTCGCCGCTCGAATCGGCACCACGCAGTCGGCTGTGGCCCGCATGGAATCAGCCGAAGCGAAGCACTCCCCCTCGATCGCGACCCTGCAGAAGTATGCCAAGGCGCTGGGATACAGAGTGCAGGTCAGGCTGGTCAAGGAACGGCGTTCCCCGTCCCGTTAGCACGCGAGCGTGACCAGCGAGGTGGCAGATGCCCACCATCACACCCAAACCGGAAGATCTTGCCCCACTGATCTTCATGATCCGAGGGGAGAAGGTGCTGCTGGATACCGACCTGGCCGCTCTCTACGGCGTGGAGGCACGTGCCTTGAATCAGGCGGTGGCGCGCAACCGAAATCGGTTTCCGGGTGACTTCATGTTCCGGCTTACGGCAGAAGAATACGAACGCGTCCGCGAGCGCCTGTCGATGTCATCACGATCTGTGATGACATCTCCGCAGCGGCGAGCATTCCGCTACCGCCCGTACGCCTTCACCGAGCAGGGCGTGGCCATGCTCTCCAGCGTCCTCCGTTCGCCGCGCGCGGTCGAGGTGAACATCGCGATCATGCGCACCTTCGTCCAGTTGCGGCGCCTGATGGACTCCAATCGCGATCTGGCGAGGAAGATCGAGGCCATGGAGGAAAAGTACGACGAGCAGTTCGCCGTGGTGTTCGACGCCATCAAGAAGCTCATCGCCGACGACAATGCGCGCAAGGCCCAGCCGAAGCGACGCATCGGCTTCGTTTCCTGAGCTGTGGCCACCGCCCGGACATCCGCCAGGTCCAAAGGCAAGACCGTCGCGACGCCGAAGCGCGACGAGGCGAAGCGACTTCGACTGCAGTTGGCGGCATTGGACACCGCGAAGACCATCGACGACATGGACATTCCCGGCTTTCGGTTGCACCCGCTCAAGGGCTCCATGCGCGGCCGCTGGTCGATATCGATCGATGGCAACTGGCGCCTGACGTTCGCGTTCCGGGCAGGTGATGCCGATGGTCTGGACTATGAGGATTACCACTGATGGGCATGTACAACCCTCCCCATCCCGGTGAGTTCATTACCGAGATCTACCTCGTGCCCAACGGCATCAGCGGCCGCGAGCTCGCGCAAAAGCTTGACGTGGCGGCGTCCACCCTGAGCCGCATCCTCAAGGGCACGAGCCGGGTGACGCCGGAAATGGCGCTGCGTCTGTCCAAGGCCATTGGGCGGTCCCCCGA
>JADZAQ010000272.1 GCA_020852555.1 Burkholderiales bacterium
CGATCTCGGCGTTGACGTCGACACCATCGCCGCGATCATCGTGGCGCGCCTGCTCGGCGGTCCGCTGAATGAATTCGTTTTCGGCGGCGCCGAGGTGGCGTTGGCCGTGCTGCGAGAACGGGTCGGGGGAGTGACCGACGTGCTGCGGGAGATGGGTCGGCACGGCGTCGCACTCGCCCGGCTCGCTCACGACCCGATGGCGCGCGTAGTGCTCGGCTCGCCCACCCGCAACGACACGCTGGAACGGCTCACGCGGATCTCGGAGCTGCTCGAACACCTCGAGCATGCGTTGCGACGGTCGGCGGACCGCCTGCAGCGCGAAGGCGGAACGATCGCGTAGCAGGCGGTGGGCTGACGGGCGGAAGCAGTCGGGTGCCGCGCAGGGCCACTCTCAATCCGCCGCGAGCATGACGAGCGCCCCGAGTCCGGCGCCGATGCCGACCGGGATGCCGTAGCGTTCGAGCTTGCTGACCGAATCGCCGACGATCACTTCCACCGGCACGCTGGTGAGGTCGAGGAGCTTGTTCGTCACCGAGGCCTGGACCATGCGCGTGAGCGAGTTCTTGCGCGCGGTGGCGAGCACGATGTGATCGCAACCCAAGCGCTTGGCCTCGTCGGCGATGGTTTCCGCGCGGGCGCCGATGCGGATGTGCTCGGCGAACGGCAGGCGCGCCTCGGTGAGCAGCGCGCGCAACGGAGCGAGCACCTTCTCCGCTTCGGACCGGTAATAGTCCTCGCGCGCTTCCTTGGCGCTGAAGCGGGCGACGTGCTTCGAGAATGGCGTGCGCACATTGAGGAGGTGCACCTCGAAGCTGGGATGCTTGCGGAACTCGGCGATGACGTGCCGGACGGCCTGCTGGGCATTGCGCGAACCGTCGACGGGAACGAGGACTTTCAGCATGGCGAGGTCTCCTGAGGGGACGGTGGATGAAGCAGATGCTTCGGCGGCAGCCCGGAACTTCCTGACCCGGCGGCTGATGCGCGATTCGAGGCTCTGGTGATTGCGTACGAAGCCCGCGAAGAGGACGCCACCGATCACGACCGCGTAGAGCACGGGGGCGACGGCGGGATGATCGGCCAGGAAGGCTGCGGCGAGGGGCTCGGAGGTCATCATCTTGACGCTGGTCCAGGCGAGCACGCCCGCGCCCAGGTAGACGAACCCGGGGTACTTCTCGACGAACTTGAGGAGCAGCGTGCTGCCCCAGATGACGATCGGTACGCTGATGAGCAGCCCCAGCGTGACGAGGAGGAAGCTGCCGTGGGCCGCGCCGGCCACGGCGAGCACGTTGTCGAGGCCCATCACCATGTCGGCGACGACCACCGTTCGCAGCGCACCCCAGAAGCTCGACGCGCCCTGGATCTTCTCGCCGTTGCCCTCCTCCTCCGGGAGCAAGAGCTTGTAGGCGATCCAGATGAGGAGCGCGCCCCCGGCGAAGAGCAGCCCCGGGATCTTCAGGAGCGCCACGACGACGAGCGTCATCGACGTGCGCACGACGATCGCCCCGACCGTTCCCCAGATGATCGCCTTCTTCTGCAGGTGCTTGGGGAGGTTGCGTGCCGCGAGCGCAATGACGATCGCGTTGTCGCCGGCGAGCACGAGGTCGATGAGGATGATCGCGAGGAGCGCCGAGGCGAACTGCATCGATAGGATTTCCACGAATCTCTCTCGCTCAAGGATGGTGACGGCACCAGTATCGATCGCTTCGAAGCCTCGTGGCTTCGAACTTTGCAATGCGTTCCATCACGAACACCGATCGATGGCGCGCGTGCGGCCCGCAGCATCGGGCGCTTCGACCGCGGCGTCGGGTGGCGGGTGACGCCATCCTGGATCGGCGCGGACGGCGCGGGCTGGAGTCCCGTTGCTCCTGGGGTAAACACTTGCTATCATCCACCTGCGCCCGGACTACCGACCGGGCGCCCCCTCAAAGGGGAGTAGCTTGGGCAGGATCGCGAGCGCTCCTGTCTTGGCATGATCGTCAATCCGGGCGCGGCCTTCGCGGGCGCCCCGGTCATGCCGGCGCCATCGATGGTGGGCTGCAAGCGAGACCTTTGCCGGACCGCACGCATGGCTTCCCTACGGAGGTCGCGCGTGTCGGCAGGTAAAGGCCGCCGCACCCTCGTCACGTGTTCCGGGTATCGCGGTCGTTGCTCACGGCAACAGGAGACCGCGTCATGCCGCAGCCTCGACTTCGCCGCTACTTCCGTCACGGCACCCTGCCTCAGCTCGCCGTATTCGAAGCCAGTGCCCGCCTGCGGAGCTTCACCCGCGCCGCGGACGAATTGCACCTCGCGCAACCCACGGTGTCCGCGCAGATCCGCAAGCTCACCGATACCATCGGTACGCCGTTGTTCGAGCAGGTCGGCCGCAACGTCCGTCTCACCGATGCCGGTCGGCGCGTGCACGAGCACTGTCTCGAGGTTCTCGCCGTCTTCACCCGGCTCGACGATTCGCTGCAGTCGTTCCGCCAGGCGGTTTCGGGCGAGCTCAGGCTGGCGATCGCCGGCGCGGCCACCGGTTTCGTGACGCAAGCGATCGCCAGCTACGGTGACACGCATCCCGACGTGTCGATCGTCGTGCGCATCGAAAACCGGACCCGCCTGCTCGAGCGGCTGGCCGCGCGCGAGGACGATCTCTACCTATTTGCCGATCCTCCCGAGGCCGGCGACATCGTCCGTCAGCCGGTACTGGCCAATCCGCTCGTGGTCGTCGCGAGTCCTGGACATCGCTGGGCGCGTGCCCGCGGGCTGAAGCTGGTCGATCTGGCGCGCGAGCCACTCGTCGTTCGCGAGCCCGGGTCGGGGACGCGGGCGCGCGTTCTGGCCCTCTTCGCGCAGGCCGGACTCGCACCGACGGTCCGCATCGAGCTTGCCTCCGACGACGCCGTGCGTCAGGCGATCGGGCATGGAGCCGGTCTGGGGATCGTGCCACGCCAGTCATCCGCACCCGGCAGCGCCGCGCTGCCGCTCGCCGAACTCGACGTCGAAGGCTTTCCGCTGGAGCGCTACTGGCATTTCGCGTATTCGGCGCGCGCGCGTCTCACTCCGGCGGCAGGGGCTTTCCTGCAGCATGTTCGCGAAGCAACGCGAACGGAGGCACCAGCCGCGGTCGAAGCGAACCCTGCCGATCGTCGCACCGATCTCTATGCGACTCGCGCCGGAGTGCGGGTGGCGCCGCCAAGGGTATCGGCGATGCGCGTCATGTAGCGACCGCGTCGCAAGCAGCCCGTCCACGATCGGCCGGGGTCGACGCCGGCAGCGATCATCACCGCCGATGTGCCGGCGGCCTCGAGATGATGTGCGACGAGTCGAGGTACTCCTGCTCCTCGGCGGTGAGCGACGCCGCGCAATGCTCGGCCGGCGCCTCCTCCGGCCGCACCGGGTGATCCCGCAGCCGCGCGCGCATGAACCGCCGCAGCGCGATGACGAGCACGATCGCACCGGCGAGGATCGCGGCGATCGGAACGAGGCTAAGCCATTCCATCGGCGAGTCGGTGGCGAGCGCGCCGCATCAAACGGCGTCACCGCCCATCCGGCGCAAGGGGCCGAAGCACGCCTCGAAGTCCTCGCGGCGGCACACGATGAACTGCCGCCGGGAACGATCGAAGCGGATGTAGTTGGTCGTCTTGCGCCCGACGTCGGTGATCTGGCCGCTGCAATCGGGCTTGCCGTTGTCCTTCACGATGGTGTCGGTCCACACGTAGAAGCCCTTCCCACTCGGCGTGGCCGAGACCTCGAACTCGCTTTCGGCGACCTCGCTGCCGCTGGTGACGATCGACGTCCCGTCCGCGCGAAAGCGATAGATCTCCGCGCATCCCGTGTTCGGGACGTCGAAGCGCCACGAGCCCACCAGCGGATGTGCCGCGGACGTGGAGGCCGCGGCGGCGGGAAGCGCGGCGATGGACAGACCGATCACGAGCGCGACACGAACGGCAGCGAGCTTGGACATGGCGACTGCACTGGAGCGGGAGAGCCGGCGCGGGTGAGGTCGGCGATGGCGACAAGCGTAACAGAAGCGCGGCGGTACAATGCCTCGTCACCCACATCGCGCCCGCGCGCTGCCGTCGGTAGACCTTGGCCACGTTACCGCTCTTCTCGCTCCCTCCCGCCGCGCAGAAGGCCTGGCTCCTGCAGCGCCTTGCCCAACCGGCGCCGGCGGTGGCGCGCGGCATGAGCGACGGCGGCCGCCTGCCCGGCCGCGAAGGTCCACCGCGTGATGCCGCCGTGCTGGTGCCGCTCGTGCACCGTGCGCAAGGCTTGACGCTGCTCCTTACGCAGCGCTCCGCCGATCTCCCCGATCATCCGGGGCAGATCGCGTTTCCGGGTGGTCGCGTCGAGCCGGGCGATGCCAACCGCGCCGCCACCGCGCTGCGCGAGGCCACCGAAGAGACCGGCCTGCCCGCGGATCGGGTGAGCGTCCTCGGCGAACTCGCGAGTTACGAGACGGTGACCGGCTACCGGGTGACGCCGGTGGTCGGCTGGGTCGAGCCGC
>JADZAQ010000273.1 GCA_020852555.1 Burkholderiales bacterium
ATAGGTTGCGCGCTCGCTGTTCAGGCTGCATAATGCCACTGAATGCATCGTAATGTCACCAGGTGACACGGCCGAATCAAGCGCTCGAATGGAACAACGAGAAACCGCCGCAGAAGGACATATTCAAAGCGGGGAGCTGACGCAGGGATTGGCGCGGTTCGCGATGATTTGGCAGGGTCTCGCGGGTCGCATCGTCTCTAAGCGTCTGGAAGGCGCGCTCGGACGTTCGATAGCTTGCGAAACAGAGGGGGGTGAGGTTGTCATTGTTCGCCTCTCGCGTGAGGCCGTCGATCTCGACGCACCGGATCCCCGAACAGCACCACATGCAACCGTTCGCATGGCTTGGGAGGACTGGGCTCGCGTTCTCACCGGCGAACTGCATGTCATGGCGATCGTTCTCGCTGGGCGCGCGCGTTTCCCGAAAGACCAGCGTCGACTCCTGATGCAGTTCTCGATGCTGTTGCAGACGGCGTTGCTGACCGCCGGATCGCCTGTTCCTGCCGATACGCGGTGCGCGCCTTCCGCAGCGCGCAAGTCAAGGCCGCCAGTAACCCGAACTTACGCAGAGTTCGCGTGCCAACTTCGACACGAGGACATCCCCGCTGACGTCGTGGCGATTGCGCGGGAGCAACTCGTTGCGACCATCGGCTCGTGCTACACGGGGAGCATGATGCCGGCAGCGCAAAGCGTGCGTGCCGGCCTCGCGATCATGGGCGAGGGAACGCAGGCGACGCTGTTTGGTGCGCGTGGCCGGATGCCGGCGCCGGCTGCTGCCCTCTACAACTCGGCGGTCGCGCAGGTGATCGACTTCGACGACTGGGTCATCATCAGCCATTCGGGGGCGGCCGTCGTCCCCACTGCCGTGGCCGCAGGCGAGGTGACGGGCATTTCCGGTCGCGACCTCCTCACTGCCGTCGTCATCGGCAACGAAATCAACGGCCGTACTTCTCGGGCGATTCAGCGCGGGGCTTATGTCGGCAACTCGATGCCCAACCATCAGATCGAGACGGCTCTCGTGGCGAGCCGGATTCTCGGCCTGGATCCAACGCAGACACAGCGCGCAGTCGGCCACTCCGGGTTCCTCGCCATGGAGAGTTGTCACACGGGATGGATGACCGACAGCAAGGTGCTATGCAACGGCCTGCCCGCGATGTGGGGCATCACGTCCGCTGCACTAGCCAAGGCAGGGCTGCTCGGAAATCTCGATCTCATCGAGCACCCGGCGGGATTGCTGGCAACGGTCTCCGAGGTCGTCGACGAAGATGAACTGCTCAAGGGTCTAGGGACGGAGTGGTACACCCGCACGCTCAATACCAAACGTCATCCGTCTTGCGCGTACAACCTGCCGGCAATCGAGTGTGCGATTGCCCTGCGGCGGGTCATTCCCGACTTCGATCCGTGGCAGGTGGCTGCAATCGAGATCGAAGGACCCGGCGTGATGCTGTACGTCGCATCACGGTTCCAAGCGCTCGAGCCCGACGTCTACGAACAGATCCGTGCCGGCTCCGCGACGCACGTTGCGCTCTGCTTCGACGCCGGCTTCGGCGTGTTCGCGGGGCTGGTCGACGGTGAATTCTCCTATCGCCAGTACTTCGCGGATCGCATCCACGCCCCGATCGTTCAACATCTGCGGTCGAGGGTCAGCTTCAAGGCCGACGCAAGGATGCATGCGGCGTACTACGCTGACTACCAGTACGGTGCGCGCGTACGGGTGCGCATGATGGATGGGACGGAGTACGTCGAGGAGCGTCGGCAACTCCTGGGTGCTCGTGATCGACCCTTCGATCACGCGGAGAAGTTCCGGGAGGGTGCGAGCCAGTTCCTTGCCGTTCCGCGGGTCGAGGAGGCACTTGCGGCATTACGCAACCTCGATCAGGTCGAGGATATTCGCACCGTCATGAAGTGCTTTGAAATCGAATAGGAACCCGAGCCCATGAATCTCACCGAACCCCTTCACAAGATCAGCTTTTCCGTGACGTGGCCCCCAAGCACAACGTTCGGGGCGGGCACGGTCGCTACCCTCGGCACACGGGCGAAGGCGCGCGGCGCGACGCGTGCGCTGCTCGTCACCGACGTCGGGCTGGTCAGGGCGGGGATGGCGGAGCGGGTCGCGGGTCATTTGCGAGCGGCTGGAGTGGAGACCGTGATCTTCAGCGACGTCAAACCCAATCCAACGATGCTTGAGGTCACGGAGGGTGTCGCCATGCTCCGCCGTGACGGGTTCGATTTCCTGGTGGCACTGGGAGGGGGAAGTTCGATCGACGCCGCCAAGGTGATGTCGATGCAACTGCTGAGCGGCCGCTCGATCGAGGAAATCGAGGTGAAAGGAGTCGATGACGCCGGTGGTACGCCGATCGGCTTCATCGTCGTGCCCAGCACTTCGGGGACCGGGAGCGAGGCCACCACCGGTGCGCTGGTGAAGGATGCGCATGGCAAGAAATATCTGGTCCGCAGCGTTCGGTGCCGTCCTGCGGAGTCGATCCTCGATCCGGAACTCACGATCACCGTGCCGCCGCGGATGACCGCGGCGACCGGAATGGATGCGTTCATTCACGCGCTGGGGTCCTATACCAATGCCCAAGTGAATCCCATCGGCGACATGTGCGCCATCGAGGCGATGCGCCTCGTGAACGAAAATCTCGAAGTGGCCATCGCGGATGGCGGCAACCTCGCGGCACGGTCGGGGATGATGCTGGCCAGTCACCTCGCCGGTATCGCGATCTCGATGAAAGGAAACGACGCCATCCACGGCCTGAGCACGGCAGTCGAGTCGGTAGTCGACTGTACGCACGGCGAGAGTCTGAGCGCGCTGATGCCTCACGTCCTTCGATTCAACCTGGCAACGGCGGTGCCGCGCTACGCCAATATCGCTCGCCTCATGGGCGGCACCGGGGTCGACGAGGCAGGGCTTGCGGCCCAGGGAGTCGCGGCGATGATCGACTTGCGCGATCGGGCGGGAACATGCAGGCATCTCGCGGAAGTCGGAATTCGCGCCGACATGATCGAACGGCTGACGGCACTCGCGGCCAAGGGCCGCTCGACCCAGATCAATTGCCGCCGGCCCAACAACGAGGAAATTGCCGCGCTCTATCGGGCGGCACTCTGATCCATTGCAGCCGTGGACGCGGTTGCGGAACGAACGCAGGGAGATTCGAACGCGATGAAACGTGAGGAAGTACTCCGTCGGGGGCCTTACCCGATGCTGATTGACGGGAAGGAGGTGCCCAGTCTGTCGGGCAAGACCTTCCCCTCGATCGACCCGTCGACGGGCAAGACGCTCGCCGACGTCTACGAGGCTGGAGTCGAGGATGTGGCGCTCGCGGTCGGCGCAGCGCAGAAGGCATTCGAGTCGACTTGGCGGTCGACGCTGCCGCGGGACCGGTCGAAAAAGCTCATGAAGCTCGCCGAACTCCTCAGCGCCAAGGTGGAGATGATGTCGTGGCTGGAGTGCTACGACGCCGGCAAGCCGATCACTGCATCACGCGCATGGCTTGCGGGCGGCCCGGGAACTCTGGAGTACTACGCCGGGTGTCTCCTGACGCTGTCCGGAGAGACGCTCGAAGTCTCCGATCGCACACTCATGGATTTCACGTTGCGTGAGCCGCTTGGTGTGTGCGGGCTCATCGTGCCCTGGAATTTTCCGCTGAGCATCGCGTTGCTCAAGATGGCCCCGGCAGTGGCGGCCGGCAACTGCGTGGTCATCAAACCGTCGGAGGTGACGCCCCTGTCGACCGTGGAGTTGGGCGCCCTGGTGGCGGAGGCGGGATTCCCCCCGGGGGTGGTCAACATCGTGAATGGCCCAGGTGATCCGGTGGGCGCCGCCCTCGTGCGCGACCCACGTGTGGCGAAGATCTCCTTCACCGGGGGTACGGTATCGGGCAAGCGCATCTTCCGTGAGGCAGCGGATACGGTGAAGCGGCTCACGCTGGAGTTGGGTGGCAAGTCGGCCTCCCTCGTGTTCGCGGATGCCGACGTCGACAAGGCCGTGAATGTTGCATTCACCGACATCGTGCGCAACAGCGGTCAGGTATGCGGCGCGTGCACGCGGGTCCTGCTGGAGGAGCCCATCGCCGACGCCTTCATCGCGAAGCTCGAAGCGAAGCTGCGAGCCGTGAAGCTGGGGATGCCCGAGAGCACCGAAACCGAGATGGGCCCGATGGTGAGCAGCGATCAGGCTGCCAAGGTTCGCGGTTACGTGGAAATTGGCAAGGCAGAAGGTGCAACACCAAGGGCCTACGTGGACCTTGCAGGTCGCGCCGATCTGGCCAGTGACGCCTTCCTGCCGCCGATGCTGTTTCACGGCGCGACCAATGCGATGCGGGTGGCGCGTGAGGAGATCTTCGGGCCGGCTCTCACGGTCATCCGCTTCCGGACGGAAGAGGAAGCAGTTGCGATCACCAACGATACGCGCTACGGACTTGCCGCGTGTGTGTTTACGCGCGATGCGGGGCGTGCCATGCGGTTGGTGCGCTCCGTCTCGGCGGGCACGGTCTGCGTGAATACCGGAGTCCGCTCGTCCGTCGATGCACCGTTCGGCGGTTTCCGGGAAAGCGGGATCGGCAAGGAGCGCGGCAAGGAGGCGCTCCTCGATGACACGCAGTTGAAGAACGTTCGCTACGGACTGTAGCAGGAAGCAGTGCAAACCAACGGAAGGAGGAGACCATGTTCACTCGGGTCAGGCGTGCGGGAATGGTGTTCGCAGCCGCGTTCACGCTCTTCGGTATCGCGGTAAGCGCGTACGCACAGCAATATCCGACGAAATCCATCCGGTTCGTCGTGCCGTGGCCGCCGGGAGGTGCAGCCGACATCATGGCGCGACTCATTGGCGAGGGTCTGTCCAAGGAGTTCGGCCAGCCGGTAGTGGTCGACAACAGACCCGGCGCCGGCGGACTCATCGCCACGGAGCAGGTGGCCAAGATGGAGCCGGACGGCTACACGTTGCTGCTGGGGAGCACCGGGCCGAATGCGATCGCCGCGAGCCTGTACAAAAATCTGCGCTACGACCCCGTGAAGGACCTCACAGCGGTCACGGAAATCACCGAGTTGCCGCTGCTTCTCGTGGTGAACAAGGATTTTCCGGCGAACAACGTGAAGGAACTCATCGCGTATGCGAAGGCCAATCCCGGGAAGGTCAATTTCGCGTCGGTGGGTGCCGGCACCGCGCAGCACCTCGCCTCGGAGATCTTCAAGGCGACGGCAGGCATCGATATCGTGCATGTGCCATACAAGGGGAGTGCACCGGCGTTCACCGATCTGGCCAGCGGCAATGTGCAGATGCTCTTCGACAACATCCCGGCATCGCGCGCGATGTTGCAGACGGGAAAGGTGAGGGCGATCGCGGTGAGTACGGCAAATCGCTCCTCGGTGATGCCCGAAATACCTACCGTGGCCGAGTCGGGGCTTCCTGGCTTCCATGTGTCAGCCTGGCAGAACATCATGATGCCGCCGGGATCGCCGCCCGAGGCCGTCAACCGCGTCAATCACGAGATCGTGAAGCTGCTCAACTCACCCGAGATGAAGAAGCGGATAACGGACATGGGGGCCAACGTGGCCGGTAACACTCCAGCCGAGGAGACACAGCGCATCAAGGACGAGGTCGAGAAGTGGGGGCGCGCGGTGAAGGCGGCCGGCGTTTCCCTCGAATACTGAGCACTCCGCTGCCGCGGTGAAGACGATCGTCGAGCCGGGGCGGCGGACACGCGTATTCGCCGAACCGGATGTGCTCGTCGTCGGCGGGGGCGCAGCGGGCATCGCGGCTGCGTGTGCCTCTGCCCGCGGGGGTGCTCGCACGCTCCTCGTCGAGCGCCACGGCTTTCTGGGCGGGACGCTCACTGCGGTCACCCTGGGCGGCATCTGCGGTGCGTACGGAGTTGCAGACGAGACACATCTGTTTCGTACGGTCGGCGGGCTGTACCTCGACGTGGAGGCGCGTCTCGCGGTGCGGCAGGCGATCCTCGCACCCCGTCGGCACGGCCGTATCGTCGGCGTGCCATACGAGTCAGTCGTCTTCCGATCGATGGCAGACGAGCTGGTGGCTGCGCACGGAGTCGGTGTACTGTTCCACGCACTCGCGGTCAGCGTGACGAGGGATCGTGATCGCATCACTCACGTGATGCTGGAAACGAAGGGAGGGCGTCTCGCGCTGAGCCCCAAGGTGGTGGTCGACTGCTCCGGTGACGCCGACATCGCGGCGGCCGCTGGAGTCCCATTCTCGCTCGGCGAGGATGGAATCACCCAGTTCGGGTCGACGATGTTCCGCTTGTGCAACGTGGACACCGCTCTTGCGGAGAAGCTCACGCGAACCGAGATCCGCGAATTTCTCGAGCGCGCAGTGGCCGACGGCGTGGACCTCCCACGAACTGCTACAGGCGTGCATCTGAATCCGCTCGAAGGCGTGGCGCATCTCAACGTCACACGCCTACGCCGATCCGATGGGGAGCCGTTCGACCTCACCAATCCGGAGGAGCTCACCGCAGCGGAGATCGAGGGGCGCCGTCAGGCCCATCTGTACGAGAACGTCTTTCGCCGGTACGTCCCGGGGTTCTCACGCGCCCGTATCGTCGATATAGGCGCCACCGTTGGCATCCGTGAATCGCGGCTGATCGAAGGCGATCGCACGCTCACGGAGACGGATGTCCGTGAGTGCGTGAAGCCGGATGATCGCATCGCCTGCACCGCCTGGCCGCTCGAGAGCCACGGTGGCGGTCGCGGTACGAATTGGGAATTCCTGCCTGATCGCGAGTGGTATGGAATTCCCTTCGGCTGCCTCGTTGCGAAGACGCTGGAGAACCTTCTCGTCGCGGGCCGGAATCTCTCGGCGACGCATGTCGCGCAGGCCTCTGCCCGCGTGGCTGGGCCCTGTTTCGCGATGGGTGAGGCTGCCGGGACTGCTGCGGCGATGGCGTGCCGACACGGCGGAGCGGTACGTGCCGCACCCGTGACGGACGTTCAGGCGGAGCTCGTGCGGCACGGGGCGGTGCTCACACCGGAGGTGGCATAGACGTCCGATAACGTCAGGTTCGCTCCGGTTCCGAGCGAGGCGTTCCCGGCGAAAGGCTGGTCGGGGTGAGAGGATTTGAACCTCCGGCCTCTACGTCCCGAACGTAGCGCTCTACCAGGCTAAGCTACACCCCGATGTGTCGATGACGACGTCGACGCCGCGCGACCGGTGTATCGGTCCCGCG
>JADZAQ010000274.1 GCA_020852555.1 Burkholderiales bacterium
AGCACCTGCGCGCGCCGCGCGTCGACGTCGTGCCTGACCGCGTCGTATAGTCTTGCGCCGTGACTGTCCATCGCCACGAGCAACGTGCCGAAGTCGCGGATGCTGAACTTCCACATCGACTCGGGGTTCAGGTCGTCGAGGTCGACGTCCTCGATGCGCTCGATCGCCTTCGTAACGAGCGTCCAGGCCAGCTCCTGGTGCGGCAGCCACTTGCCGCCGTCGATGGTGTCCATGAAGTGGCGCTCGACCGAGTCGCCCGGATTGAGCGCCACGTTGTAGCCGCCCTGGACCATGCGCGTGCAGCCGCACTTGCCGAGCAGGCCCTTGACCGCGATGGTGATCGCGAGCTCGGGTGCTGCCGCGTGCGCGTGGAGTGCCGCGAAGAGGCCGGCACCGCCCGAGCCGAGGATCAGGACGTCGGTGGCGATCCGCTTCACGCCTTGACACCGAGGGTGGCGAGCACCGCGGCGCGCTTCGCCGCCGCGCTCTTCCGCACCGCTTCGTAGAGACTTCCGCCGGCGCTGTCCATGCCTACCAATAGCGGCCCGAAGTCGCGAATGCGGAATTTCCACAGCGATTCGGGGTTGAGGTCGTCGAGGTCGACGTCCTCGATCGCCTCGATCCACGTCGTCTCCAGCGCGGCGGTGCCGCCCACGATGGCGAGATAGGCGCCACCGAGCTCATGAAAGGCGGCAGCCGACGCCTCGCGCAGCCCTCCCTTGCCGACGATGATTCGCACCCCGCAGCGCTCGAGGAGTGGCCGCGTGAAGCGCTCCATGCGATCCGACGTCGTGGTGCCGATGCACACCGGCGCGTAGCCCGCGGGGTTCGCCGCATCGGGGGTCACCTTGCGCACGTTGGGCGCGGTGTGGATCACCGCGTGCCCGGTGAGGTCGAAGCGCGTCGTGCGCCCATGATCGAACATGTGGATCTGCGTGGCGTCGCGAATGCCGAAGAGCGTGCGTTGCAGGGTCACCGTATCGCCGACACGCAGGCGCCGCACCGCGGCTTCGTCGACGGGCATTTCGAGTTCGTGATGGGCCATGATCGATCCTTGGTCGCTCGCTTGTGGCGTGACTCGACGGGGCACTCGTCGACGCCCGTTCGTTTCAGTACCCGTACTCGACGCCGGCCGGGGTGAAGGTCGCCGACGCTCGCCTTGCCGAGTGGCATTGCATGTTGACCGCCACCGGATTCATGGTGATGTGCGTCGCGGCGAGCTCGATGTGGACGGCGAAGGCGGTGGCGTCGCCGCCCAGGCCCTGCGGCCCGACCCCCAGCGCATTCACCGCCTGCGACAGCGCGGCCTCGAGCGCCGCCCCATCGGGGTCGGTGCAGTGCGTGCCGAGCGCTCGCGTGGCGGCCCGCTTGGCGAGCGCCACGCACAGGTCGGAGGTGCCGCCGATCCCGACGCCGACGATCGTCGGCGGGCAGGTCTTGCCGCCGGCGGCGAGCACGCAGTCGATCACGAAGGTCTTGATGGCATCGACGCCCTCGGCGGGGATCGCCATGCGCAGGAACGAGTTGTTCTCCGAGCCACTCCCTTTCGGGATCATGGTGATGCGCAGCGCCTCGTCCGCATCGATGAAGTCCACGTGGATCGCCGGCATCTCGATGCCGCAGGACGTGTGCTCGTTGCGCCGCGTCAGCGGATGCACCACCGACGAGCGCAGCGGATGCTCGCGCGTCGCCCGCTCGCAGCCGCGGCGAATCGCCAGCTTGAGCGCGTGGCCGTCGACCTCGACGCCACGCCCGACCTCGACGTTGTAGATCGGCAGCCCCGTGTCCTGGCAGAGTAGGTTGTCGTCGCGCTCCGCGATCGCGATATTGGTGATCATGGTGCCGAGCACGCCGCGTGCCGTCGCGTCGGTCTCGTGTTCGGCGAGCGCAGCGAAACCCTCCTTGATGTCGGGCGGCAGCATCTTGAGCGCGCGGATGTAGAGCGCACGACTGGCATCCTCGATGGCGGCAGGTTCGATTTTCATGTTCGCGACTCCGATCACTTCACTTCAGCAGCGCCAATGCGAAGACGAGCCCCACGGCGAGCCCGGCACCACCGCTCACGGCGATGAGATCCTTGCGCAGCCCCGACCACGGCCGGAACTCGATCAGCAGCAGCCGGACCCCGCCAGCGAGGTGCACGGCGAGCAGCACCACCAGCAGCCACTCGGCGATCTTGAAGAGCGGGCGGTCGGTGAAGCGCAGGAAGCCATCGAGCGCGGCGTCGCCGCGCAGCGCGCTCGACAGCGCGAGGAAGTGCAGCGGGAGGAACACCGCGAGCGCGATCCCCGACACCCGGTGCACCGCGAAGGCCCACCACGATGCATGCGCGTGCGCGCGGCGGTCGTTGCGGCCGCGGCGGGGCGTGCGCCCTCGCCACTCGTCGCGAACCGTCGTCGGCTTCGGGTCGGCAGCACTCATCCGGCCACCATCGCGACCACCGCGGTCATGCCGAGCACGGCGAGCAGCAACGCCAGTGCGAGCGAAAGGACGTCGGCCGTGCGCGGCGCAAGCCCAAGCCATTCCTCGCCGACGCGCACGAGGCCGATCGGCACGTGGACCGCGCAGGCGGCGACGAACACCGTGTAGAACGCGGCGAAGGCGACGCTGCCGCGGGTGCGCGCGAGCAGCGCTTCGGCGGAAAGGCCCGAGCGCACCGCGTAGACGATCGTCGCGAGGTGCACGACCACGCACAACGCCAGCACCATGGCGCTGACGCGCTGCCAGTACCAGCGTCTCGCCTCGCGCGCGACGTCGCCCATCGCTACAACTTCCCGCGGGCGGCGGCCCGCGCCGTGAGCCGCTTGAGGCCGGCGATCGCGCCCGTCGGCGCGATGTGCTTGGGGCAGCGCTCGGTGCACGATCCGAGGCTATGGCAGGCGTGGCATCCGGCATCGCCGGCCACGGCACGCAGCCGCGCGTCGCGCGCGGTGTCGCGCTCGTCGTTGACGAGCGTCCACGCGCGATTGAGGGCGGCCGGGCCGAGATAGTCGGGACGCCAGGTGACGACATCGCACGAGGCGTAGCAGACCCCGCAACCGATGCACTCGATGCCGGCATCCGCCGCCTCGCGTGCCGGCGAGTCGGGCTGCACGCGCGCGAATTCGTCGTGCCGCGTGCGCGCCCCGAAGAAGCGCCCGTGGGCGCGCGCCCACTTGTCGAAGAACTCGCGCAGGTCGGTAACGAGATCCTTGACGCGGGGCAGGTTGGCGAGCGGCGCGATCTCGACGCGACCGTCCTGCGCCACTTCGGCGACGTGGGTGCGACACGTCCACCGTGCCACGCCGTTGACGGTCATGGCGCAGGACCCGCACATGCCGACGCGACAGGCGAAGCGATAGGCGAGCGAAGGCTCGCGGTGGCGCTGCACCCAGGTCACGACGTCGAGCACCGTCTGGCTCGCGAGGCGGGGCACTTCGTAGTCCACGAACGCCCCTTCGCCGCGCCCGCGCCAGATCGAGACGCGCAGCACCGGCTCGGCGGACGCCGGAACGTCGCCGTTCGCGCGAATCGGATGCAGAATCGCCGCGCCGCGGTCGGTCGTCTCCATGACGCTCATTGTCCGTCAGCCCGGTATGAAGGAAAAGCCAATAATTCGGATGTTGAGGTAAAGTTTTGCTTCATGGTCTCGATTCGTACGCTGCGCCTTTTCGTGGTCGTCGCCCGCGAGGGAAGTTTCGCGGCCGCCGGCAAGGCGCTGGGTCTCACGCCGGCCGCGGTCGGGTTGCAGATGAAGGCGCTCGAGGCCGAGCTCGGTGCGTCGCTCTTCGATCGCGGCGCCCGCCGGGTCGTCCTCAACGGCACCGGGCGTGACACCGTCGTCGCCGTGAGCGACATCCTGACGCGCTACGACGCGTTGCTCGCCGGCCACGATGGCGCCGCCTTGACGGGTACGCTCGTGATGGGTGCGCTGGTGTCGGCGCTGATGGGCGCCTTCGCCGATGCGCTGTGGGCGATGAAGAAGACGCATCCCGGCCTCGTCGTGCGCCTTTTCGCCGGCAAGTCGCGCGATTTCGCGGGGCGCGTCGCCGACGGCGAACTCGACGCCGCGATCGTGACGCGGCCACCGTATCGCCTCGCGTCGGATCTCGCCTGGACGCCGCTTTACGCCGAGCCGATGGTGCTGATCGTTCCGCGCCGGCCGCACTTCACCCTGCCGCGCGCGAGCGAAGAGGTCCTTCGGCTGGCGCCGTTCATCCGCTTCGACCGCGCGGCGTGGACCGGCTACCTCGTGCGGCGTGCGCTGCGCCAGGCGGGCGTCAGGGCGCGCGATGAAATGGAACTCGACTCGGTCGAGGCGATCGTCGAGCTCGTCCGCGGCGGCTTCGGCGTGTCCATCGTGCCGAAGCTCGCGAACGTCGACTGGGCCGCCGACCGCGCACTGCGCATCGTCGCGGTGCCGCGCATCGACGTCGTGCGCGAAGTCGGCCTGCTCGAACGGGCACGCCACTCCCGCCGGGAGGCCACGGCGGCGATCAAGGCGTATTTCCGCGGGCGCGGCATCTCCTGACGATCGTCGTCGCCCCGCGCACCGCCATCAGAACAGCGATGTCTGCACCGGCGCCGCGTCCGCCTGCGCTTCACCGCCGGGCGGCGCGGCGACTTCGCCGGCGAGGCGCTCCGCGGGTTCGACCGGCTCGATCAGCGTGGCGTCGTCGTTGCGC
>JADZAQ010000275.1 GCA_020852555.1 Burkholderiales bacterium
CTCACGACCGCGCTGCGCAGCTTGACGGGCAACGCCGACCTCCAGGTGCGCGGGCCGCGCAACGGCTTCGACGAGGCGGTCTACCCGCTCGTCGCCCACGATCCGGACGTGGCCGCAGCAAGTCCCGTGGTCGAGGTCGACGCCCGCCTCGACGGCCGCGACGAGGCGCTGCGGATCGTCGGCATCGATGCCTTCCGCGCCGCGGGCGTGACGCCGGCGCTCGTCGGCAGCGCGCCCGATCCCCTCGACCTCCTGCGTCCCGGGCGCATCTTCCTGTCGCCGGCGGCGGCGCAGGCGCTCGCGGTCGCCCCGGGCGCCACGCTCGACGTGCAGAGCGGTCTTCGTGCGGTGCCGCTGGTGGTGGCTGGTTTGCTACCCGCCACCGACAGGCAACGCTTCGGCGTGATGGACATCGCTGCCGCACAGGACGCGTTCGCGCGTGGCGGCCGGCTCTCGCGCATCGACCTGCGCCTGCGGCCGGGGGCGGCGCCGGCGATCGCCGACGCGCGCCTCGCCGCGATATTGCCGGCCGGCGTGACCATCACTACCCCGGCGGCGTACGCCGACGACACGCGCCGCCTGTCGCGCGCGTATCGGGTGAACCTGGACGCGCTGGCGCTCGTCGCGCTCTTTACCGGCGGTCTTCTCGTCTACGCGACGCAAACGCTCGCCGTCGCCCGCCGGCGCGCGCCGCTGGCACTGGTGCGCGCGCTCGGTCTCTCGCGCCGCGCACTGGTGCGGCACCTTGTCGCCGAAGGGGCGCTGCTCGGTCTCGCCGGCGCCGTGATCGGCCTCGTCGCGGGCTACGTGGTCGCCACGCTTGCCGTGCGGACGTTCGGCGGCGACCTGGGTGCCGGCTACTTCCGCGGGGTCACGCCGACGCTGACCATCGACGCCTGGGCGGCCCTCGCCTTCGTCGTGCTGGGGGTGGCGGTTGCCGCGCTCGGCAGTTGGCTGCCGGCGCGCGCCTGGGCGCAGGCGCCGCTCGCGTCCGCGCTGAAGGCAGGCGAGCGCAGCAGCGGGGCGAGCGCACCGCGCCTGCCGCGTATCGCATTGGCGCTCGTCTTGGTCGGGCTGGCGGCCGCCGCCTTGCCGCCGGTCGACGATCTGCCACTCGCCGGGTACCTCGCGATGGCGCTGCTGCTCGCCGGGACGCTCGGCGCGCTGCCGTGGCTCGCGGCACGGGCACTCGCCGCGGTCCCCGTGCCGCGCAACGTTCCACTGGCGCTCGCCCTCACCCGTCTGCGCGCGACGCCGACCGAGGCGGCGGTGAGCCTCGCCGCGATCGTCGCCGCGGTGGCGCTCATGGTGTCGATGGCGATCATGGTGGCCTCGTTTCGCCACTCGCTCACCGCGTGGCTCGACGCGGTCCTGCCGGCCGACGTCTACGTCCGTGCCGCAGTCGCCGGCGACAGCGGCTACCTCTCCCCCGACGTACAGCACGCGATCGCCGGACTTCCCGGGGTCGCCGGGGTGAGCTTCACGCGTACGCAGACCGTCACGCTGCGAGCCGGAACACCGCCCGTCGCCCTCCTCGCCCGCGACCTCCCCGCCGGCGAGGCGCGGCCCGCACTGGTACTCGTCGCCGGGCCGCACGCCGCGACCGCCGACGCGCCGGCGATCTGGGTGAGCGAGGCGGTCGCCGACGGCGCCGGATGGCGTCCCGGCGAGTCGATCGAACTGCCGCTCGCCGGACGGCGGCACCGCTTCACCGTCGGCGGCATCTTTCGCGACTACGCGCGCCAGCAGGGCGCGCTCGTGGTCGAGCGCAGCGTCTATCGACGCCTCACCGGCGACGACCTCGCCGGCGAAGCGGCGATCACGCTCGCTCCCGGCGTGCGCGTCGACGCTTTCGCGCAGGCGCTTGCCGGCGCGGTTCCCGAAGCCGCGCGCATGACGCTCGCCACACCCGCGGCGCTGCGTGCACTGTCGCTGCGCATCTTCGACCGCACCTTCGCCGTCACCTACGCACTGCTCGCCGTGGCGATCGCGATCGGCCTCGCCGGACTGTCGTCCGCCTTCGCGGCGTCGATCGTCGCCCGCCGCCGCGAGTTCGGCGTGCTGCGCCACCTCGGCATGACGCGCCGGCAGATCGCGCGCATGCTGGTCGCCGAGGGCACCGCACTCACCGCCGTCGGACTCGGCGCCGGCTTCGTGCTGGGCGGCGCGCTCGCCCTCGTCCTCATCCACGTGGTGAACCGGCAATCGTTCCACTGGAGCATGGACCTCACGGTGCCGTACGCCCTGCTCGCCGCACTCGCCATCACGCTCCTCATCGCCGCCGCCGCGACCTCGCTCGCCAGCGCCCGGCCGGCGCTGCGGTCGGATGCGATCGCGGCCGTGAAGGACGACTGGTGACCTCGCGACGCGCCGTCATCGCCGGCGCGCTCGTCGCTGCGTTCGCCGGCGGGCGTGCCGCGGGTGCGCAGGTCGTCTATCCGGCGGTGACGCCGCGCCCGCTCGTCTTTCCGCGCGACCACGGCAGCCACCCCGACTTCCGCACCGAGTGGTGGTACGTCACCGGCTGGCTGCGCGACGAAACAGCACCGGCGAACGCAGCTGAGCGCGACCTCGGCGTGCAGGTCACGTTCTTCCGCCATCGACCGGGTGTGGCCGAAGACAGCGGCAGCCGTTTCGCACCCCGGCAGCTTCTCTTCGCGCACGCCGCGATCGCCGACCCCGCGCTGGGGCGCCTGCGGCACGACCAGCGCGTCGCACGCGAGGGTTTCGGGCTCGCGCAGGCGAGCGAAGGCGACACCGATGTCGTGATCGGCGACTGGTCGCTGCGCCGTCGCGGTGAGACGTACTCCGCGCAGATCGTCGCGCGTGATTTCGCCTTCGCGCTCGCCTTCGAGCCGCGCGCACCGCTCCTTTTGCAGGGTGACGCCGGTCGGAGCCGGAAAGGACTGGACCCGGGACAGGCGAGCTACTACTACAGCCGCCCACAACTCGCCGCCTCCGGCACGGTCACCCTCGACGGCCGCGCGCGCCAGGTGGCCGGTCGCGCGTGGCTCGATCACGAATGGGCGAGCGAATTCCTGGCGCCCGCCGCTCGCGGCTGGGACTGGACCGGGCTCAATTTCGACGACGGTGCGGCGCTGATGGCCTTCGTCATCCGCGACGAGGCGGGGGGTGCCACCTGGGCGGGCGGCGCGTGGCGCGATGCCGCGGGCCGCGTCACGACCTTCGGGCGCGACGAGGTGCGTTTCGTGCCGCAGCGCGAGTGGCGCTCGCCGCGCACCGCGATCGTCTATCCGGTGGCGATGCGCGTCACCGCCGGTGCACTCGGCGTCGATCTCGTTCCGCTCTTCGCCGACCAGGAACTCGACTCGCGCGCGAGCGTCGGTGCGATCTACTGGGAAGGTGCGGTGCGGGCGCTACGCGACGGCGAGGAGGTCGGGCGCGGCTATCTCGAGCTCACAGGGTACGGCGGGCGGCTGCGCATCTGACGCCGCGCGGCCGTCCTCGTCGGCGGCGCCGGGCCGCCCCAAGGCGCTGACTGCGCCCCGTTAGGGGGCAGCGAGCGTGGAGGTCGTTTAGCGCAGACTCCAAGTGCACTTCACAGG
Source organism: Burkholderiales bacterium (assembly GCA_020852555.1). Taxonomy (GTDB): domain Bacteria; phylum Pseudomonadota; class Gammaproteobacteria; order Burkholderiales; family Casimicrobiaceae; genus VBCG01. The sequence goes on from JADZAQ010000275.1 coordinate 3,567, forward strand.
AGACGCAGAGGCACCGAGAAAGACTGTCTTCTCTCCGCGTCTCGGCGTCTCTTTGTGAAGCCTTTCGTCAGCGGCGCCGGGCTATCGGGTAGGGGGCGGGCTCACGCCCGCCGCCCTCCCACACCACCGTACGTGCGGTTCCGCATACGGCGGTTCATGAAGTGCGCTGAAGGCGCTGCACCGTATCGAGCAGCGACACCAGCCCCAGA
>JADZAQ010000276.1 GCA_020852555.1 Burkholderiales bacterium
ACTGATGATTCTATGCAGCACCGGCCGTACGCCGCGGTCACGATCGCCGAAATCGGCGGTCACGATGATCCGAAACGGCCGGTCACGATCAACCGAAACGATCGGTCACGATCGCCGAAATACGCACGCAAGCACGCGAACGACGTGCTCCGCCTGTCACAGCTGCTGGCCCCGGACACTCGAATACCCGTCGCCGAGCGAATCGCGCAGGACCTGAGCCGATTCCTCGACGCGATCGAGACAGATCGCTCGATCGATCGATCCGAAGCCGCTCAAGATCAGCAGAAGCGTCGGCGAGATTGCCGACCGGATCGCGCGGGCCTACGGCTTGAATCGACCGCGCGAGACGTGATCGCGGCGCAACGGTTCGTTGGCCCACTCGGTCGCAGCCCCTGTGCGCCGTTCCCGCGAGACCGTAGCTATCGGCTTGCGACCGAGAACCCAGATCGCCGTCCATTACGCCGTGTAGGCGGCAAGAACTGGGCACGCATTGAATAGGTTATCTTAATGTGATAACCTGCTATTTCAATGATGTCGCGCGATCCTTCTCTCGACGTGCTTCTCGACCTCGACGGGCAGGTGCTCGTCGTGGACCCGGACGGCGGCTATTGGGTTCGCTTCGTGGTGACTCGGGTGGCCGCGCCAGCAGAGAAACCACATGGACTGGATTACTCACTGACGCTTCACGGCCCGGATGGCGAGCGGCTGGCGGGCTTCGATAACGCCCACCCGGTGGGCGCGCAAGCACGCGGCGGGCCGCAGGATCATCGCCATCGACTGCGAACGATCAAGACCTACGAGTACCGGGACGCGGCTACGTTGCTTGGTGATTTTTGGAAAGCGGTGGATGCGGTATTGCGCAAGAAAGGGATCATCCCATGAGCACCTTGAGGGTCGGCATTGCCACTTATGAAGAAATGAAGGCTCGCACGATGGCGGTGGCGCGCGGCAAGCTGCGTGTCGCCCGTAACGAGCCGAAGGTGTGGTTCACCTCTACGGAATCCTTTGCCAAAGTTCTTTCAGCGGGCAACCGCGAGTTGTTGCGAGTGATCGCTGAGCGCGAACCTGGCTCGCTCGACGAACTCGCGCGAATTACCGGCAAGGCGAAGTCGAATCTGTCCCGAACCTTGAAGACGATGGCCGGCTACGGTCTTGTACGTCTGGACCGGGGAGAGCGGGGGCGCATCACGCCAAGGGTTACTCATGATCGGATAGAACTCGATCTGCAGCTTTCTTTGTCCCGGAAGGCCGGTTGAACTAATGACCGACCGGCACCGGTTCAGAGTTCTGGCCTTACTTTCGACCGATAGGAGGGCTCGATGACGTCGATCGCGACCGGCGTTGCGCCCGATCGATGTCGATACGTCTCGAAAGCTGGCCTTTTCGCAGGCGCCGTTCGTCCTCTATAGATGTCGATCGCCGCGCTGCTTGCCGGGCTCGACGGCGCGGGCGACGTGGCGCGCGAGGAGATCCGCATCGACCCGCGCGACCTCGGTCTGATCGACGGTGGCAATGCGCGCGCCGAGCAGCGTCCGTACGCGGCCGTGCTCGGATGCGCCGACGCGCGCGTGCCGATCGAGTTCGTCTTCAATGAAGGCCCGAACGATCTCTTTGTCGTTCGGCTGGCCGGCAACGTGCTCGGCGACGACGCGCTGGCGAGTCTGGACTACGCGTTGGAACACCTCGGCGACAGTCTGCGGCTGGTGGCCGTGCTGGGCCACGGCGGCTGCGGCGCGGTGACGGCCGCGGTGGACGTCTTCCTGAACCCAACCGGCTATCTGGCGCTGACCTCGAAACTCCGTGTGCGCGCTCTCGTTGACCGGCTCCAGGCGGTGGTTCACGCCTCGGCGCGACGGATGGAGTCCATCCTGGGCGAAGGCGTGCGCGAGCGACGGGGTTACCGTTCGGCCCTGATCGAAGTGGCGGTGGTGACCAACGCCGCCCTCTCCGCGCACACCCTGCAGACGGCCGATCGCGGCGAGGTGAGTCATCATCCTCGCAACCGGCACGGGAAGACGCGCCGGAGGGTCCGCAAGCGGCAGCTTGATGGATGACCGGTTTACCGTTACCATACGACCCATATGGCGAGTATGGGAAGACCATATGAAGACCACGATTGAATTGCCAGACGATCTGCTCGAGCGCGGCAAGGCGGCTGCGCGGCGTGAGAACTCGACGCTCAAGGCCCTGATCGAAGAAGGCCTGCGCATGGCCCTCCGGGCGCGCACGCGCAAGCGCACCGCGCCGTTCGCGGTGCAGCCCTTCCAGGGTGACGGCTTGTCCGCGGAGTTCGTCGGTGCTGGTTGGGAAGAGATTCGCGACGAGATCTACCGTGATCGCGGTTGACACCAACCTCCTGGTCTACGCACACCGCACAGACTCGCCCTTCCACGAGCGTGCGCGATCTGCCATCGAAACCCTCGCCTCCGGAGCCCGGGAATGGGCCATCCCGTGGCCTTGCGCACATGAGTTCTTCGCCGTCGTAACGCATCCGCGCATCTTCAAGACTGCCACGCCGGCCGAGACGGCCTTCGCTCAACTGCGCGCGCTGGGCATGCTTGCCAACCTTGCGTTCATCGGCGAGACCGACGGGTACCTGCAGCATCTTGAATCGCTGGCCCTGCCCGCGCAGACTCGCGGCGGGGCGATTCACGACGCGCGCGTTGCAGCAATCTGCGTTTCGCACGGCGTGGCTGAGCTCTGGTCAGCCGACCGCGACTTCTCCCGGTTTCCGCAAATCATCGTGCGAAATCCCTTGATCGGGTGACGGCGCGGCAGTCGCCAGTCGCGACGATCGAAGCGCTATCCAAAGCGTGCGGGGATCGTGCCGATTGTTCACTCGGCCGAGCGCCGCTTCGAGCACTTCGACGTGGACCAAGGCATGGCCTGGGCAAGCGCAGGCATGTGGGTCACCTTCGAGCGATGAGCACTGGGCTTCTGGCCGGCGGATGACCGGTCCTCTGCCGACGTTTGGCAGGCCCCGCTGTCACCGTACGCTCCACAAGGGATCAGGCACAGCCCGACGCTGCACGACAGGTACGGCACCCGAGTCCTGGGCTACGACAACGCACATGCGGTGAAGCCGCCGAAGAAGTTCAAGTTCGCCGGGCAGCGCCTGGCCTACGACCATCGTCACCGGACCGCGAGCGACAAAGGCGTGCCCTACGCGTTCGAATCGGCGTCACGGCTGCTGGAAGACTTCTTCGCAGAGGTGGATCGCGTGATCAAGGAAGCACGGCAATGAAGACCATCGTCATCGGCGTGATGCCTCGGGAGCAGATCCGGGCGAGGGCGATTGCGATCGCCAAGGGCCAGTACAAACCCAAGCCGGGCGAGCCCAGGATCTGGTTCACCTCCATGAAGTCGGTGGCCGAGGTGCTGAGCGATCGGAACCGGGCGCTGCTCAAGGTGATCCGGGAGAGCAACCCTGATTCGATCGCGGTGCTGGCGAAGGCCACCGGACGGCAGCCGGGCAATCTGTCGCGCACCTTGAAGACGATGTCGCGCTACGGGCTCATGGACCTGCAGCGCAAAAAGAACCACGTCAGGCCGGTCGTGAAGGCGAGCGAGTTTCGGATCGTGGCGGCCGCTTGAGATCGTGTGCGTGGCTGTTTCGAGGAAGCGTCACTGACCTTTCCGCTGCGCTACGTCGAAGTACACGAGCTGGAGCGCGACTGGCCCGCGTTCGTGGAGAATGTTCAGCGCCACTGACCCACGGACGCCGAGCCCCGCTATGTCGATTTCGTGCGCGACGGCGTGGCCGGCAACGGCGCTGCGCGGACCAGTAACACCCGCTGGCGCCGGATGACCGGACAACGCGCCGCCTCGGCCGAGTCCGTGCGTACTGGTGGCGATGGGTGTGGAAGCGGTGCACGCCTGCCGCCGCGCACTGCTACCGGTTCACACCTCCCCCGGTTGCGCAGCCGTCACCCTGACCGATGCCGAGTACCGCCAGGCGCTGGCCCTGTTTCGCAACGGGCTGATCGCCGATCTCTCGTCGATCTGCCCGCGCTGCGACGCCGGGCGGCACTATTTCAGCGCGACCGCCTCGAATCGCGCACGCACGGTGCCTGTCGCATCCAGGCGCTCGAGGTGGCTGCCGCGGATGCGATATCGCGCCACCTGCGCCAGCGCCTCGAGGAATCGCTTTTCCTGGTCGATGCCATCGGGGCGGGCCATCATGGTCGACGCCATGCGGCCGACATGCAGCCGATAACCTTCGAGCTCGAAGCTGCCGGTCAGACGATTGCAGCCACCGCTCCCGGCGACACGTAACCCGTCGACTGCCAACACCAGATGCGCCTCACGCTGGTTGGCCGCCGCGGTCACGGGGCCGCCGTCCAACCTTACGAGTTTGCAATGCGTGCCTCGCAGGGGGCTGTCGACCAGCGTATTGCCGCAGCTCTCGCGAGGCCAGATACCGACGAACCGCTCGACCACGAGCGTGGTGCGCGGCGGCTGGCTTAGCTCCATCGAAGGGCGCGGCGCCGAAGTGCCCGATCCGTGGCGGTGGGCGAACATCGATCCGCGGCCGCGCCGATTCCTCGGGCTTACCGATGGCTCCTGGCTGCGCCTACGGGCGGGCTACGACACCGAGGTCGCGAAGGCGAGCCGCGCGAAGATCAGGTGGCGGAAGGAGGCCGCGGAGCGGACGGCGGATGCACACCGACCTCCCGCTTGCGAGCGAAAGCGTCGCGACGGTAGATGTCACGGTAAACGTGCAGACATTGCGGCTCGTCGGTCAAGCCGAGCAACGATTCACCGAAGCTGTTGCGTGAATTCTGCAGGCCCGGCTCGGCAGCACGCTCGCTGCTGCTGGCGCAACGTGGTGGCTACCGGTCGGCCAGGCGGTGGCGATCGAATTCCTGGCCCAACCGCCACGCGGTGCGCAGGCCGACGATGCGACGTGGCGGGTGCAGCATCAGGAAGCCGCGGGATGACTCACCCAGGACTACCGCAAGCGCATCGACATGCTCGATGCTCCGGAGACATCACAGACGCCGGAGGCGCAGGCCGAGTCGCGCGAGGCCGTGCGTCAGCGCCGTCTGCGCTACATCGTGGAGATGGAACTGCGCCTTGCCGCGCTGCACGCCGAACGCGATGTGCTGTACGCCGAACGCCACGCGCAACGCATCAACGACGAGACGCTTCGCGCTCGGCTTGCCAGTCGCGATCGCACGGACGTCGCACGCTCGCTCAGGCAGCGGTAGCGCCGAAATCCTTGCGCTCGAGGAGGCGCGAGACGGCGCAGCCGAAGACCAGTCCCCAGAACGGCGCACCGACGCTGAAGATCGGTACGTCGGCCACCGTGACGAGGAAGGTGACGAGCGCGCCGAGCGTGAAGCGTTCGCGGAACGACACGCTGAACGCGGTCTGCAGCACGCGGAGCATCGCGAGTCCGGCGAGCGCGGCGATGAACGCCGGCGGCGCGGCGAGCATGAGCCGGGTGAACGCCGGCGCGAACAGTCCGAAGGCGAGCGCGAACGCGCCGACCGCCAAGCCTGCGGTGTACTGCCGGTCCCGCTCGCCGGAAGCGGAAATGATCGCATTGACAGGGCCGGTGAGGCAGGTGGAGACCGTGCCGACCAGCGCGGCGACGATCGAGCCCGCACCGCAGGCCACCGTGATCGCGTTGATCGGCGGCTCGTGCCCGGCCGCGTCGAGCACCGCGAACCCCTGACCGTTCTGCACCACCAGCACGGTGATCGCGAGCGGAATGACGAGCTCCACCATCGCGCGCCACGAGAACACGGGGACGACCAGGTTGGGATGCGCGAACACGCGCAGCGCTTCGCCGTGCGGATGGAATCGGCCGAGGAGCGCGACCGCCGCCGCACCGGCGACGAGCGCGCCGATCAGCGGCGGCACCCGCTTTGCCCATCCGCCGGAAGCACCCAGCGCGAGGAAGACGGCGATCATCGGCGCGGCGATCCAGAAGTCGTCGCGCACCGCGTGCACGAGGTCGAGGCCGAAGCGCAGGAACACGCCCGCGACCATCGCCATCACGATCGGCATCGGCACGGCCTGCATCGCGCGCCGCACCCAGTCTGAAAGGCCGAGCACCAGCATGAGGAGCCCGGTGGCGAGGAAGGCGCCGACGACTTCGGGCCAGGTCAGGTGACCGAGTGCGGGGCCGACCAGCACCGTCCCCGGGATCGTCCAGAAGAAGACGAGCGGCTGGCGGTACAGCGTGCAGAAGAGCAGCGTGATGAGGCCGTTGAGCACGAACGAGCCGAAGATCCACGACGACAGGTCGGACTCGCTCAAGCCGCCACGGGCGCCCACCGCGAGGATGATCGCGACCGGCCCGGAAGCGGCGAAGACGAAGCCGATGACCGCATTGGCGAGGTAGATCCCGCCGGTGTCGGCGAGGATCTGGCGCAGCCCGGGAAGCGGCCGGCGAGCGGACTCCAGCGGCATGGCGGGCTCCGGCGCACGTGGTGCGGGCCGAGTGTAACGGACTTTGCACAGGGCCTCGCGTTGCGCTCGTGCGTCGCGGCGCCGGCGCAATCACGCGCATGCGTTAGGCTATGTGGGGGAGGTAGCTCATGCCACGCAGCGTACTCGACGAATCACAGATCCATCCGGCCATCCGCGAGCGCATCGCCGGCCACCACGCGGCCGTCGTGCGCGAGGTGCAGGCGGCAGCGCGCGAGCATCCGGTGCTCGTCGTGGGCATGGCGCAGAACCCATTCCCGCGCAAGGCCCGCCGTCTGCTCGACGCAGCCGGGGTGCCGTACCACTATCTGTCGTACGGCAATTATCTCGGCGGGTGGCGACGGCGCAACGCGCTCAAGATGTGGACCGGCTGGCCGACCTTCCCGATGGTGTTCGTCAGGGGCACGCTGATCGGGGGCGCCGACGATCTCGGGCGGTTGATCGCGAGCGGCGAACTGCAGCGCATGTTGGGCGCGCAATGACACGATCGAATCACGATCGGCCGGCAAAGCGCCGCCGCGCCGCGCGGCGCCCGGCCAACGAACCCAAGGCCTCGCGGACGCATCCGCCGATCAACGTCGCTCCAGTCGAATGGCAGCGGGCGCTCCGCCGCCAGTTCGGGCGAGAGCAGGCGTTCGTGCTGGAAAACCTCGGTGACCAGCCGTTCTTCTCCGAGTTCCGCGTCGGCAATCCGCGGTCGAAGTCGAGCTATCGCGTGGTGATTCGCGGGCTCGATGCCGGCGACAACTATTGCGCCTGTCCGGATTACGCCACCAACGAGCTTGGCACCTGCAAGCACATCGAATTCGTACTCGCCCGGCTGGCGAAGAAGCGCGGAGCGAAGGCTGCCTTCGCTCGTGGCTGGCACCCGCCGTTTTCCGAGATCTACTTACGCAACGATGGGGTTCGCGGGGTGTACTTTCGGGCCGGAGTGAACTGCCCCCCGTCGGTGATGAGAGCGGCTACGAGCGTCTTCGCTGGCGCGCACGGCAGCGTACTGCCGCAGGAGCGCTACGGCCAATTGGAGAGCGTCCTGGCCGCGGCGGTACAAGCGGGGCACGAGCTGCGCGCCTACGACGATGCTCTCGACTTCGTCGCCGGCCGGCGCGATGCGGCGCGGCGCGCCGAAGTACTCGCTCGGTTGTTTCCGCACGCGGGAGCCGACGCCGAACTCGCGCGGCTGCTGAAGGCGCCGTTGTATCCCTATCAGGTCGAAGGTGCGCTGTTCGGGGTGCGCGCCGGCCGCGCCCTGATCGGCGACGAGATGGGACTCGGCAAGACGATCCAGGCGATCGCGGCAGCGGAAATCCTGGCCCGGCACTTCGGTGTTGCGCGCGTGCTGGTGGTGTGTCCGACGTCGCTCAAGTATCAGTGGCAAAGCGAGATCGGCCGCTTCTCGGGGCGCGCGGCGCGGGTGCTGGCCGGCGGTCGCGTGCAGCGGCAGAGGGACTTTCGCGCCGACGATTTCTGCAAGATCACCAACTACGAGAAGCTCGATCCCGACCTCGACCTGATCGCCGCATGGGCGCCGGAGTTGGTGATCGTCGACGAGGCGCAACGCATCAAGAACTGGAACACGATCGCGGCACGGGCGCTGAAGCGCATCGACAGCCCGTACGCCCTGGTACTCACCGGCACGCCACTCGAAAACAGGCTCGAAGAGTTGATCTCGATCGTGCAGTTCGTCGACCAGTATCGGCTGGGTCCGACCTGGAAGCTCTTGTACGAGCACCAGGTCAAGGATGAATTCGGCCGCGTCACCGGTTACACCGGGCTGGAGAAGATCGGCCAGACATTGGCGCCGATCCTGATCCGTCGCCGGCGCTCCGAGGTGCTGACTCAACTTCCCAGTCGTACCGATCAGAACCTGATGGTGCCGATGACCGAGATGCAGATGCTGCATCACCAGGAGAACGCCGACATCGTGGCGAGGATCGTGGCGCGCTGGCGGCGAACGAAATTCCTGTCGGACCAGGACCAGCGCCGGTTGACCTGCGCGCTGCAGAACATGCGCATGTCGTGCAACAGCACGTACCTGCTCGACCAGGAGACCGATCATGGGGTCAAGGCCGACGAACTGGCGGCGTTGCTCGACGGTGTCTTCGTTCAGCCCGACGCCAAGGCGGTGGTGTTCAGCCAGTGGACGCGCACACACGACATCGTCATCCGCCGGCTGGAAGAGCGCGGTATCGGCTACGTGAGCTTTCACGGGAGCGTACCCGCGGAGCGACGCCCGGCACTGATCGAGCGCTTTCGCACCGATCCTGAGTGTCGCGTGTTCCTGTCGACCGACGCGGGCGCGACAGGGCTCAACCTGCAACACGCCTCGACCGTGGTAAACATGGATCTGCCGTGGAATCCGGCACTCCTGGAGCAGCGCATCGGACGGATTCATCGCATGGGGCAGTCGCGTCCAGTGCAGATCGTCAACTTCGTCGCCAAGGGCACCATCGAGGAGGGCATGCTTTCCGTGCTCGCCTTCAAGCGGTCGCTGTCGGCGGGCATTCTCGACGGTGGCCAAAGCGAGATCACCCTCGGCGGCTCGCGCCTGAGTCGCTTCATGAAGGAGGTCGAGAACGTCACCGGCCGCATGGGTGACGGCGCCGCGATGGCGCCGGCCGAAGAGGTGGGCACCGCTGCTGCTGGATCACGAACGGCATCGCGCGAGATGGATGCGACCGATCCGGCGGACGAGTCCGTTGCCGCTCCCGGGTCTGCGCCTATCGGCGATGCCGCCGCTCCCGGCGTCGCCACTCCGGAAGCGCCGGAAGCGGGCGGCGATCCCTGGGACCTGGTGCTGCATGCCGGCGCGCGATTGATCTCGGCGCTGCATGCAGCCGGTGATGCCACGGCGGCGCCGCACCCGTGGGTCGAGCGCGATCCGGCGACGGGTGCGTGCAGCCTGAAGCTGCCACTTCCAGCGCCGCAGACGGCGCGACGGCTGGCCGACGCCCTCGCGCAGCTTGCCGGCGCGTTGCGCGGGCCGCGAGCGAGCGAATGAAAGGTGTTCGCGACGCGGATTTCAGGTCATCCTTCGTCGCCCGCCTTCGCGCCGGCCGGGACCAACGGTTCAAGCGGTAGCAGCGCCGAAGTCCTTGCGCTCGAGTAGGCGGCGAGCTTACGTACCAGTCGTACGTCTACGATGGTGAACGCTGCCGAGGTGCGGGCGCGCCCTGCGCAGCGAAGTCAAGGAGGAGGCGCCTGCCGAAGGCGGGCGCCGGGGGACATGAGCGGAGCAGGGCGCGCCCGTACCTCGCTTCGCGGCACCACCACGGCTCGCCGTCACCGGCGCACTTCCATCGCCGCAGCCCGCGGTCAAGGCTTGCGCAGGTAAATCACCCAATACACGAGCGCCACCAGCACGCTGCCGCCGACCAGGTTGCCGGCGATCACCGGCGCGAGGTTGCCGGCCATCGCGCCCCAGCCGACTGCGGCGGCTCCGGGCAGCGCGTGCAGCGCGGGATCAGCAGCGAGCAGGAAGATCGCCAGCGGGAAGAAGAACATGTTGGCGATCGAGTGCTCGAAGCCGAGCGCCACGAAGGCTGCGATCGGCGGGATGATCGCCACCGATTTGTCGACGACGCTGCGGCCGGCGGCGGCCATCCAGACCGCGAGGCAGACCAGTACGTTGCACAGCACGCCGCGGGCGAACGCCACGTCCCAGGGGAGCGCCGCCTTCGCCGCGGCGACCTCGACCGCCGCCCGTGCGACCCGGCCGCCGTTGAGCGCCCCGGTGCTCGCCAGCAGCACCAGCACCGCGAGGCCGACGGCGCCGGTAAGGTTACCGAGGGACACCACGACCCAGTTGCGCAGCACGTCGCGCGTGCCGACTTTCCCTTCGGCCCAAGCCATCGCCAGCAGGTTGTTACCCGTGAATAGTTCGGCGCCCGCGACCACGACCATGATGAGCCCGACCGAGAACACCACGCCGCCGAGGACGCGCGCGGTCGCGAACGACAGCGACGGATCGCTCATCACCAGCAGGTAGGCGATTGCGCCGATCCCGACGAAGCCGCCGGCAAGCAGCGCCAGCATCGACATCGACAGCAGCGGCAACCGCGCCTTGACGACACCGATCTTTTCGATGCGGCCGGCGACTTCGTGTGGCGAGAAGGCGTCGGAGCCGAAGATTTCGCCGGCCATCAGCAGGGACCCGGATGGTCGGGCAGTGGGGACGGGGGGTGGAGCCGGTTGCGCATCCGCCAAGCTTACGCGATGTGCCGCGGGGCCGAGCGGGCGAGTGCGACATGGCGTGCGGTGGGAAGCCGCGCGCCGATCCGGCAGCCGGTATCATGGCCCCGGAGGCAATACGCGAGCATGCGGCGACCCCACGACAGAGTCGGTTCGCGGTGTTAGGGAGCGTGAGGTGAACACCGCCGTTCCGCCCTCCGGTCTGACAACCAGCGAGGCGCAGGCGGCACTGCGCGCCGCCGGTCCGAACGAGATTCCGGACACCCGCGAGAGCCTCGTGCGCCGTCTTGCGGACAAGCTGTGGGCGCCGGTGCCGTGGATGCTGGAAGCCGCCGTGCTGCTCGAACTGCTGCAGGGCAAGCGGCTGGAGGCGGCCGTCATCGCGGCGCTCATCCTCTTCAACGCGGCCGTCGCCTTGTTCCAGGAAGGCCGCGCCCGCTCGGCGCTGGCGGCGCTGAAGACGCGCCTCGCGCTGGACGCGCACGCGCGCCGGGATGGGGCGTGGCAAACCATCGCGGCGCGCGACGTGGTGCCGGGCGACGTGGTGAAGCTCTCGCTTGGCGCCGTGGTGCCGGCCGATGCGCGCATCGTCGCGGGGAATGTGCTCATCGACCAGTCGATGTTGACCGGAGAATCGGTGGCGGTCGAGGCTGGTGTGGGCGATGCCGCATTCTCCGGGGCGATGATTCGCCGCGGGGAAGCGACGGCGGTCGTCACCGCGACGGGTGCGCGCACGCAGTTCGGTCGCGCCGCGGAGCTCGTGCGGACCGCGCACGTCGTCGGCACGCAGCAGAAATCGGTCCTGCGCGTGGTGCGCAATCTCGCGGTCTTCAATGGGCTCGTCGTTCTCGGTTTCGTCGGTTACGCGTGGTGGATCGGCGTCCCGTGGACGACGATCGAGCCCATCGTGCTGGTCTGCGTGCTGGCGTCGATCCCCGTTTCGCTGCCAGCGACTTTCACACTGGCCGCGGCGCTGGCGGCACACGCGCTGGCCGCGCGCGGCGTGCTGCCGACGCGGCTCTCCGCGCTCGACGAGGCGGGCACGATGGACGTGCTCTGCTCGGACAAGACCGGTACGCTCACCCGCAACGAGTTGCGCGTCGCGTCGGCGCGCCCGGCACCGGGTTGCGACGAGGCGCGGCTCCTGGGCCTCGCGGCGCTCGCCAGCTCCGACGGCGGCGCCGACCCCGTCGACGCCGCGATCCGCGCGGCCGCACCCCATGTCGACGGCCTGCCCACCCTCGTCGCGTTCGTGCCCTTCGATCCGGCGACGAAGCGCGCCGAGGCGCGGGTGATCGCCGGCGACGGGCGCGAATCGCGCATCGTCAAGGGCGCGTTTGCCGCGGTTGCCGCCGGCGCACGCGCCGATGCCGATAGTCGTCGCGAGGCCGAACGGCTCGAAACGCAGGGCTATCGCGTGCTGGCGGTGGCGGTCGGTGCCGCGGGCCAGTCGACGATCGCGGGGCTCATCGCGCTGAGCGATCCGCCGCGTGACGATGCGCGCTCGCTCGTGACCCGCCTGCACGAGCACGCGGTGCGCGTGGTGATGGTCACCGGCGACGCACCCGCCACCGCGCAGACGGTCGCGCGCGAGATCGGACTCGTCGGTCCCGTCTGTGTCGCTGGCGCCACCGCGCCTCGCCCGGCGGACTGCGCGGTCTTTGCCGGCGTGGTACCCGAGGACAAGTTCAGCCTCGTGCAGGCGCTGCAGGCCGAGGGTCACGTGGTCGGCATGTGCGGCGATGGCGTCAACGATGCGCCGGCGCTGCGTCAGGCGCACATGGGCATCGCCGTATCGCAGGCGACCGATGTCGCCAAGGCGGCCGCCGGGCTCGTGCTGACCGAGCCGGGCCTCGCCGGGGTCCTCGCGGCGATCGAGGAGGGGCGCCGGGCGTTCCGCCGCGTGCACACCTACGCGCTCAACTCGATCGTCAAGAAGATCGTCACCGTGCTCTTCGTCACCGCCGGCTTCGTGATGACGGGCGAGCCGATCCTCACCCCGCTGCTCATGATCGTGCTGCTCGTCGTCGGCGACTTCCTGTCGATGTCGATCGCGACCGATCGCGTGACGCCGTCGCGCACGCTGAACGTCTGGCGCGTCGATGCCTTGACGGTCACGGGCATCGTCCTCGGCATCGCGCAACTCGCCTTTGCGACCGGGGTGCTCGCGATCGGCGCCTTCGCGCTTCGTCTGGCCCCGGACGCCCTGGTGACGCTCGCCTTCCTGACGCTGGTCTGCGGCGGGCAGGCGACGATCTACGCGGTCCGCACGAACGGAGCGCTGTGGGAGTCGGCGCCGAGCGCGTGGCTCGTCGCCGCGTCCGTCGCGGACGTCGTCGTCGGCGTCACGGTGGCGACGCTTGGCCACCTCGCGGCACCGTTGCCGCCGCTCGTGATCGCTGTGCTGTTGGTCGCGTCGGTGGGACTCGCCTATGGCCTCAACCGGCTGAGCCGCCTCGCGTCGCTGCGCCGGGGATCGCGGCGATAGCGTCGCTTTGGCTGGCCCCCGGACCGCAAGATCACGTTCGCGTCGGTCCTCGCCCGATCGCGCCGGCGAACTGCTCGCGCGCTTTCCCGAAGAAGCGGAAGTAGAGGTAGATGTTCGCCAGCATGATGGCCGCGTAGAGGAAGAAGGGAACCTTGAAGTCCTGCAGCGAGAAGAGGTAGCCGGTCAGGAGCACCGCAACCGACGACGCCGCAAGACGCAGCATCTGATTCACGCCAAGCGCGCGGCCGGTTTCATCGGAGTCGACCATGTCGGTCAGCGCGCGCTGTTGCGCGGGGAGGGCCGCGACGCGCAACGCCGGAATGAGGAGGTAGATGGCGAGCGCCACGTTGACCGCGTGGAAGAGCGGCAGCGCCGCGACCAGCAAGGCGCCGAGTCCGCGCGTGAGCGCGATGGCGCGGACGAAGCCGAACTGGCGATCGAGCATCGGCGCGCCCAACAGCACGACCGACGCCACCGCCCCGGCCCAGAAACCGTAACTGCCCATCGTCTCCTTCGGCACGCCGTAGACGAGCATGAAGAAGGGGATGAGGAACGGCGTCACCAGACCCTGGCTAAAGCCGTTGAGCATGCCCGTCAATGAGAACTGGCCGATGACTTTGCGGCTCGGCAGTCGGCGCAGGTCGCCGTTCACTTCGGGGATGGACAGTGGCAGCACCAGCAGCACGCTCGCTCCCGAGAGCACCGTCGCGGCGAGGAAGGCATCCCGGCTGGACACTTCTCGCGCGGCGAGCGCGCCGAGCGCGGCGAACATCCCGGCTACGAAGGTAAAGAGCGAAAAGAAGAACGTTCGTCGGTCCGAGCCGAGGAGGCTCGCCACGATCGCGGTCTGGATGGGCTGTGCCGCACCCCCCACGCCGCCGCCCATCAGCGACCCGGTGGCTGAATACCCACCGAGCGTGGCGGCGACGATCAGCCAGGGGAGGTCTTGATGGAGATACACCAGCAGCGAACTCGCCGGCAGGACGATCGCCACCAGCAGCAGCGTGCGACGGCGTCCCCATACGTCGGCCAGCACGCCGGTCGTGAAGCCGAACAGCGCTGTGCCGATCGCGGCGCTCGTGTAGATGACGCCGAGCGTGAGCGGGCTCAAGGCAAGGTCGCGCAGCACGAGGTAGGGAAAGGCGATCGTGATCATCCCCGCCGCGACGCTGCGCAGGATGCGGAAGGCGAAGAGCAGCAGGAGTTGCCTGCTCATCTCGGCCGGGGGAGTGGCGCCGGTCACGGTCGCCGCCGATCGGCCAGTGCGCGTGCGGCGCGGCAACGCGGGGCGGCGCGCACTGCTCGAGCACCGGTCGGCGCAGCGAGCACGCGCCGATGGATGCGGCATGGTTTCGCATCTCTGTCACAATGCTCGCGTGCGAGCGACGCGCCGGCGTTGGGTCGTCTCCCCGGCGTGGTCGCTCGGGTCCGCCGAACGCGCCGAGCGCCATGCATTTTTTCACGCCGCCCTTTGACCCCGACGACCCCGAGGACGTCACGCATACCGCCGCCGAGCGGGCCGCTGCCGCGTCGCGCAGCACCTGGGTCAGCGTCGCGGTCAACCTGGTCCTGACGACGACCCAGATCGCCGTCGGGGTCCTCGCGAAGTCGCAGGGTTTGGTGGCCGACGGCATCCACTCGCTGTCGGACCTCGTGGCCGACTTCGTCGTGCTGTTCGCCAATCACCATAGCCAGAAGGATGCCGACGCCGGGCACCCGTATGGACACCATCGATTCGAGACCGCCGCGTCGTTCGTGCTGGGGGTGCTGCTGCTCGCCGTGGGCGTGGGCATGCTGTGGTCGGCGTTCCTCAAGTTGGAGGATCCCGCCGCCGTCCCGACGGTCCACGTGATAGCGCTGTGGGTCGCCGGCGGTGCCCTCGTGACCAAGGAACTGTTGTTCCGGTACATGCTCTCCGTGGCGAAGCGCGTCAAGTCGAGCATGCTGGTCGCCAACGCCTGGCACGCGCGATCGGACGCCGCCTCGTCGCTCGTGGTCGCCATCGGCATCGTCGGCAACCTGGCCGGGTATCCGATCCTCGATCCCATCGCGGCAGCGATCGTCGGCTTCATGGTCGCCAGGATGGGCTGGGAGTTCGGCTGGGATGCCCTGCACGACTTGATGGACCGGGCCATCGACGACGCGGAAGTCTTGGCCATCCGGCGGACGCTGGAAGAAACACCTGGCGTTCGCGGCGTGCACGATCTGCGCACCCGGAAAATGGGCGACATGGTCGTCGTCGATGTGCACCTCGAGGTCGAGGCCGCGCTCAGCGTCGAGGCCGGGCACGATATCGCGGTCGAGGCGCGCGGTCGCGTCATGCAGCGTCACCGCGTGCTCAACGTCATGACCCACGTGGATCCGTGGCTGCGGCCGGATCGCGACCACGCGGTGGCGAGTCCGCGAGCAGCTTGATCACTTCGTCGTCCTCGACCTGCGCGAACTCGCGGTAGAACTGGCCCACCGCGAAGAATTCCGGCGGAGCGTCGAGACACACCAGGTCATCGCAGTGCGGCCGCACGAGTTCCAGGCTCGTGGGTGCGGCGACCGGAACCGCGCAGACGAGGCGCGCAGGCGCCTTGGCCCGGGTGGCGTGTAGCGCGGCCAGCATGGTCGCGCCGGTCGCGAGGCCGTCGTCGACGACGATCACGGTGCGATCTTTCGGGTCGATCGGCGTACGCGCAGGCGTGTACTCGGCGCGGCGCCGGCGCAGCGTCTGCAACTGGATCCGCTTCTCCTCTTCGAGGTAGGGGCCATCGGCTCCACAATGCGCGGCGTAGGGCAGCACGTGTGCCCAACCGGTCTCGTCGATCGCGCCGACGGCGAACTCGGGGCTCTCGGGCGCGCGGAGCTTGCGCACCAGCACGACATCGAGCTCACCGCCGAGTGCGTCGGCGAGCACGCGGCCCATCCCCACGGCGCCGCGCGGGATCGCGAGGATCAACGGATGCTTGCCGCGGTAGCGCTCGAGCGCTACCGCGAGTCGGTGGGCTGCCTCGATACGCGAGGCGAATGGGGCGTTCATGTCAGCAAGCTCCGTGGCGGCGGCGCGGGGCGCCGACGCGACGGTCACGACACCTCGTGCGGCCCACTCGGCGCGCGGGGGGTGGGCGAACGTCCGCGGCGCTCAATACACGACCACTCGGTCCCCTACCTTCACATGCTCGTAGAGCCACTTGGCGACCTGGTAATCACGCAGCTGGCTGCACCCGTGCGAACCGCTGTCGTAGCTTTTGTCGGCGAAGTCCTGCGAGTAGTGGATCGCCACGTTGCCCTGGTAGAAGATCGCGTACGGCATCGGGGTGCGTTCGCCGAAGATCTTCGAGACGGTGTCGCTATTCATGTGCCAGATCCGGAAATCCCCCTCGGGGCTGTCCCAGCCCGGCATCGCGAAGCGCGCCTCGCGCGTGAAGCGCACGTTGCCGTCGACGACGTACGACATCTTCCGCTGTTGCTTGGAGATGCAGACCACCTTGCCGGTCGTGCAGCGGGGATCGAGCTCCTGCGTGAGCGTGCTCGTCGGCGGCGCCGCGAAGAGCTCGGCGTAGCGTGGATTGCGCGTGCGGCGGATAAGCTGCGCCCAGGTGCGCTCGTCCATGACCTCGCTCGCCGGGAGGCCGACGCGCGTGCGCCAGGCAGCGACGGCCTGCCGCGTGGCGGGGTTGAAGTCGCCCTCGATCGTGCCATGGTACAGGCCCACCTGGCGCAGGCGGTGCTGCAACTCCTTCACATAGCCCGACTGCGTCGGTGCGGTGAACCAGAGTCCGATGTCGGTGTTGTTCAATTCCGCGGCGGTGGGCGGGCGCGAGCGGGTTTGCAGCAAGTCCCACGTCCGTTGGTCGACGATGCCGGTTGCGCGCAGTCCGTGATCGCGCTGGAACTTGACGACGGCACCTTGCGTGAGCATGCCGAAGCGGTCTTCGACGTCGTAGACCGCGAGGTATTTGGCGTGGCGCAAGCGCACCTGCAGTTCGCGAACCTGCGAGGATTGCATCCGGAAGCGCAGTTCCTGCGCCAGCGGCGCGCTCGCGGCGGCAAACGAGGCCGCCGTCTCGGCGTTGGCCCTTGGTGCGGACCCCAGCCACGCGGTGAGGCTGAAGGCGACGGCGGCCACACCGGCAGTCAATCGAAGGCCAAGCGGCTGCATGTTCATGACACGGCATTATCCACCATGCTGCGGTCGGCGATCCATCGTCGGCGTTGTCCGGAACCGGGTCGCCGTCGCATGCAAGTCGATTGCGTCGGCGACCATCGGGCCGCTGCGCTGGACCTGAAAACCCCGGGTCCGCGCTTATAATCACCGCGTGGGCAGGCGTCCTTTTTCGCGGTGGGACCGCATCGGCTGAGCAAGCATGATGGAGACACTCGCGGGCAGGCATGTCGTGGTGACGGGCGGTGCCGGGGCATTGGGAGAGGTCGTCGTCGAACGCTTGCTGCAGGCGGGCGCGTTCTGCCATGTGCCCAGCCATCGGGCCGGCGCGGCCGACATCACGCCAGGCGATGCGCGCCTGCGACGCGTTGGCGGGGTCGACTTGACCGACGAGGCGGCGGTGGATCGCTTCTACGACGCGCTTCCCGGTTTGTGGGGATCCGTCCATCTGGCCGGGGGATTCGCGATGGCGCCGATCGCGGAGTCGGGGCGCGCGGATTTCCTGCACATGATGGAGACGAACACGCTGACCGCCTGGCTGTGCTGCCGGGCGGCGGTGCGCGTGATGCGCCGGACGGGCGAAGGTGGACGCATCGTCAACGTCTCGGCGCGGCCCGGGATCGACCCGCGCAAGGGCGCGCGGATGGCGGCGTACGCCGCGAGCAAGGCCGCGGTGGCGGCGCTCACGCTCGCACTCGCGGAGGAACTGAAGGGCGAGCGCATCCTCGTCAATGCGCTCGCGCCGTCGACGCTCGACACCAAGGCCAATCGCCGTGCCATGCCCGACGCCGACCCTTCGGCGTGGCTTGCACCCGCGGCAGCGGCGGAGGCAGTGCTGCAAATGATCTCGCCCGCCAACATGGAGGTGAGCGGCGCGGTGTTGCCGCTGTACGCGCGCGCCTGACGGCGGCGCAGACGGGAGGCCAGCCGTGGCTGGCATGGCCCCCGGCGACCCGCACCGGCGCAGGAGTGGCGACAGCAGCCGTCATGCCGCCGGACCGTGCAGCGCTTCGTAGCCGGCGACGATGTCGAGCAGTTCGGTCGTGATCGCCTCCTGCCGGCAGCGTCGTCGAGCCGACCCGCATCGGTGCAGCAGCGGGCTGCGCCGTGCGCCAATCCCGCCGTACGCGGCGTCTGGCGGCTAGTG
>JADZAQ010000277.1 GCA_020852555.1 Burkholderiales bacterium
GACGGGGATCGACGACGCGAGTTCGCGATCGCCGC
The DNA here is from genome assembly GCA_020852555.1 of Burkholderiales bacterium. Taxonomy (GTDB): domain Bacteria; phylum Pseudomonadota; class Gammaproteobacteria; order Burkholderiales; family Casimicrobiaceae; genus VBCG01. Next base: position 36 of record JADZAQ010000277.1, read on the forward strand.
GAACGCCAGCACTCCGGCGATGCCGCGCGCGCCCGGCGCGTCCCGGCGCCGCGCCGACGCGGTCGTGCGTCGACTCACTTCGGCGCCATCCGGATCGCGCCGTCCAGCCGGATCGTCTCGCCGTTCAGCATCGGGTTCTCGACGATGGCGCGCACGAGGGCGGCGAACTCCGACGGCCGGCCCATCCGCGGCGGGAACGGCACCATCTTCCCCAGGGACGCCTGGACGTCGGCCGGCAGCCCGGTCAGCATCGGGGTCTCGAAGATCCCCGGCGCGATCGACACGACGCGGATGCCGTTCTTCGCGAGTTCACGGGCGATCGGCAGTGTCATGCCGACGACACCGGCCTTCGACGCCGCGTACGCGGCCTGGCCGATCTGCCCGTCGTAGGCCGCCACCGACGCGGTGTTGACGATGACGCCGCGCTCGCCCTCGTCGTTGGGCTCGGCGGATGCCATCGCCTGCGCGGCGAGGCGGATCAGGTTGAACGTACCGACGAGGTTGATCGCGACCGCCCGCTGGAATCCGGCCAGCGTGTGCGGCCCGTCCTTGCCGACGACGCGCTCGGCGTGGACGATGCCCGCGCAGTTGACCAGCCCCTGCAGGGCGCCCCAGGTCTCGACCGCGGTACGCACCGCCGCCTGCGCGCTCGCCTCGTCGGTCACGTCGCAGCGCACGAAACGGGCGGAGGGCCCCAGTTCGCGTGCGAGCGCCGCGCCCTCCGCCTCCCTGAGATCGGCGATGACGACCCGGCCGCCGGCCGCGACGATCATCCTCGCGGTGCCCGCGCCCAGCCCCGAGGCGCCGCCGGTGACGACGAACGCGCTGCCCGCGAGTTTCATCGCGCGCCGTCCGCGCGGCCGGGAGCCGGCGCCTTGATGACCGACATCGCGGTCGCGATCATCCCGGCGACGTCGGCCGCGTTGGTCGGCAGGATCATGGTGTTGCTCTTGATCGCGAGGTTGCCGAACGCGGCGATGTACTGCTCGGCGACCTTGAAGTTCACCGCCTGCAGGCCGCCCGCCGACTCGATCGCCTCGGCCACCTGGCGGATCGCCTTGGCGTTCGCCTCGGCGATGGAGAGGATCGCCGCCGCCTGTCCCAGCGCGTTGTTGATCTCCGCCTGCTTCTCGCCTTCCGATTTGGCGATCGCCGCCTCGCGCGCGCCGACGGCGTGGTTGATCGCCTCCTGGCGCTTGCCCTCGGAGGTCGCGATCACGGCGCGCTTCTCCCGCTCGGCGGTGATCTGCGCCTGCATCGAGCGCAGGATCTCGGCCGGCGGCGTCAGGTCCTTGATCTCGTAGCGCAGGACCTTCACGCCCCAGCTCGCGGCAGCTTCGTCGAGTGCGGAGACCACCAGCGCATTGATCTGGTCGCGTTCCTCGAACGTCTTGTCGAGCTCCATTCGGCCGATCACGCTGCGCAGCGTCGTCTGCGCGAGCTGCGTGATCGCGAGGACGTAATTCGACGAGCCGTACGAGGCGAGCTTGGGGTCGGTGACCTGGAAGTACAGGATGCCGTCGACCTGCAGCTGCGTATTGTCGCGCGTGATGCAGATCTGGCTCGGCACGTCGAGCGGGATCTCGCGCAGGTCGTGGCGGTACGCGATGCGATCGACGAACGGGATCACGAAATTGAGCCCCGGTTCGAGCACCGCGTAGAACCGGCCCAGGCGCTCGACGATCCACGCGTGCTGCTGCGGCACCACGCGGATCGCCTTGACGACGACGATCAGCGCGACGATGAATAGTGCAGCGGTAGCCGCCGCCGAGCCCATCCACATGGCGTTTCCCTCCCCTCGATCCGCTGTCAGCTGCGCCGCTCGGCGATGACCAGCGTCGAACCGCGCGTCGCGACGATGTACATGGTGTCCGCACGCGCGCTGCCGGGTGCGAGTTCGGCGTCCCACTGCGTGCCGCGATAACTGACCCGCGCGGTGCCATCGTCCTTCCAGTCGAGCACGCGCACCGCCCCCCCGAGGTCGAGCGACGGATCGGCGGGCACGGCGCGCGCGAGCCGCCAGCGATGCGCGATCATCGTCAGCACCACGGCGAGGACACCGGCCACGGTCAACTGCACGGGCAGCGTCGCGCCGAATAGCGCGGCCAGGCCGCCGAGGGCGAACGCGACACCCACGGCCAGGAGATAGTACGTTCCCAGCACGAGCTCGACGGCAATGGTCACTGCCGCGAAGATCCACCAGAGCCAGTAATCGTTCATCGCTTGTCTGCGGCGGGGTTGCCGGGTCCTGAGCGCAAGGATACGGCAGTTTGCCTGAGCCGTAGCCGCGCCCCGACCGGCGCTCGCCACCGGAAGCCGGCGCGTTCACCGTGCGCCGCGCGCACGGCCGAAAGTCCGCGCACCAGCGCCATCGGCGCACGCTATAATGCGCGGTTCTCTTCGTTTCAATCAGCGCGTTGCGACACGGCTCGACGGCCGTCCGCCAACGAACCGCGGTCCTCTCACCATGCCGATCTACGAATACCGCTGCACGAAGTGCGGGCACAAGCTCGAAGCGCTGCAAAGATTCAGCGACGCACCGCTCACCACCTGTCCGTCCTGCCATCAGGAGACGCTCGCCAAGCTCGTCTCGGCCGCCGGCTTCCAGCTGAAGGGAAGCGGCTGGTACCAGACCGACTTTCGCGGCGGCAGCAAGCCGAAGGAGTCCGGCGAGGGCGCCAAGGACACCGGTGAGGCCAAGGGCAAGGACGGCGCCAAGGACAAGGCCAGCGGTGCCGGCGGCTCCGCGAGTGGCGCGAGCACGTCCACCGGCAACGGCGGCACGACCGGCGGGGACGGCGGCGGCTCGTCCTCGTCCTCCTCCTCGTCCTCGTCGTCGTCGGCGACCGGAGCGGCGCCGAGCGCCCCCACATCCTGACCGGCGTGAAGCGCTACCTCGTCGCCGGCTTGCTGGTCTGGGTGCCCCTGGGCATCACGATCTGGGTCCTGCATTTCCTGGTGACGACGCTCGACCAGACGCTGCTGCTCTTCCCCGAGCGCGCACAGCCCGACCGGCTCCTCGGCGTGCATATCCCGGGGCTCGGCGTCGTCCTGAGCTTCGCGATCCTGCTGCTCACCGGGGTGATCGCCGCCAACTTCCTCGGCGCGCGGCTCATCCGCCTGTGGGAGGCGCTTCTCGGCCGCATTCCGGTCGTGAAGTCGATCTACTCGTCGGTGAAGCAGGTGAGCGACACGCTGCTGTCCGATTCGGGGAATGCGTTTCGCAAGGCGCTGCTGGTGCAGTGGCCGCACGAGGGATACTGGACCATCGCCTTCCTGACCGGCACGCCGGGACCGGCGGTCACCGCGCACCTCGGCGACGAGTACCTCGCCGTCTATGTCCCCACCACGCCGAATCCGACCGGCGGCTACTTCGTCATCGTTCCTCGCGCCAACGTGCGCGACCTCGACATGTCGGTCGACGACGCGCTCAAGTACGTGATCTCGATGGGGGTCGTGGCACCACGACGCGCCCTGCCCGGACGCGTCGCCCCACCCGATCAACCGGAGAGCAGCACGTGAAACGAACCGACTACTGCGGCCGCATCGACCGCCGCTTTCTCGACCAGACGGTCACGCTGACGGGCTGGGTGCACCGGCGGCGCGATCACGGCGGAGTCATCTTCATCGACCTGCGCGACCGCGAGGGTCTCGTGCAGGTCGTCTGCGATCCCGACCGGGCCGCCACTTTCACGATCGCCGAATCGCTGCGCAACGAATACTGCATCGAGGTCACCGGTCGCGTGCGCCCGCGCCCCCCCGGCACCGTCAACGCGTCGCTCGTCTCCGGCGAGATCGAGGTGCTCGCACACGAACTCGTCGTCCTCAACGCGTCGGCCACGCCGCCGTTTCAGCTCGACGACGAGAATCTGTCGGAAACGGTGCGCCTCACGCACCGGGTGATCGACCTGCGCCGCCCGCAGATGCAGAAGAACCTCCTGCTGCGCTACCGCACGGCGATGTCCGCGCGGCGCTATCTCGACGCGCAGGGCTTCATCGACATCGAGACGCCGATGCTCTACAAGAGCACGCCGGAGGGCGCGCGCGAGTTCCTGGTGCCGTCGCGCCTGCATCACGGCCAGTTCTATGCGCTGCCGCAGTCGCCGCAGCTCTTCAAGCAGATGCTGATGGTGGCCGGCTTCGACCGCTACTACCAGATCACCAAGTGCTTCCGCGACGAGGACCTGCGCGCCGACCGCCAGCCCGAGTTCACGCAGATCGACATCGAGACCTCGTTCCTGGGCGAGCTCGAGATCCGCGCGCTCATGGAGGGCCTGGTGCGCACGATGTGGAAGGAGGCGCTGGGCGTCGACCTCCCCGATCCCTTTCCCATCGCCACCTACGCCGAGGTCATGCACAAGTACGGCTCCGACAAGCCCGACCTGCGCATCCCGCTCGAGCTGACCGAGCTCACCGACCTCATGCGCACGGTCGACTTCAAGGTCTTCCGCGCGGCAGCCGACCTGCCCAACGGGCGCGTGGCCGCGCTGCGCGTGCCGGGCGGCGGCACGCTCACCCGCAAGGAACTCGACGACTACGCCGCCTTCGTGAAGATCTACGGCGCGGGCGGCCTCGCCTACATCAAGGTGAACGACGTCACCCGCGCCAACGAGGAGGGCCTGCAATCGCCGGTCGTGAAGTTCCTCCCCGAGCCCGTCCTGCGCGAGATCCTCGCGCGCACGCAGGCGGCAAACGGCGACGTGATCTTCTTCGGCGCCGACCGCGACAAGGTCGTCAACGACGCGCTGGGCGCGCTGCGTGCCAAGGTGGGCCACGATCGCGGCCTCGCCACCGAGGGCTGGAAGCCGCTTTGGGTGGTCGACTTTCCGATGTTCGAATACGACGACGAACGCAAGGCCTGGGCGGCGCGGCACCACCCCTTCACCGCCCCCAAGGACGGCCACGAGGACCGCTTCTCATCCGATCCCGCCCATGCGCTCGCCAAGGCGTACGACGTGGTGATGAACGGCTGGGAGATCGGCGGCGGGTCGGTGCGCATCCACCGCTCCGACGTCCAGCAGAAGGTGTTTGCCGCGCTCGGCATCGCCCCCGACGATCAGCGCAAGAAGTTCGGCTTCCTGCTCGATGCGCTGCAGTACGGCGCGCCACCACACGGTGGCATCGCCTTCGGTCTCGATCGCATCGTCACGCTGATGTGCGGCGCCGAGTCGATCCGCGACGTCATCGCCTTCCCGAAGACGCAGCGTGGGCAGGATCTGCTCGTCGATGCCCCGTCCGCGGTGACCGAACCGCAACTGCGCGATCTGCACATCCGCGTGCGCGCGTCGGACTCGATGAAAGCGGAATAGGCAGCAGCGGCGTCACGCCATCCGCGCCCCGCCGCGGTGGGCGGACGATGGCGCCATGCGCGGAGCGGACGCCACCACTGCCGCAGCGTTGCAGTACACTGCGACGCATGCGTTCGTGGTGCGCTCCCCTCCTCGTCGTTGCGTCGCTCGTCGCCGCGCCACTGCTGGCGCCCACGCCAGCAGTGGCATTCGCCGGCGCCGAGGTTCGCGTCGAGGCGCTGCCCAAGGAAGCGCGCGTGGTCCTCGCGCAAATCCACGACGGTGGTCCGTTCCGCTACGAGCGCGACGGGGTCGTCTTCGGCAATCGCGAACGGCTGCTCCCCAGCGAGCGCCGCGGCTATTACCACGAGTACACGGTCCCGACACCCGGCGCCCGCAACCGCGGCGCGCGACGCATCGTCTGCGGCGGCCCCAAGCAGCAGCCGGTGGCCTGCTGGTATACCGACGACCACTACCAATCCTTTGCGAAGATCCGCGAATGAAGGCACCTGACCTCGCCAACGTCGAAGCGGCCGGTGTGCAGGCGTGGCGCGGTGCCGTCGAACCCTTGCAAGCAGCGGCCGAGCGGGCGCACCTCGTCTTCACCGCCTGCGAACTGGGTGACGCCAAGGATCGCGCCGCCGTCTTCGGCGAGCTCGATCGCAAACTCTGCCTGCCGGCGCACTTCGGCCACAACTGGGATGCGCTGGCGGACGTGCTCGAGGATCGCGACTGGCTCGGCAAGGCGGGGCGTGTGATCGTCCTCCGCGGCGTTGCCGCCTACCGCAAGGACCATCCCAACGACTGGTCCACGCTCGAGGACATCCTCGCCGAGGCTGCGGAGTTCTGGAAGGAATTGCACGTACCGTTCTGGGTGTTCACGGCCTAGCGGCAGCCCGCCGCCGCAGGCGGCAACCCCGAATCGTCGTTCCGTGCGTTACAAGATCCCGATCTCGATCCTCGCCCTCGTCTACACGAACGACCTCGACGTGCTGCTGCTCGAACGCGCTGACTACCCCGGCCACTGGCAATCGGTCACCGGCAGCCAGGAGCCCGGAGAAACGCTCGCCGAAACCGCGCGCCGTGAACTCGCCGAGGAGACCGGAATCGACGCGCTGCGCTACGGTGACGTCGTCGACTGGAAACTCCAGCACGATTTCGAGATCTATCGCCGCTGGGCGTATCGCTATCCGCCGGGAACGACGACCAACACCGAGTACGTGTTCGCGCTCGCCGTCCCCACGCAGCTGCGCGTGACGCTGGCGCCGCGCGAGCATTTGCGCTACGTCTGGCTGCCGTGGCGCGAGGCCGCGGCGCGCTGCTTCTCCTGGACCAACCGCGCGGCGATCGAAGCGCTGCCGGCACACGCCATCGCACTCCCAAGGAATACGCCATGAACCACTACGCAGGATTGGCCGCCGTGCTCGCGCTGCTGGCGGCGAGCACGCCCTCGCTGCACGCCGCCGACGCCGCGCCGCCTCCGATGCCCATCGTCACCGTCTCCGCCGCGGCGACCGCGAGTGTTGCCAACGACCGCATGTTCGCGTGGCTGCGGGCGGAGGCCGACCACGTCGATCCGGCGCAGGCGGCAGCCGACGTGAACGCGCGGGTCGGCAAGGCGCTGGCCCGCATCAAGGCGACCGCCGGCGTCGACGTGAAGACATCGGGATACTCGTCGTATCAGATCACCGAGAAGAACCAGCCGCCGCGCTGGCGCGTCGCGCAGTCGCTCACGCTCGAAGGCGCCGACTTCGCGAGCATCGCCGCGCTCCTGACCAAGCTGCAGGCCGACGACGGCCTCGTGCTCTCCGGAATGAACTTCGAAGTAAGCCGCGAGACGCGGCGCAAGGTCGAGGACGCGCTCACCGACCAGGCGATCAAGTCGTGGCAAGCGCGCGCGCGCAATGCCGCGCGGGCGCTGGGCTACGATGCGTGGCGCACCGGCCGCATCAACGTGCTGACGAGCGAGCCCAACCGACCGCAGCCGATGATGCGCATGGCCGCGACGGCGATGGCCGCTCCGCCGCCGCCGGTCAACGTCGAGGGAGGCAACACCGAGGTCGGAGTGACCGTCTCGGGTGAGGCGGTGCTGGAGGGCGCGCGGACGCGGTGATCAGCCGCCCCGCCCACGGCCCGTGCTAGCGGCGACGGGCGGGCGCCGCCGCCGCGGGACCGCGTGATTCGATGTGGCGGAACGTGATGCGACCCTTGGTGAGGTCGTAGGGGGACACCTCGAGCGAAACCTTGTCGCCCTGGATGATGCGGATGTGATGCTTGCGCATCTTGCCGGCGCTGTAGGCGACGAGCGCATAGCCGTTCTCGAGCTCCACCCGGTACCGCGCGTCGGGCAAGACCTCCACGACCACGCCATTCATTTCGAGTACTTCTTCCTTCGCCATAGCTGCCTTTGTCGAGTGGATTGAAGCGAAGCGCCTTATCAGAGGCGAGCCGCAACCGTGCCGCGGGGTGCCGGATGCGTCACTTCGTCTTGCGCCCCGGCGCGGGCGTCGGGATGTAGCCGGCGACCCGGCACTGGATCGCATCGATGCGCCGTCCCGCCTCGAAGCGGGTGAGATTGCAGGTGATGATCGACCCCGCGGCAACGAGCGCTTTGAGGTCGCTGTGCACGGTGGCGAGGGGGAATCCTGTCTCGCGCGCAATCTCGAGATCCAGGCGTTGCCCATATTTACGCAAGCACGCGAGTACGACTTCCATCGTCAACCGCCTGACCCCGAACCGTTCGTGAATGAAGCTGGAACCCGGCAGCACGCCGCGCCACGAAAACCGCGGCGGCGCCCGGCCGACCCCGCGGGACGGCTCACTCGGCGATGCCGATCGGCGGAACCGTGGGCGCCGGCGCGGCGCCGCGGCCGTTGGCCGCGTCCTCTTCGGCGGCCGCCTTCATCGACAGGCGCACACGTCCCTTCTCGTCGGCCTCGATCACCTTCACGCGCACGATCTGGCCTTCCTTGACGTAGTCGGAGACCTGATTGACGCGTTCCTTGGCGATCTGCGAGATGTGCAGCAGGCCGTCCTTGCCCGGCAGCAGCTGGACGATGGCGCCGAAGTCGAGCAGACGCAGCACCGGGCCTTCGTAGATCTTGCCGACCTCGACCTCGGCCGTGATGCCCTCGATGCGCTTGCGCGCGACTTCGCAGGCTTCGGCGTTGACCGACGCGATGGTCACCGTGCCGTCGTCCTTGATGTCGATCGTGCAGCCGGTCTCTTCGGTGAGCGCACGGATCACCGCACCGCCCTTGCCGATGACGTCGCGGATCTTCTCGGGGTTGATCTTGAAGCTGTACATGCGCGGCGCGTGCGCCGAGATCTCGGTGCGCGCATGCGGCAGCGCCTGCTGCATGATGCCGAGGATGTGCATGCGGCCTTCGCGCGCCTGCGACAGCGCCACCGCCATGATCTCCTTGGTGATGCCCTGGATCTTGATGTCCATCTGCAGCGCGGTGATGCCGCGGTCGGTGCCGGCCACCTTGAAGTCCATGTCGCCCAGGTGGTCCTCGTCACCCAAGATGTCGGTCAGCACCGCGAAGCGGTTGCCTTCCTTGATGAGACCCCTCGCGATCCCGGCGACGTGTGCCTTGGTCGGCACGCCGGCATCCATGAGCGACAGCGACGCGCCGCACACCGAGGCCATCGACGAGCTGCCGTTGCTCTCGGTGATCTCGGAGACCACCCGCATCGAGTAGGCGAATTCCTCACCCGTCGGCAGCACCGCGATCACCGCGCGCTTGGCGAGGCGCCCGTGGCCGATTTCGCGGCGCTTGGGGCTGCCCACCCGGCCGGTCTCGCCGGTCGCGTACGGCGGCATGTTGTAGTGGAACATGAAGCGGTCGCGGTACTCGCCGGCCAGCGCATCGATGATCTGCTCGTCGCGCGCGGTGCCGAGGGTGGCGACCACGAGCGCCTGCGTCTCGCCGCGGGTGAAGAGCGCCGAGCCGTGGGTGCGCGGCAACACGCCGGTACGAATGCTGATCGGGCGCACCGTGCGCGTGTCGCGGCCGTCGATGCGCGCCTCGCCACCCAGGATCTGCTGGCGCACGACCTTGGCTTCCATGTCGAAGACGTAGTTGTCCACGGCGCGCGCGTAGTCGGGCGGCGCATCGGCGGGCACGCACTCGGCGCGGGCCTTCGCGTAGACCTCCTTCAGACGCTGCTGGCGACCCTGCTTCTGGCGGATTTGATAGGCGGCGCGGACGTCGCCTTCGACGGCGGCCGTGACCGCCGCGATCATCGCGTCGTCCTTGGCGGGCGCCTGCCATTCCCACTCGGGCTTGCCGCCCTCCTCGACCAGCGAATGGATGAGGTCGATGACCGCCTGCTGCTGCTGGTGGCCGAAGACCACGGCGCCAAGCATGATTTCCTCGGTGAGCTCGTGCGCCTCGGACTCGACCATCAGCACCGCTGCCTCGGTGCCGGCGACCACGAGGTCGAGCTGCGAGGTCGCAAGCTCGGTCTTGCTCGGGTTCAGGATGTACTGCCCGTTGAGATAGCCCACACGCGCAGCGCCGATCGGGCCCGCGAAGGGGATGCCGGCGAGCGACACCGCTGCCGATGCGCCGATCATCGCCGGAATGTCGGGATCGATTTCGGGGTCGATCGACATCACGGTGGCGACGACCTGCACGTCGTTGTAGAAGCCATCGGGGAAGAGCGGACGCAGCGGCCGGTCAATGAGGCGCGAGGTCAGCGTCTCCTTCTCCGAAGGACGTCCCTCACGCTTGAAGAAGCCGCCGGGGATCTTGCCCGCGGCGTAGGTCTTCTCCTGGTAGTCGACGGTCAACGGAAAGAAGTCCTGACCGGCCTTGGGCGACTTGGCGGCGACACAGGTGACGAGCACCACCGAATCGCCGAGACTCGCCACGACGGCGCCTCCGGCCTGGCGAGCGATCTCGCCGGTTTCGAGCGTTAGCGTATGTGCGCCGTATTGAATGGATTTCTTGATGGCAGTAGGCATGTCGGAGTCCCATGAACGACGGAAGCCGCGCCCCGGTGCGAAGCGCGGCCCTCGCGGGAGAAGCGGTCGGAAGCGACATCGCCCGCGGCGAATGCGGGCGATGTCGGGGGATTACTTGCGCAGGCCGAGCTTGTCGATCAGCGTGCGGTAGGTATCGGTGTTGCGCGATTTCAGGTAGTCGAGCAGCTTGCGGCGCCGCGACACCATGCGCAGCAGGCCGCGCCGCGAATGGTGATCCTTCACGTTGGCCTTGAAGTGATCGCCAAGCCCGTTGATGCGTGCGGTGAGTAGCGCGATCTGGACTTCGGGCGAGCCCGTATCGCCCTTGCCGCGCTGGTGGTCGGCGATCACGCTCGCCTTGTCGGTAGCCGTCACGGCCATGTTCATTCCTCGTCTCTCGGCTGTCTGGTTGCGATTTCGCAAAGTCTTAAATTATAAGCGGAAAAGCCGGTCATCGGCAAGATCTAGTC
>JADZAQ010000278.1 GCA_020852555.1 Burkholderiales bacterium
AGCAAGCCGCCCATGAGCGCGTGCGAGCCGGGGTGCTCGTTCAGGAGAACCCAGACCCAGATCGGGCCGAGAATCGGCTCCAGGAGACCCAGGAGTCCGAGTTCGGTGGCGGGAAGCGTGCGCGAGGCCGCGGTGGAGAGGAGGCAGCCGGTGCCGAGCTGGATGCAGCCCATGAACACGAGGATCACGAGATCGCGCGGCGCGGCGGCGAAGGGCCCCGCCAGCAGGTAGGCCGGCACGAGCGTGATGACGCCGGCGATCATCACCATCGGCAGCATGTCGACCGTCGCGTGGAACTTGCGCAGGACGGTCAACTGCGCGGCGAAGCACACCGATACGCCGAGCGCCATCAGGTTGCCGACGAGCTGCCCACCGTCGAGCGCGCCGCCGACCATGAGGACGATGCCGGCGAAGGCGATGCTCATGGCGAGCCAGGTGACCGCGCGCACCTCTTCGCCGAGGGCGAGCCGCGCGGCGATCGCGGCGAGGAAGGGCGACACGCTCATCAGCACGAAGGTGTTGGCGACCGTGGTGCGGGTGAGCGAGCCGATGAAGAGGAAAAACGTGCCGGCGAGGAAGGTGCCGGCAAGGAGCCCCGGCCCGCCCACGCTGCGCACCGCGGTCACCATGCGGCTGCCGTGCAGGACCCCGAGAACCCCGGCGACGAAGAGCGCCATGAAGAGCGACCGCCAGAACACGATCTCCCACGGATTGGTGATCGACAGCAGTCGCACCAGGAGGCCGCCGGTCGACCAGCAGACGGCGGCGACGACCATCATCGTCACCGCCCGACGGCGGCCGGCAGCGGCGACGGCAGGAAGAGAATCCATGGTGGGGCGACGCCGGGCGTGGCACGCGGCGACCCGGCGTTACGGTGCGTGCGGGAGGTCCAAAGGTATCATGCAGCGCCGGCGGCGAGCGTCCGGGCGCGGCACTTGTACGGCCGGCAGCGGTGCGGTGGGCGAGGTTGCGTAGACTAGCGGGCGGGAACGACAAGGGGAGGTTGGCAGGTCATGGCAGCGCACCGGATAGCGGTGATGCCGGGAGACGGCATCGGCAAGGAAGTGGTACCCGAAGGGATGCGGGTGCTCGAGGCGGCGGCGCGCAAGTTCGGCATCGAGCTTGCCTGCACGTCCTTCGACTGGAGCTGCGACTACTACGCGAAGCACGGCACGATGATGCCGGAGGACTGGAAGGCGCAGTTGCATCCGTACGCGGCGATCTACTTCGGGGCGATGGGCTGGCCGGCGATTGTCGCCGACCACGTCGCGCTCTGGGGTTCGCTCTTCCGCTTCCGGCGCGAATTCGACCAGTACGTGAACCTGCGCCCGTGCAAGCTGATGCCGGGCGTGCCGTCGCCGCTCGCCGGCCGCGCGCCCGGCGATATCGACTTCGTCGTCGTGCGCGAGAACACCGAGGGCGAGTATTCGTCGGTGGGCGGGCGCATGTACCCGGACACCGAGCGCGAGATCGTCTTCCAGCAATCGTGCTTCTCGCGCAAGGGCGTCGACCGGATCCTGCGCTACGCCTTCGAACTCGGGCGCACGCGCGCCGCGAAGCACGTCACCTCGGCGACCAAGTCGAACGGCATCTCGATCACCATGCCGTACTGGGACGAGCGCTTTCGCGCGATCGGCGCCGGCTATCCCGACATCCGCACCGACCAGTTCCACATCGACATCCTCGCCGCGCACTTCGTGCAGCGCCCGCAGTTCTTCGACGTCGTCGTCGCCTCGAATCTCTTCGGCGACATCCTCTCCGACCTGGGACCGGCGGTGTGCGGCACGATCGGCATCGCGCCGTCGGCGAACCTCAATCCGGAGCGCGAATTCCCGTCGCTCTTCGAGCCGGTGCACGGCTCGGCGCCGGACATCGCCGGCAAGGGCATCGCCAATCCGATCGGGCAGATCTGGTCGGGCGCGCTGCTGCTCGACTTCCTGGGGCATCGCGATGCCGGCGCGGCGATCGTCACCGCGATCGAGCGCATCCTCGCCGACAAGGGCGCGCCGCGCACGCCGGACCTGGGCGGCAAGGCGACGACCGCCGATCTGGGCAAGGCGATCGCGGCGGCGCTGTGAGGCGGGAGCCGGTCATCGAGGCGATTCGCGGGAGGCGCGCGCGACGCTGCCTGCCGCCACGTCGTGACGGGCACGACGACGGCCGGCACGGCGTCGGCGCGGGCACATGGCACACGAGGGAGAAGCGGACAACATGGCACTGGTGATCGGAGTGCCCCGGGAGGTCTTCCCGGGCGAGAAACGGGTGGCGACGGTCCCCGAGGTCGTCGCGAAGCTCGTCAAGCAGGGCTTTCGCGTCGTGGTCGAGCAGGGCGCGGGCGAGGCGGCGCAGATCGGCGACGAGGGGTATCGCACCGCTGGCGCCGAGCTCGTCGCCGACCGCGCGGCGCTGTGGTCGCAGGCCGACCTCGTCTTCAAGGTGCGCGCTCCCGACGACGCCGAGATCGCGCTGCTGCGCGAGGGCAGCACGCTCACGAGCTTCATCTGGCCGGCGCAGAACCCCGAGCTCATGCAAAAGCTCGCGGCGCGCAAGGTCAGCGTGATCGCGATGGACAGCGTGCCGCGCATCTCGCGCGCGCAGAAGCTCGACGCACTCTCGTCGATGGCCAACATCGGCGGCTATCGCGCGGTGATCGAGGCGGCGCACGCCTTCGGGCGCTTCTTCACGGGATCGATCACCGCCGCCGGCAAGGTGCCGCCGGCCAGGGTGTTCGTGATCGGTGCAGGCGTGGCCGGTCTGGCGGCGATCGGCGCGGCGTCGGGACTGGGCGCGGTGGTGCGCGCCAACGACACGCGTCCCGAGGTGGCCGATCAGATCAAGTCGATGGGCGGCGAGTTCGTTCCCGTCGATTACGTCGAGGAGGGCAGCGGCGTGGGCGGCTACGCCAAGGTGATGAGCGAGGGCTTCCAGAAGGCGCAGCGCGAGGTCTTCGCGCGCGAGGCCGCCAACGCCGACATCATCATCACCACCGCGCTCATCCCCGGCAAGCCGGCGCCGAAGCTCATCACCGAGGCGATGGTGCAGTCGATGAAGGAGGGCAGCGTCATCGTCGACATGGCCGCCGAGCAGGGCGGCAACTGCGAGCTGACGGTCCCCGGCCAGAGCGTCGTGCGCCACGGCGTCACCATCATCGGCTACACGGATTTGCCGAGCCGGCTCGCCAAGCAGGCGTCGACGCTGTACGCGAACAACCTCCTGCGCCTCGTCGAGGACCTCGTCAAGACGAAGAGCATCGACGGCGACACGCTGCGCATCGCCATGGACGACGAGGTGCTGCGCGGCGCGACCGTCATCGACCAGGGGACGGTGACCTGGCCGCCGCCACCGCCCAAGCTCTCGGCAGCACCGCCGGCGACCGCGAAGCCGGCGGGCGCGGTGCCGCCCGCACCCAAGGCGCACGGCGCGCCATCGGGGCCGATGGCGGGCACGCGCGCCGCGGTGATCTTCGGCATCGGCGCGCTCCTCTTCCTCCTCATCGGCCGTTACGCGCCGGCGTCGTTCTTGGGCCACTTCACGGTGTTCGTCCTCGGCTGCTTCGTCGGCTACATGGTGGTGTGGAATGTGCGGCCGGCGTTGCACACGCCGCTCATGAGCGTGACCAACGCGGTGTCGTCGATCATCGCCATCGGCGCGCTGGTGCAATTGGCGCCCGATCTCAGCAAGATCTCGACCGACCTCGCCCGCCCGAACGAATGGATCCGCTGGCTCTCGGTCGCGGCGATCGCGCTGGTCGCCATCAACATGTTCGGCGGCTTCGCCGTCACGCAGCGCATGCTGCAGATGTTCCGCAAGTGAGGAGCGACCGACCATGACCTCGAGCCTGGTGACGGTCGCCTATCTCGGCGCGACCATCCTCTTCATCCTCTGCCTCGGCGGGCTCTCCAATCAGGAGACCTCACGCCGCGGCAACCTCTACGGCATCATCGGCATGACGATCGCCGTGCTGGCGACGATCGCCGGTCCGCAGGTGATGACCGCGGGACTCCCCTACATCATCGGGGCGATGCTGGTGGGGGCGGTGATCGGCCTGTATGCGGCGCGCGTGGTGCAGATGACGCAGATGCCCGAGCTGGTGGCGCTGATGCACAGCCTGGTCGGGCTCGCCGCGGTGCTGGTCGGCTACGCGAACTTCATCGATCCGGCGGTGACGGTGGGCTTGACCCCGGCCGAGAACACGATCCACGAGATCGAGATGTACCTGGGCGTGCTGATCGGCGCGGTCACCTTCTCCGGCTCGCTCATCGCCTTCGGCAAGCTCGCCGGCAAGATCGGCGGCAAGCCGGTGCTGCTGCCGGGCCGGCACTGGCTCAACCTCGCCGGGCTCGTCGTCGTCCTCTGGTTCGGCTATCGCTTCGTGGCCGCGCACGGGGTGAGCGAGGCGATGCTGCCGATGATCGTGATGACGGTGATCGCGCTGCTCTTCGGCGTGCACATGGTGATGGCGATCGGCGGTGCCGACATGCCGGTCGTGGTGTCGATGCTCAACAGCTACTCGGGCTGGGCGGCGGCGGCGACCGGCTTCATGCTCAGCAACGACCTCCTCATCGTCGTCGGCGCGCTCGTCGGCAGCAGCGGCGCGATCCTCTCCTACATCATGTGCAACGCGATGAACCGCAACTTCCTGAGCGTCATCGCCGGTGGCTTCGGCAGCGACGGCGGGGCGCCGAAGGCCGCGGGAGGCGGGACCGCCGAGCCGGCGGGCGAGGTGACGCCGATCACCGCCGCCGAGACCGCGGAGATGCTGAAGGAGGCGAAGGAGGTCATCATCGTGCCGGGCTACGGCATGGCGGTGGCGCAGGCGCAGCACACGGTGAACGACATCACACAGGCGCTGCGGGCGCGTGGCGTCAACGTGCGCTTCGGCATCCACCCGGTCGCCGGCCGCATGCCGGGGCACATGAACGTGCTGCTCGCGGAAGCCAAGGTGCCGTACGACATCGTCTTCGAGATGGATGAGCTGAACGAGGACTTTCCCGATGCCGACGTGGCGATGGTGATCGGCGCCAACGACATCGTGAACCCGGCCGCGCAGGAGGATCCGACGAGCCCGATCGCCGGGATGCCGGTGCTCGAGGTGTGGAAGGCGAAGCACTCGATCGTCATGAAGCGCAGCATGGCCTCGGGGTACGCGGGCGTCGACAATCCGCTCTTCTACAAGGAGAACAACCGCATGCTCTTCGGCGATGCGAAGAAGATGCTGGACGAGGTCCTCGTCGCGCTGAAGGCCTGATGCGGGGCGGGATGCCGCCGCCGAAGGCGATGGGTGACTGACCCGTCACCCGTCGTCGCCCGCTGCGATCGCCGGCCGCTCTTCTGGGCCGCCTTCGTCGCGCTCGCGCTCGCCTGCGCGCTCGTCGCCTGGCGGCTCTTTCCGCAGGCGATGCCGATCGTCAACCTCGGCATCAGCATGACCCGCGACGCCGCCCTCGCGCAGGCGACGGTGCTCGCCGACGCGCAGCGCCTGGTGCCGCCGGGAGCGCGGCAGGCGGCGGTGTTCAACCAGGATACGCAGGCGCAAAGCTACGTCGAGCTCGAAGGTGGCGGCAAGCCGGCCTTTGCTGCGCTGGTGAGCGGCACGCTGTACGCGCCGTACTGGTGGGAGGTGCGCCTCTTCCACCCCGGCGTGGTCGAGGAGGCGTCGATCGCCTTTCGTCCCGACGGCGCGTTCAACGGCTTCTCGCGGCGGGTCGCCGACACGTACGTGCGCGATGCGAAGACGATGGCGCTCGCGCCGGAGGCGGCGCTCGCACTCGCCAAGGAACGCGCCACGCGCGATTTCCACGTCGACCTCACGCCGTACACGCTCCTCGACCAGGCGCAGCAGACGCGTCCCTCCGGACGCATCGACCATCGCTTCACCTTCGAGCGGGAGGAGCGCTTCGGCGAGGCACGCCTTCGCCTCGAACTCGCGGTGACCGGCGACGAGTTGACCGCCATCGATCCCGTCTTCCACCTGCCCGAGTCGTTCGGCCGCCGCTACCGCGAGATGCGCAGCACCAACGACACCATCGCGCAGGTCGCGACCCTCGTCGCCGGCGTGGTCTACGGCCTCTTCGGCTGCATCGTCGGCGCGCTCTGGCTCTTGCGTCGGGGTGCACTCGAGGTTCGCCCCGCGCTCGCCGCCGGCTTTGCCGTCTCCTGCCTTGGTGCGCTCGCGGTGCTCGCGCAGATTCCGATCGCGTGGTTTGGCTTCAATACCGCGCTCGACACCTCGAACTTCTGGGTGCAGCAACTCGGCATGGCAGCGCTCACGCTGGTCGCCGGGGGTTTCGCCCTCGGGCTCGTCTTCATGGCGGCCGAGGGGCTCACCCGGCGTGCGTTCGGCGAGCATCCGCAGCTGTGGCGCGTGTGGGCCGCCGACGCTGCCGGCACGCGCGCGATCGGCGGGCGCACGTTCGCGGGTTACCTGCTGGTGCCGATCGAGCTCGCCTTCGTGGCGACGTTCTACTACGCGACCAACCGCTGGCTCGGCTGGTGGCAGCCCTCGGAGCAGCTGACCGATCCCAACATCCTGGCATCGTATTTTCCGGCGATCGGCCCGATCGCGCTGGCATTGCAGGCCGGCATGATGGAGGAGTGCCTCTTTCGCGCGATTCCGCTGGCGCTCGGTGCGCTGGTCGGCGCGCGCTTCGACCACCGCAACGCCGGGATCGCCGTCGCTTTCGTGCTGCAGGCGCTCGTCTTCGGCGCCGCGCACGCCAACTACCCGGGATTTCCGGCGTATTCGCGACTCGTCGAGCTTATCGTCCCCTCGCTCGTGTGGGCGGCGATCTTCCTGCGCTACGGCCTGGTGCCGACGATACTGCTGCACGCGCTCTTCGATCTCACGCTGATGTCGATCCCGGTTTTCCTCATGGAGGCGCCGGGGGCCGGCATCCAGCGCGGCGTGGTGATCGCGGCTGGCTTGGCGCCGCTCGCCGTCGTACTCGTTCGCCGGCTGCGCGTGGCGGGATGGGGCGAACTTCCCGCTGCGCTGCGCAACGCCGGCTGGCGCCGTGAATCGATCCCGGTGTCGCCGCGCGCGAGCGCCACCCCCGTCGCCCGCGACGAGGCGCGGCACGCCGCGGCGGTCCTGCAGCGCGCCTTGCCCGTGCTGGGCCTCGCCGGTATCGCCGCGTGGGTGCTGGCCACGCCGTTGCGGGCCGATGCGCCACCCCTGGCGCTGACCCGTGGCGAGGCGATCGCGGTGGCGGAGGCGACGCTCGCGGCGCGCGGGGTGAGCCTCGGACCCGAATGGCACCGGCTCGCCGTGCCGCGTTCGGCACTCGAGGATGGCGTGCAGCGGCGCTGGCACCGCTTCGTCTGGCGCGAAGCGGGTCCCGAGGCGTATCGCGCGCTCGTCGGCACCACGCTCGCGCCGCCGCTGTGGGAGGTGCGCTTCGCCCGTTTCGAAGGCAGCGTCGCCGAGCGTGCGGAGGAGTGGCGCGTCGCAGTGCAAGGCGACGGTGGGGTCCGGCAGGTGGTGCACCGCATTCCCGAGGAGCGCGCCGGCGCCAAGCTCGAACGCGCCGCCGCGCAGGCGATCGTCGAGCGGACGCTCGCGCAGCAGTTCGGTGCCGCGGCGACGGGATTCGTGGCGCGCGGTGCCGACCAGATCGAGCGGCCGCAGCGGCGCGACTGGGTGTTCGCCTACGCCGATCCGCGCATCGACGTCGGCAAGGGGGGCGAGGCGCGGGTGCAGGTGGCGCTCGCTGGCGACGAGGTGGCGTCGGCCGGCCGCTCGCTGTACCTGCCGCAGGCGTGGCTGCGTGCCGAGGAGGAGAAGGAGGGGGCGCGGCAGTGGGCGCGGCTCGTCGGCGGCGCGCTGGGCGCGGCGCTTGCCGTCGGCGTCCTCGTCTTCGCCGGCGTGTCGTGGAGCCGCCGACGCTACGATCCCCGCGTCTTCCGCGGCATGGCCGCGCTGGCGTTCGTCGCGGTGCTGGTGAGTGCTGCCAACGCGCTCCCCGCGCGCGCCTTCGGCTTGAGCACCGCCGAGCCGCTCGTCAACCAGGCGATCACGGGGCTCCTCGGGGTGGCGGCCGCGGGTCTCGTGGTGGCGCTGCTCCTGGGGCTCGCCGCGGCGATCGGCGTGTACGACGCACGCACCACCCCGCGGCTGCCGCTCGCCGGGCGCGCGCCGCCGTGGGTGGCGGGGGCACTGGCCGCACTCGCCACCGCCGGCATCGGCGCCGCGCTCGCGGCCCTTGCCGCGCCGCCGCTTCCCGTCTGGCCGGACGTCGCGTATGCCGCTCCGGCGTGGCCGTGGCTCGCCGCGGTGCTCGCTGCCCTGGCGTCGGTCCCGGCCGCCGCGCTGACGCTCTTCTTCCTGGCCCTCGTGGCGCGCGCGACCACCGGGTGGACGCGTCGCCTCGTCCTGGTGTGCGCCGTGCTGGCGCTGGCCAGCGCGCTGCCTGGCGTGGTCGCAGGGGGTGAGCTCGGGCAGCCGCTCGCCAAGGGCGCGATCGAGGGCGTCTCGACGTTCGCCTTCGGCTGGCTCGTGCTGCGCCACGACCTGCGCACCGTTCCCGCCTTCGTGGCGACCGGCATAGCGCTCTCCGCCGCGCACGACGCCATCCTGGCGCCGGCCGTGGCGCACCTCGTCCTGGTCGCGATCGAACTCGTCGTGCTGGTCGCCGTCACGGTGTGGGCGACGCGCTACGTGGGGCGGCTCGCGCCCGCAACGCCGCCGTCGCAGTAGCCCGGACGCGATGGCCGATCCGCGTGCAGCGCCTGCCCGCTCGTCGGGCGCCGAACTCGTCGCGCGCCTCGCGCAGGCGACGGTGGCGGATGCGGCGCGCCTCGCGCGGCGCATCGAGCGCGCCCGGGCGCAGCGTGCCGCGGCGGGGGAATGGGAGCGCATCGCAGCCGATGTCGAGCGCGCCGTCGCCAAGTGCGCCGCACGCGCGGCGGCGCGGCCGGCGATCACCTATCCCGCCGAGCTCCCCGTGGCGCAGCGCGCGGCCGAGATCGAACGTGCGATCCGCGACCATCGCGTGGTGATCGTCTCCGGCGAGACCGGCTCCGGCAAGACGACGCAATTACCGAAGATCTGCCTCGCTGCCGGCCGCGGCGTACGCGGCATGATCGGCCACACGCAGCCGCGGCGGATCGCCGCGCGCGCGGTGGCGATGCGCATCGCGCACGAGTTGGGCGAGCCGGTGGGCAAGGCGGTGGGTTACAAGGTCCGCTTCACCGACCAGACGAGCCCGCAGGCGTACGTCAAGCTCATGACCGACGGCATCCTGCTCGCCGAGACGCAGGGCGACCGCGACCTCACCGCCTACGACACGATCATCGTCGACGAGGCGCACGAGCGCAGCCTCAACATCGACTTCCTGCTGGGTTACCTGCACCGCCTGGGCGAGCGGCGTCCGGATCTCAAGGTGATCGTGACCTCGGCGACGATCGATGCCGCGCGTTTCGCGCAGCACTTCGCCGTCAATGGCGTGTCGGCGCCGGTGATCGAGGTCTCGGGGCGCGTCTACCCGGTCGCCGTCCGCTACCGGCCGCTCGCCGGCGACCGGTCGGTGGTGTCGGCCGAGAACGAGAGCGCGGCCGACGACGAGGAGGATCTGGAAGCGGCGATCGTCGATGCGACCGAAGAGCTCTGGCGCGAGGGGCCGGGCGACATCCTCGTCTTCCTGCCCGGCGAGCGCGAGATCCGCGAGACCGGCGATCTGCTGCGCGCCCGCCTCGCCCGGCGTCCGTACGCGCACGCCATGGAGATTCTCCCGCTCTATGCGCGACTGTCGGTGGCCGAGCAGCAGCGCGTGTTCGCGCCGAGCGCGGGCCGGCGCATCGTGCTCGCCACCAACGTGGCGGAGACCTCGCTCACCGTGCCCGGCATCCGCTGCGTCATCGACACCGGTCTCGCGCGCGTCAAGCGCTACAGCGTGCGCAACAAGACGACGCTGCTGCAGATCGAGAAGGTGTCGCAGGCGGCGGCGCAGCAGCGCGCGGGCCGCAGCGGACGCGTGCAGGACGGCGTCGCCGTGCGGCTGTACGCCGAGGAAGACTTCGCGAAGCGCCCCCCCTTCACCGATCCCGAGATCCTGCGTTCCTCGCTCGCCGCGGTGATCCTGCGCATGGCGGCACTCGACCTGGGCGACGTCGCCGCCTTTCCCTTCGTCGAGGCGCCGACCCCACGGGCGATCGCCGACGGGTATCAACTGCTGCAAGAGCTCGGGGCGGTCGACGCCGCGCGCACGCTCACGTCGCTCGGTCGGGAGTTGGCACGGCTGCCGCTCGATCCGCGCATCGGGCGCATCGTGCTGGCCGCGCGCGAGCGCGGCTGCCTTGCCGAGGCGCTGGTGATCGCCAGCGCGCTCGCCGTTCCCGATCCGCGCGAGCGGCCGCT
>JADZAQ010000279.1 GCA_020852555.1 Burkholderiales bacterium
CTGAGCGGCGGGTGATGCAGAAATGACACAGTTGCAGTGCACCATCCGGGTCTCGGGTCTCCGTATGAAAATGCCGTTGTGCACTTGCGATAAAATGTTGGCCTCTCGAGGTTCGGGTGACCTCGATAGACCCCAACTCGCTAAAGGACAGAATGCCATGCGCAAGTCGATCATCGTGGGCCTGTCGGCCCTCGCCCTGGCGGTCTCGCTGACCGCCTGCAGCGACAAGGCCAAGGAACAGGCCGAAGCTGCCAAGAAGGAAGCCGCCACCGCGGCCGCCAAGGCTGCCGAAGCGGCCAAGACCGCTGCCGCGGACGCTGCTGCGAAGACCGAAGCGGCCGCCAAGGACGCTGCCGCCGCCGCGACCAACGCTGCCGGCCAGGCCGCCGATGCGACCAAGGACGCGGCGGCAAAGGCTGCCGAAGCGACCAAGGACGCCGCTGGCCAAGCGGTCGATGCGACCAAGGACGCTGCCGCCAAGGCTGCCGATGCGGCGAAGGACACCGCCGCCAAGGCGGTCGACGCGGCCAAGGAAGCCGCCAAGAAATAGTCGTTGCCGGTCGACCGGGGTCGTCGGGATCTACGCCCGCCGGCCTCGGCCGCCGCACTGGCCGCCACGCCGTTCCGAGCGCGGCGCTACCTCGGATTCCGTTGCGCGAGCCAGCGCGTGAGCGGGCGCCATTGCTCCCAATCCTGCTCCCCCCGCGAACGCGGCAGGTCGAACACCGATAGCCCGTCGCGCGCGCAATACACGTAGACCTGCGTGTCGCGCAGGTGGGTGACGAGCGGGAACGAAAAGGCCTCCAGAAACCGATCGAGTTCGGCCGCGGCGCGCGTCCGCGCGTCGACGCGCATCGCGACCAGCGCCACCGCCACGCCGCCCTCGCGCACCGGTTTGGCGTCGGCGACCGCGCCGAGGAAGTCGGCCGTGGCGGTCATGTCGAAGATCGACGGCGCCACCGGGACCACCAGCGCATCGGCCCGACGCAGCGCGTCGCGGAGCGCGTCGCCGCGCAGGCCGGCCGCGCTGTCGACGACGACCCAGTCGAGGCCGATCTCCTTCATCTCCTTGCGGCTCGCATCGGCCGGGAAGCCGGCAATCGACGGGAACAGTGCCGGGCGCCGTTGGAGCCATTGCGTCGCCGAGCGCTGCGGATCGGCGTCGTGCAGCCCCACGCGTTGCCGCTTGCCGGCGAGCCAGCCGGTGATGTGCGTGGCGAGCGTCGTCTTGCCGCTGCCACCCTTCGCATTGGCCACCAGGATCGTTCGCACCCTCGCCCTCCCCCGCTCGTGAGTCCCGCGCGTCGCTCCGTCAGCCGGAGTGCGCGAGCAGCGCGAAGAGCGCGGTCAGCGTGTCCGCGCCCAGGCGCTTGCTGCGCGCGCTGCTCCACCCGCGCTGCGGATCGGGCAGATCGGCGTTGTCCTTGAAGGGCATCTCCAGCGTGAGCGCCAGGCCACCGTAGGTGTGCCCGACCCACTTCGAGGCGACCGTCAGGTTCACCTTGGTTTCCTTGTTCGCGGGATAGCCGTGCTCGGTCTGGAAGTCGGGATTGGCACCGCGCAGTGCCGCGCAGAATTCGCCCTCCACACGCGCCATCTGCGGCGTGTAGGTCGGCAGGCGCTCGTTGCCGTCGATGAAGACGTACGGCAGGCCTTCGTCGCCGTGCACGTCGAGAAACGCGTCGACGCCCTTCTCCTGCATCGCCGTGCGCACGCACAGCACCTCGGGGCTGCGCTCGCGCGACGGCGCTTGCCATTCGCGATTGAGGTTCGCCCCGGCGGCATTGGTGCGCAGGTTGCCGCGCACGCTGCCGTCGGGGTTCATGTTCGGCACCACGTGCAGCACGGCCCGCGCGAGGATGCTGCGGGCGATGGGATCGGCGGGATCGACGAGGCGCTCCAGCATCCCCTCGACGAACCACTCGGCCATCGTCTCGCCGGGATGCTGGCGGGCGATGACCCACAGCGAACGCCGCCCGGCACCCTCCTCGCCGACGGTCACGAGGTTCATGTCGCGGCCCTCGATCGTCGTGCCCAGATCGCTCACCCGCACACGCGGCGACGCCTCGACCCGGCCGAGGAGTTCGAGGTGCCGCTCCCACGAATACGGCTCGAAGTATGCGTAGTAGAGGCTGTCGCGCTCCGGCGTGTGCGCGATGACGAGCTCGCGGCCGTCGAAGTGCGTCGGCACCCGAAACCACGCGACCCGGTCGTACGAGGCGACGGCCTGGTAGCCGCGCCAGCCGTCGACGTAGGTGGCCTCGCCGGCGTTGACGAAGCGCAAACGCACCGCGCGATCGCGCGCCCCCTGCAGCCGGAAATGGAACCACTGCCGGATGTCGGCGTGCGAATCGGCGCGCAGGCGCAGGGCGATCGCGCCGGGATCGGACGTCGACACCACCTCGATCGCGCCGGAGTCGAATTGGCTGGAAATGCGGATGGATGTACCGTGCGTCGTTGTCATCGACACCTCGTAGCTGACCGGCTGCGCCGTACACGGCGTGAGGCCGACGGAAGGTATGGCCAGCGCCGGCGAATGCCGACCTCGTGGCATGACGGTTGCATCGTGTTCGACCATCGAGGGTGCTGCCGCGCGCAATTCTCGCACGCCACCCACAGGATAACGCCACGAGGCATTCATGTACGTCGAGCCGGATACGGTGTGGGGCCGCACCGTCGCGGGGGACCAGGCAGTGGCCACGCCCGATGCGCGGCTGTCGCCGATCCAGCGGCGGCTGCTCGCCGACTTGGCGGAGCCGCGCACCTTCGCGCATCTCGCCACGCACTATCGATCCGAGGCTCCGAAGCTCGAATACGAGCTTCTGGACCTCGTGCAAGCCGATCTCGTCACGGTCGATGCGCCGAGCGCCGACGTACCCGGAGGCGGGGCATACGATCCGGGTGGCGTCTTGGCGGCCGGCACCGCCCCCTCGTGGAAGCCGGGCCTCGGCGCCTACGTGATCGCGACGAGCCTGGGGTTCGGGGCGGCGATGCTCATCCTGCTCTCGCGACTGTAAGCCAACCTCGGGGACGACGTCCGACCACGCAGGGGCAGCGGTGCGTGACGCTCTCCGCGGGCGGGAGCCCGCTTCGTGCGCCCCGCCCCGCTGGTCGACACAGCACAGCGATCCGAGACGAAGGACGTCGACCATGACAGGCGCAGTTTGGTGCTCTTCGCGGCACATCGCGCTGCTGGATCAAGGCGACGGTGGGGGCGCACGAAGCGCGCCCCTGCGCGCGGAGAGCGTCACCGCCGTCGCCCCACCACCCACGGGTTCCGACCGCGCGGCGCGTCACCACCGCGCCCC
>JADZAQ010000280.1 GCA_020852555.1 Burkholderiales bacterium
ATAGAGGAGCCCCACCTCGACGACCCGCACCTGCTGCGTGCCCACGCCGATCACGATGACGCAGATGAGGAGGATGTTGACGAGGTCGAGTGCGGGCCGCAGCAGCCACGCATTGGCGCGCAGGATGCGGCCGCGCGCCGCGTAGTGCGCGTCGTTGGTCCGCGCGAACCGCGCGGCGAAGCGGGACACCGCGCCGGTGGCCTGCAGGACGCTCATCCCGGCGATCGCCTCCGCCATCTGGGCGTTGATGTCGCTGCGCAGCTCGCGCGTGCGCGCGACGGCGACCGCCGACAACCGCTCGTAACCCCAGACGATGGCGATCGTCGCCGGCACCAGGAGCAAGACGATGAGCATGAGCCGCCAGTCGAGCCACAGCATCGCCACCACCACGCCGAAGAGCACGGTGAGGCCGACCAGCATTTCGAAGAGGACCTGCGTGTAGAGCTGCTTCACCGCTTCGGTGTCGTTGGTGATGCGGCTCACGAGCTGTCCGGCGATCGCGCGGTCGAAGAAGCGCATCGGCATGCGGAGCACGTGGCCGTAGACCTCCTCGCGCAGGCGCTGCACCGAGCGGGTGGACAGCCAGGCTAGGCGCAGGAGTTGCCGGTAGCGCAGGAGGCTCGCCAGCGCGGTGCACGCGAAGGCGCCGCCGATGAGCGCCACGATCATCGGCACGTCGGCCACGCGGGGGACGAGATAGTCGTCGATGAAGCGCTTGCCGAGGATCGGGCCGACGGCCTCGAGGAGCCCCGCCACGACGAGCCAGACCCCGGCGCGTACGGCCGCGTCGCGATCGGGCAGCGCCGAGCGCCAGAGGAGGCGCAGCGCACCGCGCGATGCTTCCTGGCGCGCAGTCACCACGTCAGAGTGCCTCGAGCGTCGCTTCGAGCTGCTGGTAGCGCCACTGCGCCGCGTACCAGCCGCCGATACGCAGCAGCGCCGCATGGTCACCCCGCTCGACGATGCGGCCCGCCTTCAGCACGAAGATCTCGTCGGCGTCGGCAACCGCCGAAAGCCGGTGGCTCACGATGATCGCGGTGCGGCCGGCGCGCGCCGTGCGCAGGTGGGTGAGGATACGTGCCTCGGTCCCGGTGTCGACTGCCGACAGGGCATCGTCGAGGAGGAGCAGCGGCGCCTCGGCGAGGAGCGCGCGGGCGATCGCCACCCGCTGCCGCTGGCCGCCGGAGAGCGTCACGCCGCGCTCGCCGACCCGCGTCGCATAGCCGTCCGGAAAGCGCCGCACGTCGGCGTCGAGGTCGGCGAGACGCGCGGCGTGCGTGACCTCCTCGGAGGCCGCTTCCGCGTGCGCGAGCGCGATGTTCTCGGCGATCGTCGCCGAGAACAGGAACGCCTCCTGCGGCACCCAGGCGATCGCCGCGCGCAAGGCGGCCAGCGTAAAGTCGGGCAAGGCGACACCACCCCAGGTGATGTGGCCATCGGCAGGCTCGGCATGGCGCAGGATCAGCTGCAAGAGCGTCGACTTGCCCGCGCCGGTCGGTCCGACGATGCCGAGCGTGCGCCCGGGAGTGAGCGTGAATTCGATGTCGGCGAGTGCCAGTGCCCGCGTGCCGGGATAGCGAAAGGTCACCGCCTCGGCCCGCAAAGTCCCCTCGGGTGCCCCCCGGTGCGAACCCGTGTCGGCGATGCCGAGCGGTGCGCGCAAGACCGGATCGAGGCGCGCCCACGCCGCCTTCCCGCGCTGCACGAGCGAGAGCACCCAGCCGGCCGCGAACATCGGCCAGATGAGCTGCACCAGGTACATCGTGAACGCGGTGAGCGTGCCGATCGTGACCTCGCCGCGCCAGGCGAGCCAGCCGCCGAGCGCGAAGGTGAGCATCGTCGCCGCGGCAAGCGCGATGCCGACCGCCGGCTCGAACGCCGATTCCCAGCGCTGCGCCCGGTACGCCGCATCGGTCGCGGCTTGCGCCCGGTCGGCAAAATCGCGACCTGCGCGCTGCACGAGGCCCAGTGCGCGCAGGGTGCGCACGGCGGTGATCGACTCCTGCACCTCGGCGTTGAGGTCCGAGAAGCGATCGAGCGCCTGCCGCGACGCCTCGTGCACGCGGCGCGAGATCACGTAGAACGCCCAGCCCATGAACGGGAACGGCAGGAGGACGGCGAGGCCCAGCCGCCAGTCGATGCCGAGCGTCATCATCGCCACCACGAGAACGAGCGTCAGCGTGCCGTCGAAGCCGGCGAGAAAGGCCTCGCCGGCGGCCATTTCCACGGCATCGACGTCGTTGGTGGCGCTGGCCATGAGCTCGCCGGTGCTAACCCGATGGAAGTACGCCGGCGCCTGCAAGGCGAGGCGTGCGAAGAGCTCGGTGCGCAGGTCGCGGCCCATCTGGTACGCGGCGCGGAACAGTGCGAGCCGCCAGCCCACGCGCAGGAGGTAGATCGCGATCCCCATCGCGAGCAGGATCGCAACCTCCCACCATAGCGCAGCGCCGACGAGCGTCCCGGCGACCAGCGCGTCGATGATGTGCCCCACCCGCCGCGGCACCCAGACGGTGAGCACCGCGATGCCGGCGAGCATGAAGCTCGCACCGGAGTAAGCACGCCAGTGCCGCGCTGCGAAGCGCGCGATGAAGGTGAAGAGGGACAAGGCGGTGCGACGGGTGCAGCGGTTCCGCACGGGCGGTTCCAAGCCCGCGATTGTACGGGTCAGCCCGCCGGCAGCCGCAGCTCGAAGCGCGCTCCGCCGCCTTCGGCGTCGGTGATCACGAACTGCCCCGCGTGCGCGAGCGCGATCTCGTGGGCGATCGCGAGCCCGAGCCCGGTGCCCGTATTGCCACCGTGATCACCGCGATGGAAGCGCTTGATCACGCGGCCCCGCGCCGGCTCGGGAATGCCCGGACCGGAGTCCTCGACCACGACCGTGGGCTCGGGCCGCTGCCGCACGGCCACCGTCACCCGCGCGCCACGCGGGCAATATTTGAGCGCGTTGTCGAGGAGGTTGTTGATCGCCTCGGCGACGAGTGCGGCATCGACGTCGGCGCTCGCGTGATCCGAGGTCTCGTCGAAGCCGAGATCGATGCCCGCCGCCACTGCTTGCGGCACCCAGGCACTCGCCGTCTCGAAGGCGAGCTCGTACAGGTCGGTGCGCCTGCGGTTGGCGCCCGATTGCGCCTCGGGCTCGGCGCGCGACAGCAGCAGGAGCTGATTGGCAAGCCGCGTCGCGCGCTGCACCGCGCTGCGCAGTTCCCGCACCGCCACGCGCATCTCGGGCAGGCTCTCGCTGTTCAGTACCTGCTCGGCCTGCAACGACAGTGCGGTGAGCGGCGTGCGGAGCTGGTGCGCGGCGTTGGCGACGAACGACCGATGCGCCAGTCCCGCCGCATCGAGCTTCTGGATGAGCGCATTGAGCGCCTCGATGAGCGGCTGCATCTCCTCGGGCATGTCCGCGCCAGGCAACGCCGCCAGGGTCTTGTAGCTCATGTCGCGCAGCGAGACCGACAGCGCGTGCAATTTCTGCGTCTGGACGACGATGGTGCGCCACGCGAAGCCGCCGGCGAACACCAGCAGCACGATTTGCGGCAGCCACACCGCGAGCATGATCTCCTCGGTCAGGCGATCGCGCTTGTGCGTCGTCTCCCCGACGACGATGGTCACTTCCTCGCCGACCGGTGGCAACGGCGAGGTGAGCACTGCCCAGCGCATCAGCGCGCCGTCGACGGAGGCATCGAAGTAGCGCAGGTTGAAGCCCTGCACGGTGTTGCTGCCCTGCATCGGCACGCTCTGGCCGGCGATGAGCCCGCTGCGCGAACCCTCGACGCGGAACAGCACCCGGTCCTCGGCGTCCCACTCGAACATCTCGCGCGCGACCTGCGGCAGGTGCAGCGCCGTCGTGTCGCGAGTGAGTCGCACCTGCTGCGCAAGGGTCTGCGCCGAATCGTAGAGCCAGCGGTCGTAGACGTGGTTGGCGTAATGGCGCGCCGCCCACGCCGAGAGCGCACCGTCGAGCGCGAACAGGACGAGCAGCGGCAGCGCGAGCTTGAGGAGAAGCCGGCGGCGCAGCGAGACCCCGGCCGGTGCGCGCGACTCCATGGCCCCCACGATCTTCCGCGATCAGGCGATCGCGCGCAGCAGATACCCGAAACCGCGCACGGTGACGATCTCCACGCCGTTGCCCTGGATCTTGTGGCGAATCCGGTGCACGTAGACCTCGATCGTCTTGTCGCCGATGTCCTCGTTGAGTGCGGCGAGCGTCTCGGTGAGCTGGGCCTTGGTCACCACGCGCCCCGCATTCTTGAGCAGCCGGCGCAGCACGTGCAGCTCGCGCGGCGTCAGTGCGACGAGGCCGTCGATGCCGAAGAGCCGCGCCTCGTCGGCGGCAAGGCGCAGGCCGCCGACGACGACTTCCTGCGGCACCGCGCGATCCGCACGCCGCAACACGGCCTGGATGCGCGCGTCGAGCTCGGCGACATCGAAAGGCTTGACGAGATAGTCGTCGGCCCCGGCGCGCAGGCCGCCGACCCGCTCGACCGGACGATCGCGCGCGGTGAGGCAGATCACCGGCAGCGTGTCGCCCGCCGCGCGCAGGTCGCGCAAGAGATCGCTGCCGTCGCGATCGGGAAGCCCGAGATCGAGGAGCAACAGGTGCGGTGTCTCACGGCGCAGCTCCTGCACCGCCGCGGCGGCGGTATCGGCTCGCCGCAGGACGTAGCCCAGCCGACCCAGCTCGCGTTCCAGGAGGCGCGCGATGTGCGAATCGTCTTCCACGGCGAGGATGCGGATCGTCACGATGGGACTGTACCCCATCGTCGAGGCACCCCCTCCCGGCGGTCGCGTACGGGCAGCGGACCGCCAGCGGGGATCGGCGCCCGTGGTCACCCAGGGTCGATACGTTGGGGAAAGCCCGCGCGATGAAAGCCATTTGAAAGGTGGCGCGCCTAAGCTCCCGGCACGTCCAATCCGCGACTCGCAGAAGGTGAACGCGCATGCTGTCGATACGTAATCCGAAGGACTTCTGGGCCGGCATCCTCTTCATCGCGCTGGGCATCTTCGCCATCACCGTGGGTTCGAACTACACGCTCGGCAGCGCGGCGCGGATGGGGCCGGGGTACTTTCCACGGATCCTCGGCATCCTGCTCATCGTCCTCGGCGC
>JADZAQ010000281.1 GCA_020852555.1 Burkholderiales bacterium
GATTCGGGGAAGTCGGTGTGCCCGCGTCGGCGGGCGGCTGGCAGATGCACGATGCTGACGCATCGCCGCCGCCAGTCATGACGGCAGAACTCTGCTCTTGACCGAGGGACCACTTCATACTCGGCCACGGCAGGTAGGGGTGCTCCGGCATCCTTGAGGGTTCCGTACCTCAAGGATGTCGATGCCTAACTACCTGAAAATGACGAAGAAATCGCAAGTTCTTGCCCTGCTGGAGCTCGGATGGAGCTACCGCCGCATCGAAGCCGAGACCGGCGTCCGGCGTGAGACGGTCAGCCGCTATGACCGGACGCGCCGTTCAAATGCGGCCAAAGCGTTCCCCGGCTCCGACGCGTCACCGTCGTCAGCATCCCCCGATGTTTCCCCCGGTGGCGATTCAAATGCGGCCGAAACGTTCCCCGGCTCGGCGGCAAACCCGGCCAAAACGTTCCCCGGCTCGACGCCGCGCCCGCGGTTCACTGCGGCCCTGTATCGGACGGCGATCGCCGAGAAACTCGACACCGGTCTGAGCCTGCAGCGGATCTGGCAGGACCTGGTCGAGGAGTACGGCTACGGCGCCAGCTACGAGTCGGTGAAGCGCTTCGTGCGGACGATCGCGCCGACGCGAAAGGCCGTCGGCGTGTTTCACTGTGCGCCAGGAGCCGAAGGTCAAGTCGATTTCTTCCGCGGCGCACCGACCCTCGACGTCGGCACCGGTGAGTGGCGCCGGCCGTGGGTCTTTCGCCTGACGCTCGGCCACTCGCGCCATGGCTACGAGGAGGCCGTCTGGGATCAAAAACTCGAGACGTTCCTCCGGCTGCATGAGCGTGCCTTCCGCGATCTCGGCGGCGTCCCGCTTGTCATTCGCCACGACAATCTCAAAGCGGCCGTCGTGCGCGCGTGCTTCTTTGATCCCGACAGTCATGAGGTCTATCTCGCGTTCGCGCGACACTGGGGCTTCACGCCCCTGCCGACGCAGCCGCGCACGCCGCAAGAAAACGGGAAGCAGGAGCGCAGTGGCGGCTACGTCAAAGGCAATGCGCTCAAGGGCCGCACGTTTGACAGTCTCGACGCGCAGAATGCGTTTCTGCGGCACTGGAATCGCACCATCGCGCGCCTGCGCATTCACGGCACGACCCACCGCCAAGTGTGGACGCACTTCATCGAGGTCGAGCAGACGGCGCTGCAGCCGCTCGCCAGCACCGCGTTTCCGTTCTTCACCGCGGGTGAGCGGACGGTCCACACTGACGGGCACGTCGAAGTGGCGGGCGCGTTCTATCCGGTGCCGCTCACCCTCCTGGGCCAGCGTCTCCGGGTGCAATGGGACGCGCACCTGGTGCGCGTCTTCCATGCCGATGCGCTCGTGGTGGTGCACGCCCGGGTCGCCGCCGGCGTGTTTGCCCCGCGCGCCGGCGAGACCGAGGCGTCCACGCGGCAGCAGGCGTTTGTCGATCGGCTCGTCGGCCAATGCGAGCGCGTCGGCCCCGCCGTCACACAGTGGGCCGACGCCGCCCTTGCCGCGCGTGGGGTGCGCGCCATTCGGTTGATTCAGGGCGTCCTCGGCCTCACGCGCCGCCATCCACGCGAGCGGATCCTGGCCGCGGTCACCGAGGCGTACGCGCACCAGCACTTTCGCTATCAGACCATTCGACGGCTCGTGGAGCGCACGCCGGCGCCGCCCCGACCGACGCTCGTCACCGACGATCCGGCGATTCGCCCCCTGACCCAGTACACCTTGGAGGACTTCATACGATGAATCCGCACTTAACCACGCGCCTTCGCCATCTGCGGCTGTCGGGGATGGTCGAGGCCCTGCCGGGCCGCGTCGCCCAAGCCGAGGCGGCCCCGCTGCCGCATCTCGAGTTTCTCGAGCTGCTCGTCCAGGACGAGCTCGCCCGACGCGCCGATCGGCTCTTCGCGCGCCGGCTCAAACAGGCCGGCATCACGACGATGAAGACGCTCGCCGATTTCGAGTGGACCTTCAATCCGAAGATTCCCAAGGCGAAGATCGTCGAATTGGCGAACGCGCGCTTCGTCGACATGCACCGCGGCGTCCTGCTGATCGGCCCACCTGGTGTCGGCAAATCGCACATCGCCACCGCGATCGCGATCGGCGCGATTCGCGCCGGCCGACGCGCGCTCGTGCGCAGCACCTTTGCTCTCGCCGCCGACTTCGCCGAGGCGGAGGCCACCGGCGAGCGACGCGATCTGGTCCAGCAGCTCACACGCGTCGACCTCCTCGTCCTCGAAGACTTCGGAATGAAGAAGCTCGCCGCGAATGCCGCCGAGGATCTCCTCGAGGTCTTCGTCCGGCGGCACGAAGCGGCGGCGACACTGATTACGACGAATCGGCCGACGCAGGACTGGGGCGTCTTCCTCGGCGACGTGCCCGCGGCGACCGCGATTCTCAATCGGTTCCTCGCCCACGCGACGATCCTCCAGATGACCGGCAAGAGCTACCGGCTCCGGCAACGCGCGAGTGCGGCCGGCGACGACTGAGGCCGTGGACGCTGCCGGACCCGTGGACGCGCAAACCGCGCCCACCGGTCCTTGGAAAACCGCAGACGGTTTTCCACAAGCGCCCACCGCCATCGCTATCTTTTGAACGGATTGAAGACGAAGAACCCGCGCTTGCGCGCGGGTGAGGAGTCAGACAATACTCAGACCGCCTACCGCGTGGCCGCTTTTCAAACGTTCCTCTGTGGCCGCATTTGAACGTTCGGTGACAGCACACTCCACCGCATCACGAACGTCTGCAGCGAGTTAGCAAGGGCGCCCATGGAGTACGACGTCGAACGTGCGGATTCGAGGCCGGAGCCGATTTCGATCGTGCGCTGTCGTGAACTGCTCGGCGAGGACGCGGAGTCGATGACCGATCAGAACATCGAGGACATCCGCCGGCATGCAGAAACGATGGCGAGCATCGTGGTCGAGATGTACCAGGAACAGTTGCGGGCTTCCGAATAGACATCGTGCCTCGCAAACGCAGCTTGCCCGAGCCGGCGAATGGATCTACGCTGCCGATCATGGTCGGCGCGGTGATCTACGTTTGCGTCAGCACGAAGTGTGGGTTCCGGAAATTCTGACGCCCACTGTTCCGGAAATTCTGGCGCACTGACCTCCGAGAATTCTGGCCGTATTGAGCCGACCCCTTCGGGGCACACACTCGC
>JADZAQ010000282.1 GCA_020852555.1 Burkholderiales bacterium
CCGTCATGCCGACGCAGATCGAGTTCTTCCTGATCATCACGGTGCTCTACATGATCCTCGGCATGTTCCTCGAGCCGGTCGGGATCATGCTGCTGACGATCCCGATCCTCTATCCGGTGCTGGTGTCACTCGACATCAACCTCATCTGGTTCGGCGCGATCCTCGTCAAGTTCCTCGAGATCGGGATGCTGACGCCGCCGGTGGGTCTCAACGTGTTCGTGATCAAGAGCGTCGTCGGCGACATCGCCGATACCTGGACCATTTTCAAGGGTGTCGGAATTTTCATCGCGGCCGACATGGTGGTCGTCGGATCGACGATGGCCTGGCCCGACATGGTGCTGTACTTCGTCCGCCTCATGGAGTAGCCGCCGGCGCGCGGCGAAGCGACGCGACCACCTTCTCTTCCCCGAGAGCAGCATCGTGAAGACACGCGCATCCGTGCTGACCGCGATCGGCGCCCCGAGTCCGTACGCGCGAAGCCGTCCATTGATCGTCGAGGAACTGGATCTGCGGGGCCCGGGCCCCGGCGAGGTCCTGCTCGCGATCAAGGCGGCGGGCCTGTGCCACTCCGACCTGTCGGCCATCGACGGCGCACGTCCACGCGAACGAACGCCGCTGCCGATCGTCCTCGGCCATGAAGCCGTCGGCGAAGTCCTGGAAGTGGGAGCGGGCGTGAACGACCTGCGGGCGGGCGACCGCGTCGTGACGACCTTCGTGCCGAGTTGCGGTCATTGCGTGCCTTGCATGGAGGGGCGTCCGGCATTGTGCGAGCCTGCACCCGGTTACAGCGCCGCGGGCACCCTCGCAACCGGCGGCACGCGCTTCTCGCGCGGAACCGAGCCCGTGCACCACTACGTGGGCGTTGCCGCGTTCTCCGAATACACGGTGATGGCCCGGAACTCGCTCGTGAGGATCGACGGCGACATCCCCGTCGAGGTGGGTGCGCTGTTCGGCTGCGCGGTTCTCACCGGCGTCGGCGCCGTGCTCAACACGGCGCGCGTCAAGGCAGGCGAAGCGGTGGCGATCGTCGGGCTGGGCGGGGTGGGCATGAGCGCGCTGCTCGGGGCGCGTCTCGCCGGTGCATTCCCGATCGTGGCCGTCGACCTGCATCCGGAAAAGCTTCGCGTCGCCGGCGAGATCGGCGCCGACCTGACGGTGGCGGCCGACGACCCCGACTGCATCGCACGCATTCGCGACGCGACGCATGGCGGCGTCCATTTTGCATTCGAAATGGCGGGCGCCGCCAAGTCCTTCGACATCGCCTACCGCGTCACGCGCCGCGGTGGAACGACGGTCATCGGCGGCCTGCCGCCGGGCAACGTCCAGCTTCCGGTCGCGCAGGCGAGCATCGTCGCGGAGGAGCGGACGATCAAGGGAAGCTACTTCGGCTCGGCAGTGCCCCTGCGCGACATTCCGCGGTTCATTGCGCTTCATCGGGAGGGGCGTCTGCCGGTGGACCGCATCGCGGGGGAAGCCGTTCGCCTCGACGGTCTCAACGAGGCGTTCGACCTGCTCGCATCGGGTGCGCCGCTGCGCCAGGTCCTCCTGCCCACCTCGTAGGGTCATCGAAATGACGGAGCGGATCGCACGCGTCGAGGTCTTCGAGTACGAGTTCCTCGTGCAGGACCTGGGCGCCGATCGCAAGCACAATCGCGTCTACCAGAAGGGCGCGCAGTCGAGGATCGGCAACTTCGTCGTGCGCATCACCGGCAGCGAAGGGTCGGTCGGCGAGTTCGCGCCGGGACTCGGAGGCAAGCTGCCGCACTTGGGGCAGGTGCTCTTCGTCGCGCCGCTGATCGTCGGCCAGGTCGTGGACGAGCGCGAGCGCATCTTCAACGATCTCAAGAAGGTGCTCCGGCATTTCGGCGGAGTGGGGGCGTCGCACGTCGACTGCGCGCTGTGGGATCTGGTGGGCCGGCGCACCGGCATGTCGGTCAGCGCGCTTCTCGGCGGATACCGCAAGCGCCTTCCGGCCTACGCGAGCGCGATCCACGCCGACGACAACGGCGGGCTTTGCTGCAAGGAGGCGTTCGCCGACTTCGCCGAGCAGTGCTACGCGCTCGGCTTTCGTGCCTTCAAGGTGCACGGATGGACCGACGGCGACGCCGGCCGCGAAATCGAGAACATCCGGCACCTCGGCAAGCACTTCGCCGGCCGCATGGAGCTGATGCTCGATCTCGGCGGCGAGATCCTCACCTTCGCCGACGCGCTCCGGATCGGGCGGGCGTGCGACGAGGCGGGCTTCTATTGGCTCGAGGATCCGTTCCGCGACAACGGCACATCGCAGCATGCGCAGAAAAAACTGCGGCAAATGATCAGGACGCCGATCCTGGCGCTCGAGCACGTGCGCGGGCTCGAGCCGAAGGCCGACTGGATCGCCGCCGAGGCGACCGATTTCGTGCGCGCCGATCCCGAGTACGACCTCGGCGTCACCGGCACGATGAAGACGGCGCATCTTGCCGAGGCGTTCGGGCTCGATTGCGAGATCCATTCCGCGGGCCCCGCGCATCGCGCCTGCATGAGCGCCATCCGCAACAGCAACTACTACGAGCTGGCGCTGGTCGGCCCCGGCATCCCCACGATCCTGCCGCCCGTGTACGCCGACGGGTACTCCGACTCGATGACCGCGGTCGGCAAGGATGGCTGCTATCCGGTGCCCGACGGACCGGGGCTCGGCGTCACGCTCGATTGGGAGTTCATCCGGAGTCACCAGACCCGACATCACTGCTTCGGCGGCAAGTCGTGACGCTTCGACATTCAGGGCGCGTGTTCATCGTCACCGGGGGGTTGGGCGGAATCGGCTTCTCGACCGCACGGATGCTCCTCGCGCAGGGTGCACGCATTGCCATTGCCGACCGCGCCGAGTCCTCCATGGCTCAACGGGCGCTCCTCGACGGTGACGCGCGTTCGCACATCGCCATCCAGTGCGATGTAACGAGCCGCGCCGACGTGCAGGCCGCGGTGAACCGGACGCTCGATGCCTTCGGCCGCATCGACGGCCTGGTCAACAGCGCCGGGGTCGACCGGCGCACGCCGCTGTTCGACGTCACCGACGAAGCGTTCGAGGAAATCATCGACGTGAACGTGCTGGGCTCGTTCAGGTTCGCCCAGGTCGTGGCGAAGGCGATGGTCGCGCAAGGCCTACCCGAGAGCGGGTCGTACTCGATCGTGCACCTGTCCTCGGTCAACGCGGTGATCGGTAGCGCCACGCACACCGAGTACGCGGCGACCAAGGGCGCGATCGCCCAGATGACGCGCGTCATGGCGGTCGAGCTCGCTCCGCATGGCATCCGCGTCAATGCCGTCGGCCCTGGCACAATACGCACCGAGATGCTCGATCGGTGGGTCGCGGTGAACCCGCGCGCGCTGGACGGCGTGCATGCGCGCACTCCGCTGAAGCGGGTCGGCGAGCCCGACGAGGTCGCGGCGGTGATCTCGTTCCTGCTGTCGAACGAGGCGAGCTACGTCACCGGGCAGACGTACTACGTCGACGGCGGACGCATCGCGCAGAATCTGCCGAGCTGACCGGCGAGCGGGGCCGCTTGCGCGGCCGGCGCCGCCGGCAGTGCCGCAACGTTACCGGGTGCCGCCATGGCGGCTTAGACGCGGTGCCCCCCGTCTTTGCGCGGGGCCGCTTCGAAATCCGCCGCATCAGCCCCCCCGAGCACCATTCAACCGCCCTATGGCGGCATAGCAAGATTTTGCGTCGGCGGGCGGACGCCCACGTAAA
Organism: Burkholderiales bacterium; assembly: GCA_020852555.1. Classification (GTDB taxonomy): domain Bacteria; phylum Pseudomonadota; class Gammaproteobacteria; order Burkholderiales; family Casimicrobiaceae; genus VBCG01. Next base: position 3,731 of record JADZAQ010000282.1, read on the forward strand.
ATTGCGCACGGGAGGGAATTCCATGCCGAGCGTCAATCCGTTCGCCGTCGCGGGCGCGTCGCTGCCTGCCGGTTTCATGCAGTGGTTCCTGGTGGCGATGGCGCTGGCCGTGGTGGCCGGAACGCTCTTCGACGTCATCCACAAGGGCAGCGCGAAGTATTTCTTCGCCAACATGGGGAAGTCGAAGCGCAAGGGCCGCGAGATGGGCGGCGGCGAGCTGGTTTCGATCGCCGTGCAGACCGCCGTGGTCGACGTGCTGGCCTCGGGGGAGTTCTGCAACCCGAAGCGCCGGGTGGCGCACCTGCTCGGCATGTACGGCTTCGTGCTCTACCTGGCGGCCACGGCGGTCATGGTGTTCGGCTACGCCGGTGCCGCGACGACCACGCCGGCGATCTGGCCGGCGCTGTGGTGGATCGGCGCGCTGATGGTGCTGGTGGGCGGCTACTGGTTCTGGTTCTTCATCCGCGTGGACGTCTCCGCGGAGGGCCACTCGCCGTTCCGCCTGGTGAAAGCGGACCTCTTCGTGCTGTCGCTGCTCGCGAGCGTGACGCTCGCGGTCGTCTGGGCCGCGATGGGCGGCGGCGTCGGCTTCGTCGTCTGGCTCTACATCCTCGCGACCGTCGTGCTGTTCGGCGGAATACCGTGGTCGAAGTTCGCGCACATGTTCTTCAAGCCCGCGGCCGCCTTCGAGAAGCGGGTATCCCGGGCCAACGGCACGGCGGAGAACCTGCCGACGCAGACGCGGGACGATCCCGAGCAGCGGAAGCGGCATTCGATGGAACTGCTGCTCGATGCGCCGATGGACATGGGACTCGGCATCAAGCGCGAGGCGCCCCGCCACTACTAGAAGATCGACAGCAAGCTCAACCGGAACAGCTCGAAGAGCGACTCATGCCTACCTTCGTCTACATGACGAGGTGCGACGGATGCGGACACTGCGTCGACATCTGTCCC